>NZ_JADPKE010000072.1:0-77448 GCF_023073795.1 Bradyrhizobium sp. 159 | reverse complement strand
GCCGTTAAAAAACGTGGTCCATGGGTGCATGCGGACTTGGGAGTGGTGACGCTGCTCCGGCGGCGATCCCGATTAGGAAGATGACGATTGGCATAACCCTGACCCTCCTGCCCATTTTTAAATGGAGGACCTGCTTATGCCCAAGATGACGACGGGTGACCGCCCGGAGTTGAAGCCGGTCAATGTCGGCGCGGCCGCCATCGACATCGGATCAAAGATGCACATGGCTGCGGTGAACCCAGCCTGCACTGATACGCCAGTGCGCACCTTCGGCACATTCACAGAAGACCTGCATCATCTGACGGACTGGTTTAAGGCCTGCGGCGTGACGAGTGTCGCGATGGAATCCACCGGCGTCTATTGGATCCCGGTTTACGAGATCCTGGAGCAGCGCGGGTTTGAGGTCATTCTGGTCAATGCTCGCTACGCAAAGAACGTGCCCGGGCGCAAAAGCGATGTGAGCGATGCCGCATGGTTGCGCCAGCTTCATTCCTATGGCCTGTTACGCGGCAGCTTCCGACCTGATGCCGAGGTTGCAACCCTGCGCGCCTATTTGCGCCAGCGGGAGCGGTTGGTATGCCGCTGCCATATCCAACATATGCAGAAGGCCCTGATGGAGATGAACCTGCAGCTCCATCACGTGGTTTCGGATATCACGGGCGCGACCGGCATGCGGATCATCCGAGCTATTTTGCGGGCGAGCGCAATCCCGACGTGTTGGCAACCTACCGGGACGTACGCTGCCATTCTTCCATGGAGACGATCCGCGCCGCACTGGTGGGCAACAACCGACATGAACATGTCTTCGCCCTGACCCAATCGCTGGAACTCTACGACATCTACCAGGCGAAGATGCTGGACTGCGATCGCAAGCTCGAAGTCTTGATCGCTGCGTTGGGCAACAGAGGGACAAAACCGGGCGGAAAGCTATCCAGGCCACGCGTAAAGACCAGCAGGTCAACACACCCACGTTCGATGTCAGGACCGCGCTGCATGGTGTGCTCGGCGTCGATCTGACCGAGATCCATGGATTGGGTCCGTCGCTCGCCTTAAAGCTTATCGGCGAGTGCGGCACAGATCTGAGGGCATGGCCGACCGCCAAGCACTTCACCTCCTGGCTCTGCCTCGCACCGGGCAACAAGATCTCCGGCGGCAAGGTGCTGTCTTCGCGTACGCGACGATCCTCCAGTCGGGCAGCTGCGCTGTTGCGGTCGGCGGCCACAACGGTCGGTCGAAGTGATACAGCGCTGGGAGCATTCTATCGTCGGCTGTCCTCACGGGCAGGTAAGTCGAAGGCGGTGACGGCGACCGCCCGCAAGATTGCGGTTTTATTCTACAACACGCTCCGGCACGGCATGAGCTACAAGGATCCGGGTGCCGACCAATATGAGCAACAATATCGCAGCGCAAGTCGTCGCCAACCTTCAGCGGAGGGCCAAATCGCTAGGCTTCGTCTTGCAGGCCATTCCCGGGGACGCCAATCCGGCTGTTTCTTAGGAAGGCCGCAGCCTACTTCGCGAAGGAAGCGACATGAAGTTCGCCTTCGTCGCGAAGCACCGGACGATCTGGCCGGTGGCATGGCTATGCGATGCGCTGGGAGTGTCGCGGTCGGGCTTCCATGCCTGGCTGAACCGCTCTCCCAGCGCCAGATCCCGCAGCGACGAGGAGCTCGGCGGCAGGGTCAAGGCCAGCTTCGCCGCCAGCGACCGCACCTATGGTGCGCGCCGGCTGTGGCGTGGTCTGCTCGCCGATGGGGCGGACTGTGGCCTGCACCGGATTGAGCGGCTGATGCGCCTGCAAGGCTTGAGGGGCACGGCCGCGACGTCGGCGCTTGCCGAAGGACAGCGGCGATCGACAGCTCGAAACGATGCCGGCCACCTTCTGGACCGGCAGTTCGCTGCCGAGCGTCCGAACCAGAAATGGATCGCCGACTTCACCTATCTCTGGACGGCCGAAGGCTGGCTCTATGTGGCAGCGGTGATCGACCTGTTCTCACGCCGCGTGGTGGGCTGGTCGATGAGTGCCGCCATGACGGCGCAGCTCGTGACCGACGCATTGTTGATGGCCGTCTGGCGGCGCGGCAAGCCGGATGCGCTGTTGCATCACTCCGACCAGGGTAGCCAGGGCGGATTCAAACGGTCGTCGCAACACCAATTGTTTTCACTCATGACAGTAATTCGTCAAGCGCTTCTGCCGGCGTTTTCCAGCCCAGTGTCTTTCTCGGTCGGGCGTTGAGGGCCGCCGCTACAGCGGATATCTCGTCGGCGCTGTGGATGCTAAGTCTGTGCCTTTCGGAAAGTACTGCCGCAGCAACCCGTTGGTGTTCTCGTTAGTGCCGCGCTGCCAAGGGCTTTGCGGGTCGCAGAAGTAGACTTGGATGCCCGCATCGATCAGTTCGCTGCGTAGTACACCGCGGCCCTGAACGAAGAGAGCCTGATAGATGGCTTCGTGGCTGATGCGCATCGTCTTGTCGTCCGGGAAGTCGATCGGCAAGCGTCGGGCAATCTGCTCAGCGCTCCATGCCTTGGCCCATCGTCGATCCTTTCGCCGGCCATGCCGGCGGCCGTTCCACTGAACGATGGGGCCAGCAATACAAGCTCCGCTCGGGGCTACAACACTGCCGGCAAGTCTCTCCTCCACATAAGTGCGCAAGGAGAGGCTTGGCCGAAGATCTGAACATCGCTGGTGGCATGCCGCCTGCCTTTCGGAACAATCTGCTTCCGACAGGTTGCGATAAGCCGGCCTCGAACGCAGCATCTTCGCTGCTCTGCCCCGTGGCAATCGCCTTCCAAATGCTATTCTGTTCATCGCGTCCGGCCACAGACGGCCGGCCTGCCGATGGCAATGGCGCTCGTCCTGACCGCGCCGAACGTCGAATTACAACTTTCATCGCAACCTCCAACTTCAGGGTGTTGCGACGACCGTTAGAATCCGCCCAGTACACCAGCGAACAGTTCCAGCGCCTGATGGCCGACCACGGCATCGTTTGCAGCATGAGCCGCTCCGGCAACGTCTGGGACAACGCGGCGATTGAGCGCTTCTTCTCCTCGCTCAAGACCGAGCGTACGGCCAACAAGATCTATCGAACCAGAGATGAGGCACGCGCCGATGTGTTCGACTACATCGAACGATTTACAACACGGCCCGCAGGCATTCGACCATCGGCTATCTCAGTCCGGTTGAGTTCGAGCGCAAGGTGGGATTAGCTTAACCTGGTGTCCATCAAACCGGCAGCAGCTCAAACCAACAAATTGTATAGCCGACTAAGCTGCCCGCGATTCCGTTCACGCGTCCTCCCGGGCTACTGAGGTCGTCGTGCTCTTAGCCTTGGCGTCGCACCATCATTTTGGCGCAACTACCAACCTTGGTTGCGCCGGGCCTCTTTTCGCTACATCCGATTTCGCTATTGTTGAACGGCAACGTCGAACGGACAAGGATGCGACTCCAACCTTTCGGTGGCAGCAAGTGGGCCCCCATCGAGCCATAAGGTGGGGGCGCTTATCCCTTAGAATATGGCTCGAGACCCTCTGATGCAGAGTAGGAGAGGAAGCAGAAAATGTCCCACAGATTCAACGAACTCTGTGCTTGGGACCGCGATCACCTCTTGCACCCGGGGACGCACATCGGCGCGCATGCGCGAGGTGAACTTCAAACTCGCGTGATCAGCGGGGGCAAAGGAGTCTACATCACTGATAAGTCTGGGCGAACCAGCCTTGACGCCTTTGCGGGTCTTTTTTGTGTGAATGTCGGATATGGCCGCCAGAAGATCGCCGAGGCGATTGCAAAGCAGGCGAACGAACTCCCCTATTACCACGCATACGATGGCCACGGCACAGAAGCCCCGATCACGCTATCCAGGATGATCATCGACCGGGCGCCGAAAGGCATGAGTCGCGTCTTTTTCGGTCTATCAGGCTCGGACGCGAACGAGACAAACATCAAACTAATTTGGTACTATAATAATGCGCTTGGCCGACCGGAGAAGAAGAAGATTATCTCTCGCTGGCGAGCCTATCACGGCTCAACCGTCATGACAGGCTCGCTGACAGGCCTTGAACTGTACCACAACGCCTTTGATCTACCGCGTACGCCAATTCTCCACACTGAAGCTCCGTACTATTTCCGCCGCGCTGATGCGACCATGAGCGAGGAGCAGTTCGTCCAGGCCTGCGTCGACAAGCTTGAGGCAATGATTGTAGCCGAGGGTCCCGATACAGTCGCGGCGTTCATCGGAGAGCCGATCCAAGGTGCCGGCGGCATTATTCCGCCGCCCACCGGATACTGGGCGAAGGTACAGTCGGTTCTGAAGAAATACGACATTCTACTCATCGCGGATGAAGTCGTCTCCGGATTCGGCCGCTTGGGCAGGATGTTTGGTTCCGACCACTACGACATCAGACCGGACCTGATCACAATCTCAAAAGGTCTGACCTCCGCGTACGCTCCTTTGTCCGGCGTCATTATTTCGGACAAGGTTTGGCAGGTTTTCGTGAAAGGCTCCGATCAACTCGGTAGTATCGGTCATGGTTGGACTTGTTCCGCCCATCCTATCTGCGCGGCGGCTGCTATTGCAAATCTTGAGCTAATCGATGAGATGGACCTGATCACGAATGCTCGCGATATTGGAGCCTATCTCCAGTCCGCACTGACTGAGGCGCTGGGCGATCATGGAAACGTCGGCGAGGTGCGCGGCGACGGGCTGATGGCGGCGGTGGAATTTGTCGAGGATAGGGATAATCGCATCCTCTTCGATACATCAAAAAAAGTGGGTGAGCAGGTCGCCGCCGCGCTGCTTGAGCGTGGCGTTATCGGCCGCGCCTTGCCGCAGGGCGACATTCTCGGGTTCGCGCCGCCGCTGTGCTTAACAAAGCACGAAGCTGATATCATCGTCGAGAGTACAGTGGACGCAGTCAATGCTGTTTTTGCCACTTTTTGAAAAGGCCGCCTTACACCGGCTACCTCGCGCACCTGCCAATATCGCTTCAAAATGCGGCGGAATTATCCTTCCCAGCGATCCTGCGAGTTTCCGTCGGCTGGCCCTTTGGAATACCACCAGCGTCGCACGGCTTCCCAAATAGTACGCAACGTATCGGTCGCAGTCGAGCTTGCCGTCTCGACTCCGAACAAGCATGCATGCTGATGGAACCAAAACTCTTTATGTCGCGATACTGACGAGTGAGTTCTAGTGAATAGGCGTTAGTGCGACTTAAAATCCGGCGACGATTGTTTTCCAGAAGGAACAGAGCCGGTCGTGGATATTCAAGAGGTCATCCCCGATGAAGGGTAAGACCGTATGTCCGTCTCTGCCGATGAGATAGCTCGCCTTACACTGCGCGTCAGCCGATCCTCATCGCAGGAGGACAAGCCGTGGCAGATTATAGGGAAGCATTCGTCGGAATCGATGCCAAGCTGAGAAACGCCATCCGATTGCTGAGGCAGGCCGGGAAGAAGAAGTTCGCTTCTTCGGCGAGGTCGACGCTTCGGCAACCAACATGGGTCGCATCATAGCGCGGATCGAGTCCGGGGATAGCGATGATGTATGGCATCTGCACAGAAGCGCATCGCAGGATGTTGGTGTGTGTGGCCCGGAAGGGGCTTGGGAGGATGATTAACGCAATATCGGGGAAGTATACATCGCCTCGGGCGGAGACTTCGTAGTTGCGCATATTGGTGCCCGATTCGCTGCCATGGGTGGGCTGAACGTTTTGACGATGATGTCGCAGAACTTAGACGTATGCGGGTCGACCCCGTCTTTCAGCGACGAGGGTTTGGAAGGAGCGTTCTTCGTGAATTGGAGTCGCGAGCTGTAGCTCTCCGTTTCAAGTGGGTAATGCTCGACACAACAACGATCCAAGTAGGGGCCCAAAGACTTTATGAGAGCGCTGGCTATGTTCGCCGCAGGGAAGGGATGTTGCATGGATATGCGGTGATCTTTTACGAGAAAGCGGGCTCATTCGCCAGGATGACCCCGCATGAGCAAATGAGGTTGTGAGACCGGATAGTCCAGTGGAGCTCTACGGACGCGCAACGAGCACAAATTCAGTCACTTGCCCCCGACTATCGCCCAAACGCCCAAACTCGCCCTTGGGAATGATGTCGAAGCGCTCAGATAAAACCGTCACATCCGCGAGGACTTTCTCGTTGAGTCCCGCGAGATCTGCGATCGGAATGAATCGTGTCACTGTAGCTGAAGGAGTTGAAGGTTTCGCGACCGATAGGCCTCGAACGCACGCACAAACTCACGCCTGGCCGAACCAGCTTTGAATTCAAAACGAGAGCTGATACGGTGCGCCAGCGGCGGATAGGCGAAGACGCTCTGGAGCGTCGTGGGCTCGCGACGTGAGCGGATGCGCGAAGCGTCGTGGTCAGCGGAAGTCGGGGCCGCCTATTCAGACGGACGATCGCCACCTGCATGAGCGTGGGACAGACTTAAATTGCAGAGCGAGTGGCCCCGGCGCCATGCGCGCGGCAAAACTCTCCAGCCAGGGCAGCGTCGCGATCTTCGAGACGATATAGCGCATCAGGTCTCCCGCCTTGTCCGAACTGCATCGTTGACGTCGAATGCCTCAACTGCACGCAGCAACAAACGCATGATTCGCCGGGGTACCCCTGGCTATGTCCCGATCTGGCTTGCCAGCCGGCATACAAATCCACCTCAATTCAACCGCAACGGGCGCGTCCAATCGCCCGCTACGTCGGGTCAGCTTATGGTCGTCGTCCTTCCAGATCGTGATGCTACTCGGGCGGTATCGACCGCTTGCGTGCCGTAGCGCTCGCAGGCTCGCAACGAAGGACCCAGCTCGTACCCTCTTGGATCACGACTGAGTACCAAATCTGCATCGAGCAGCTGCGGATCGGGTCTCACCATGTTCGTGGTGCTCACGCCCCCCATTCGGATCAACTGCCATTCCGTAGTCTGGTTCAAGCAGCTCTCGCAGGCGCTCGATACGAGCGAACCGGAATGGATGGACCGGTTTGATCATCGGGCCAAGCCCCTCGGGTCGAATGCGAAAAATCGGATGATGAAAATTACGAGCGCGCGACGGGTGACTTCATGAGTCGACCTGTCGGTTCTCCGCCGAATGCCAGTCCGCGCCGCGGAGGCGGACCATCTCCCGACGGGACCGCTCGATGAAGATGCGCTCAACGCAAAAGCCGGCGGTCACTGAAGCCGCCAGCGCAAGGCCGCAGACCAAATAGTCATTCATGAAATTCAAAAACATGTTGCAGCCGGCGACTCCTACAAAAGTAAGTGCCATGACCGTATTGCGAAATGCCTTAACCATGTTGCCCCCAGGCAGTCGACGAGGGACTTCTACCATCGCAACCATGGCGATTAGCAGCGTTTGACCCTTGTGATGCGCCGTCTTTCTGCTCGATCAGCTTGGGTCCGGCCGCGCTTTCGACGGCCGTGGGTTCCCCATTGCTCGGCGCAGCTCATCGATCGAGCCCGGCCTCGGCGCGATCCACACCATCTGGGCGCGTCCCCGCCTCTATCACTTCCAGCCTGGCCTATTCCGGGTGGCGACAGCACAAGCGAGAACCGGATGCCTCTCGCCTTCAACTCGCGCAACTCGGGTGGCCGATTGCTTAACCAGATCCGATCCAAGAACGTGAGAGTGACCGAAAGATGTGACTTGAGATCGGCATTTTGACTGCCAATGTAAGCGGTCACGGCGCGATAATTGGCCAGATCGTTCGACGTGTCGAGCCGCAGCACTGTGGATAGGATTTCGGTATCGAGGGCGACATGGCTGTGACGGCGCCAAGCGAGCTTCACCGCGAGGTCGGCAAACCGCTCAGCCTCAACGAGTCGTTGCTGATAAGCGAAAGCGATAAAAGGCTAAAAGCCGGCTGATGCGTGCAATCCCTCTCTCGCCGTGGGAGGCCGGCGCAGTAATGACGGGCCTGTCAGACACGAATCGGAGCTCCAGAGATGATAAGCGTCATTGCCATCGTGTGGCGGCGACTGCCTGCGCGCCCAGTGGACCAACGCGAGAAGCTCACCTAGTCGGTCGGCCTGTTCTGTTCAGCAAGAATGAGCTAAGGCATGACTCAATCGGCACTTCTCGGGAGGGAGGGTAAGCGTCGTTTTCAGCGCTTACGAGGGAGGAGGAGCGGAGGGAGGCTCTTCAATGGGATTGCCAGAATGCCAGCCATTCTGTAAACGAGCCCCGCGCCGGTCCGAGCGTCGTTCAGCGGTCGCCAGCAGCGGGGCCTGTAGCTCAATGGTTAGAGCCGGCCGCTCATAACGGTCTGGTTGCAGGTTCGAGTCCTGCCGGGCCCACCATCTGGCTATTCGGGATTTGATTTCTCACGATTATTTTTCCGTTTCGTCTCATTGGTCGTTCTCGACCCAGAAAGTGAGACATTTTTCCGGTTTCGATACTCATCAAGGCGCGCAAAGGCGTTACTGCTCATCCTCGATGCGTTGGCCTCGCGGATATAAATCTCGGCGGTCTCGAGCTTGCCCCAGCCGAACACGGCGCAAAGCTCAGGTGCTGTCACTCCGCTCTCAGCCAAAGCAACAGCAGCCGCCTTGCGGAGCCCGTGAGCCGAGCAATGGTTCAGCGCAGCCGCGTCGCACCAGTCCCGCATCTTGTTGCCGAGACCGTTGATCGTGAACGGAGAACCAAGCTCCGTAACGAGATAGGTCATGTCTCCCGTAGGAGTGTTCGCCAGCGCCACGGCGAGGTCGGCGCTAATGGGAACGTCGATGGTCCGGCGCGTCTTCCGTTTGCCTCGCCCCTTCCACGCAACGAATCTCAGCCTCCCCTCAACTTCGTGCTGGCGACCGATCCGAGCCACATCGGAAATCCGAGCGCCGACGTTTAGGAAAATCTCGAGCGCGAGCCGGGCCTTTGTCCCGATCGCGTGATGCTTGCGGTAGACTTCCACCTCAGCCGGCGTCCACGTGTGCCAACCTTCCGTCTCGTGGATCTTCTCCACGCCGACGGCAGGATTGAAGGTCGCATGCTTGTTCTTGATCGCCCACTCGAACAGGGCCCGCAAATACTTGACCAGCTTGTCGGCTGCGGCGGGCGTCTCCCTGCGCTTATCCTGGCTGGCCTCGACGTCCTCTTTCCGGTACGCCGCGAATGGCATGTTGCCGGCCGTCTGGCAAAACCGATCTAGAACGCTCCGCTTGTCCGCTTGCGTGAGCGGATCGAAGCCCTTGAACTTATTCGAGCGATAATACTTATCGACCAGCCAATTGAAGGTCTTTTCCCGCGGAAGCGTGGGGGGCGCCGACGCTTTGCCCTCGATCGCCTGCAGCGCCTCGAAATAGGCCTTCATAAACGCGGGGGTGATGCGTCCGTCGCCGTCCTCAAACGTCTCCCTGATCCGGATCTTCCGGTGTCCAGGCGTGCGAACGTAATAGCGATCGTTACCGTTCGGGTCCGGATCATAGACGCAGTATTTCAGCCGCGTCTTGATCACGCGACGACTCCATCGAATGGATTTTTCGAATAGGAACCGTCGCGGAGCCGCTCCCACGCCTCCAAGACTTCTCCCGTGTCCCAGAGAACAACGCCGTCGATCTTGCGGCCCTTGGGCATGCGGCCACTGTCGCACCATTCTTGAAACTTGGTCGTCGACACGGCCAATGACGCCGCAGCCTCATCGCGACGTAGCGCGAAGCGAGGTATGGACATCAGGCGGTGGCGCGACATGCTGTACGGCTCCATTGGGCGCTCGGCCGGCCAGGCCACAAAGCGCGTCGTGGTTCGCGAAAGTTGCGAAACCGAGGCCCAATGAAAGTAGGGGATCTGTTTCGCGCTTAACCCGCTGGCCGCGGGGATGAAGTCGCACAAACTCAAAGTGAAACAATGGCGAAGCAAGGGCAGAGTGCCGATGATGGCGTGACACACTCGCCTCGAGACAGAGAGTATAGTGTCGGATAGTGAGCGGAAAGTGAGCGGATAGTGCACTCGCCGGGACGTGACTGACGGTGGCGACGAGCCAAACGACCTTTCGTCGTATGACCAAAGACGGTCAGGGGCGCGCAAGGTGGCGCGGAAGGTCCTACGTTCAAGGGATGGCAGCGTGATTCCACATGGAGTTACCGGCAAGAACTGGGGCGCCGCCCCGCGCAAGCATATGCAGAAAAAGCCCGGCGCACGGCCGGGCACGTAGTCGTAAATTCAGGGGCTTCGAGGCCATGTCTAATCAGGTGCGGAGCGGCCGGCGGTTGATCACTCGTTTCTGTGATCCGGCGGAGGGTTCGTGTCGGGATCGTAGCCCAGACGCTCCAAAACCAAGAAGCTGCGCACAATCGCCGTCTCAAGCAGCCGTATCATGGCCGCCAGGTGCTCCTTGGTTTCTATCAGACCCTCAACTGTCTCCGGTGCGTGACCGGCCGAGGCCAACTTACCGAGAGCATCTTTTAGCTCGTCCGGCGTGTAGGTCACCAGTTTTGCGGCCACGCGCACCTTGACGAGATTCGCGCGCTCCCACTCCTCGTCGGACCATTGGATGACAATGGGTATCGCCTTGAACATTATCGCGTCGCGCTCGGCCTGTGTAGCGGGGCGGCCTCGCACGGTGGCCAAGGCTGGTCGGCGGTGATGCTGGGTTCTCATGCGACAACCCCTTCCTGCAGAGCCTGGAGGACGACGTTCTGAAGGAAGAAGTGCTGCCAGGACCGCTGCCTGCTCGTGGTCTCGTCGTCATCCAGGCAATCGGGCCAATGTATGCCGTCGACATCGTGCACAACGGCATACTCAACGATCGCAATCAGTCCGGCCATGGTAGTGGGCATAATGCTTAACAATTCGATCGCGATGCGATCGGCCTCCAGGCACGTTCGCATCACCTCGCGTTCGGACTCGATCCAGCGCGGATCATCGGTCTCGTAAATCTCCTCATCCCAGCGGTTGGCATTTGAGCGGCGCTTGTCCACCGGAAGACTGTCCGCAACCGCCCCGTTGTGGTCTATCGCAGCTCCATAGGCGGCATAGGCAGCCTTGTGGGCCTCGATCGCAGCAAATATCGGATCGGGTGCCAGCCCAGCGGCTGAAGCCGATCCGGGCAGCGGAAGTGCCGCACCAAGGGCAACTCCTCCAGCGGTGACAGCCGCGGCTTGGGCAAGGAATTGGCGTCGAGATGTCTCGACGGGATCAACGGTCGTCGTCCTGGCAACCTTGTTTGAGGACGAGTTTAGGGGTGGCGTGCTATGCACGCGATCAGCTCGAGTCATGGGATTTCCACTCCTGTGTGGCTCGGGTTAGAGCCGAGGCGGAAGGTGCAAGCTTCCCCTCGGCTTGCACTTACGGTACAACCACAATCATGGCGAAGTCAATAAAGGTTGCACCGAAAAGGCGGGGCAGACCGCCCTCTGGCGGCAGGGATCCGCATATCGCGGCGCGGATGCCAAAAGAGTTAATTGCTGAAGTGGAGGCGTGGGCGGCCGCGAATGACTCCACTCGATCTAATGCCATCCGCCGCTTGGTAGAACTCGGCCTCAAGGCGAAGGGAAAATAGCCGAGCGGGCAATAAGATCCGGGGGACCACAGCAGCTCGAGAGGACACGATGGCCGCCATTCCGGTTCTGATCACAAGCCTCGGCACACCGATCGCAGGCGCTCAATTTATTGGACGATTTCAAATTACTAGGAGGCTCACCTATGAGGTTTTTAGTGTTTTGTCTGGCCATCATTGGCCTCGCAGTCTTATTCGGAAATTCCTATAACGCCTCACCTGCTCAGCCAGCTATACGTGCCGAAAATGCGACAGATCCGGTTGAATATGTCCGCGCGATGATCGCCCAACCCCGCGCTGAGGTGAAGGGCGAAGTGGTCGGCGACGTACTCAAGGTGCAATTTTCAATGGACCCTTGGGCGCTGACCAAGGGCTGGGTGAAGACCATCTTCCAAAAACACGTAAAGGATATCGTCCCTGGGCTCTTCACCAAATTCCCTAACATTAAAGAAGTGACGCTTACCGGCATGGGTACCTTTAGGGATATTAAGGGGAATGAATCAGTTGAGAAGTCCATGGTCGTTAGATTTTCGCGGCAGAACGCGAGCACCGTGAACTGGAAAAACATTGACACTGAGAACGTGATGCGCGTCGCGGACTTTCAGTGGCATCATCCTGCGTTCGACCGAGACTGACGATCGAGCCTGCTGCACTAAAAGACGCAAGCAGTCGAGGCAATAGGGCGTAAAAAATCTTCGGGGGCGCCTCGGCGTCTGCCCGTGGACAAGGCTCCGTACTTTTACCAGTTCGGCGAACGACCTATTGATCTCGCGCGATGGTTGAGCTTGGATGCATCTCGGGGGGCGCAGAATGCGTTTTGTTGCAATTGCCATGCTATGTCTCGCGTTAGCGGGCTGCGGCACAAAATATCAAGAGATGGGATTTACAGGCGGCGTCGCGGCGCAGCAGATGACTGCTGACACATGGCGCATTCAGTCGCGAGGCAACGCCTATACGAACGCTGCTACAGTGCAGGACTATGTTCTTTTGAAAGCCGCAGAGACCACGCAAGCGGCTGGCGGAACCCACTTCCAGATCATCAGCGCGGCCGATGCAAGTCGGGCCTCCACGATCGTGACTCCTGGAACGAGCAATACAACTTTCGTTGGCAATCAGGCCTTCACGACCACCTCGCCCGGCAGCGTCGACACCGTGATCAGACCGGGCCAAGATGTCTATGTGCGCGTGCTGAAACTGCCTCCGGGTCCCCCGCCCCAAGGCGTTTATTCTGCTCAAGAGATCATCCAGTTTGTCGGATCGCGAGTTGAACGGCCAAAATGATAATCCTGAGAAGGTGGCTGTTTGGCCGTGCCAACTTTAGTGCCGCCTGTGAGATGCGACCATGTCTCTTTTTCCGCGAATGATCTTGGTTCTCTCAGCGTTGAGTGTCTTCAGCGCTCAGGGAGCGGCTGCGGCTTGCGGCGACAACGGCGGACCAGGTTATCGCAATCAGGCCGGGAAGTGCGTCGGCTGGGAAGCTCTCGCTCGCCAATGTGGAAATCCTCCGTCGACGAAGTGCACTCCAGAGCGGGTCGCAACTGGCGCCGAGAGCGCTGCCAGCAGCGGTGCAACGGTTCGCTCCTTGATGGGACAGGCGCACGAAGCAAAAAAGCTGCCGGCACCGTAGATAGCATTCCCTTGCGCTCACGCTGGGGTTGCGCTTGGATGGTCGTTTTAGGACGCGACCCATATGAGTGCCAAAGCGATTGTAGCGAAAATCCTAAGAGACGAACTTACCTCGATCGGCATCCGATCGTTGACGGACGATGAAGTGGAAAAAATTGCAAACGTCATATTCGAGCGGATAACCGATCTCGAGTTGGAACTCGCCGCTCGTGATCTCGCCTCATCGAGCGGCAAGGCAGACTCCTGAGGGGCGGCGGGTCAAAGGATCGATCGCGGCAATCCACGGCTTCTTGCCGATGCGCCGCTCCCTTCGCGCTCCCCTCCGGTAGACCCTGTGAATAGGTGGGATAAGCGCGTTTTCTGCCGTCGCCACTCGTTGTACGTGTCATGGTTCGACAATTCGGCGAATCGGCAGGCATGCGGCTCCCAATCTTCCGAAAGAGGTTTGAATAGGAGCTCGCGCTCGTCCCTGCCGCGATTTGCTTCATCAATTCATTGAAAGGAGTTAGTGCCGTGAAGATGAGTGACGGTGAGAAACTGATCATCCTGATGTTGACCGACATTTCGAAACGTTTGGGAGGCGAGCCGGACATCGATCCCAATCGTTGCGCAGACGATCTACGCTAACCAGCTATGGGGGTTCGATTGGCAATTTTCCGGCATTCCGTTCGAGCGAACGGATGAAACGCCTCCGGTCGTTCAAGAGACGGTCGATATCCTTGAGATGTTCAGCCTGACGATGTTTCACTTCCAGCAACTGCCCGAAGCAGAGCAAAAGCAGGTCCGCACTGAACTTGGGTACTCCGCGCACGGCCTCGACAAGTTTCCTGGTTTTGATGGCAACCACGACGATCATTATCGCGTCGCGAGTTACTTGATCAAACATCTCAAGCGCTTCAAGGATCTTCCCGGCGCCACGAACAATTCGCACACGCAAACATCTCTCCCGCGATACCGAAAGATGCTGAGCATCTATTTGCCAATCCGCGATCGGCTCGACAGCGGCCGGCTCGCTCCCAAGCAGATCATCGAGATCTTTTCGGCCTGATCGGCGCCCCCTTGCGCGGATGTTGCTAGGCAGTTTATACGTTTATAGTGAGATCTAACTATAATTGGATAACTTAATATGGATCCAGTACGGAACCCTTACGCCCCCGGGGCGGGAACTCCGCCTCCTGAGCTCGCGGGGCGTTCCGAATTGATCAACGAAGCCACGGTGGCGCTTCGACGCACCCAAGTAGGCAGACCCACTCAAAGCCCGATTCTTGTGGGCCTGCGAGGTGTCGGCAAAACAGTCCTTCTCGTGAAGATCAACGAACTGGCCGAGAAGGAGGGATTTCACACCGTTTCCGTCGAGGCCCACGAAGGGAAGACCCTGCCCGAACTTTTGGCTCCTGGACTGCGGAAAGTCTTGCTCACATTGAGCGCGATGGAGAGCGCGAAGGAATTAGGTCGCCGCGGCCTGCGCGTGTTTCGCAGTTTCCTAAACACCGTAAAGATGAAAATCCATGATGTGGAGCTCGGCCTCACCATTTCGCCCGAATTAGGGGCCGCGGATAGCGGGGACATCGAATCAGACCTTCCCGACCTGATGTTGGCGATCGGTCATGCTGCAAAAGCGGCGAAGCGGCCTGTAGCTCTCCTCCTCGACGAACTGCAATATCTCACAGATAGCGAGTTCAGCGCTCTCATCATGTCGATCCACAAACTCAACCAGAATAGTTTGCCGGTAATTTTGATCGGTGCAGGTTTGCCACAGATCCTTGGCTTAGCCGGCACATCAAAGTCATACGCCGAGCGCCTATTTAAGTTTCCTGAGATCGGTGCTCTTGACGAGAAGGACGCCATTAACGCGATCGTAAACCCAGCGCGGGATGAAGGAGTGTCGTTCGAAAAAGCTGCGGTGCATCAGATTTTGAACCTCACGGAGCGCTATCCTTATTTCTTGCAACAGTGGGCTCACGAAGCTTGGAATGTAGCCCAAGGATCTCAGATTCGAGCGAAGGACGTTGTCGAGGCCCACAACAACGCCATCGCGGTTTTGGACGAGGGATTTTTCAAGGTTCGCTTCGACCGTTGCACGCCCTCCGAACGCAAGTACATGCGCGCGCTGGCTGAACTTGGAAGCGGCATTCAGCGTTCCGGCGACATTGCTCATTTACTCAAGGTGAAGACAACAAGTGTTGCGCCAACTCGCAGCAGCCTTATAAAAAAGGGGATGATCTATTCGCCCTCGCACGGAGACACTGCTTTCACGGTTCCTCTCTTCGACCAGTATATGAAGCGAGCTATACCCAAATCAGAGTTCGACCGCCGCTAGCAGGCTTGCATCGGGCACCACGTTGTCGCTCCTCTCGGCAGGCGGGCTCTCGCAGTAGTCTGCCCAGTCGGCCATCATCCGCCGCCGCTTCTCCCTCATGTCGCCGCGGCGGTAGGCCACCTCGACCTTGTCTGATAACGACGTGAATCGGGCTTGCCGGCGCCCTTCTCGCCATTTCCGGCGGGCTCCTGGGCCCCTACAGGTGGTCACCGCCCCGAGCCTCGGACACCGACAGCGTCGCTCGTCCACGGCGTAGGCATCGTCCCCCTGGTCACTGACCGCAAGGCCCAGGAACCGCAACCCTGTATGGGAGCGATTTCCGCCATTCATGCCGGGGGCTACCACCCTAGCCTGGAATGTTCGTTCTGCCTCCGCAGCCCTATGAAAGCAGGTATTTCAGAGCGCCTCGTCAGGGAGCGGAGACAGAAGAGGCGATCTTCTGCTCAGCCTCAAGAACGCGTTCGCGAATTGCTTTCAATTCAGCAATCTGAGCAGCGAGCGCTTCGAAGCGGAACCGAAGAACAGCGGCGGCATCCGCTCGACCGCCGCGATTGCCCGCCTCGGGCAAGTTGGCCCATTCGAAGGGAGCGGCCGATCGCATTGACGCTGGGGAATTCTGGAAATGATGGAGACCAGTCATGGCCGAGCCTTCCGAGCGGGCGCAAGGGAAATGGGGTGGGAAGGCCGCGCCGCGCTTTTGTTAGAAGTGAGGCAACAATAAATCACGCCGTGACTCAAAAAGCATAAATTAAGTTAATTCAAATTAATCACGAATTATAACACTCACGCCGACGGCTCTGCCTTAGTGCTTCCTCGGATGCTTCCAGTCTGCTCTCCGGCCGAGCTGATTAAGGCGCTCTTCAAGGTCGCGCTTTGCTGTGATCAGCTTGACAGCTAGGACCTGCCCCACTGCGGTGTGCAGCGCCCACAATTCATCAATGGACATCGCGTCAAGGTGATCTCGATCCATGCCACCCGAGTCCTTGCAGATTATCCCGAGATGCGTGACTGAGGGAGATGCCCAAATTCTAGGCCAAGTCTCAGGCTACAATTAAGGCCCCGATATTAATTATTAAATAAATAATATATTAAATTTTTCTGAGCCGCCATCCCGCAGTTGCCTTAGAAAGGGGGCAGCCAGAGTAACGCTGGCCCCGGGAGGCTCGGAGACGCAGCCGCTGGCATCGCCGCGTGCACGGCGAAGGCCCGCCGCGAGCACGGCGGCGACCAGGCCCAGGGCGAGCCAGCCGACCACGGTCGAGATTGCCGTTGTACGCCTCCAAAGACCTGGCCCGATGTGCAGCCAGAAATACCCGTGGCGAGGCGGCAGTTCCTATTGAAAGTGACGCGCCCTACCTGGGCGTTGTGGGAGGCCGGGGCCGCTGGAGGTGCTTGGCGCTTGGGGAAGCACTGTGAGCCTCCTCACAGCTCTAATCGCCGTTCTGTTCGCTTCAGCACCTTGGCAATACTGTTCTTCCCGACAACTTGATGATTCCGGGACTGCACCAGATCAGCAAGGTTGGCTTTGGCTCGATCTATTCTGCGAAGCGCTTCTGCCTGCCGCATGCAGAAGCCAGTTATGGTGAGATCACGCCGCGCGGCCTGCACCTCGTGCAGCGCATGATCGATCGCCTCGGTAACGTTGTTGCCAACGATATCGACTGCCCTCGCTTCGAGGAAGATCCGCCCTATGGATTCCGAAAGCGTCGATACCTTTGCGACGGCGATTCAACGTTCGACAAGTCGTCTTTACCCAGGATCGCAGGAACGAGTTCGTCGTTCACAACCTTTTCCATTACAAATCGCACAAGCTTGGAGCGGGAGATTCCACGTTCCTTTGCTGCCTTCTGTAGATACTCGACTTCCAAGGGAATAACGACGTTCTTGATGGCCACAACGTGTCCGATGCTCTTTGTTTGCTCTCGTTTCTTGACCAGCAAAGTTGGTGAGAATTGGAAAGCACTGTGACAATCGACTAACGTATACACACCCAAGTTCTGCAGGATGCTGCATTGAAAACGGTATGAATTTACGTCACACCAGCAAACAATACCGTTGATCATCGCGGCGCCCTCCGCTCGAGGCGAGAACGCATTCGCCCGCCGGGGGGCATTTTGAGTCCGTCGCACCTACGAGCGGCAGTAGCTCACGCGACGGATGAGACCCAAAGGATTGATAATTTGCGAGGTACTTGCGATGCTGCTTTGATGGCGGCATGCCTCGCTCTGCTCGACGCCACACACCGACGCACGTTGACGGCCGACCTGTGAAGATCACCTTCCGCGAGATGCGTGAGATGGGCCTGCGCGGCGTCCTGGTCTATTGCCATTGCGGCCATCACGTTGCGCTCAACGCTGATCGCTGGCCAGACGATGTTCGCCTGTCCGATGTCGAGCCCCGTTTCGTTTGCGGCGGATGCGGCCACCGGGGCGCCGACGTCAGGCCGGATTTCGCGAGCGGCAGGCCACCCCAATTTGCGAATCAGAAATGAAGCCTTCCCGCCCACACCTGCATGAGCCTGCCACAAAGGGCGGCCCCAGCAGGGCGCCGCCGGGGCCGAATGGGATGCTCCGGATTCACGGGAGGCTCGGGGATACCGGAGCAGACAAGCAATTCGCGAGGTTGCCAGTTGTTCCCGACTCGTAAAAAGCTCCGAAATTCCTTATCTTTCGCCCATGCGTATGGCGTACGAGCTCTGCCTGGCCACCGCCGCCAAGCAAGTGCCCTCAGGGCCGGACTGGATTCACGAAGTAAAGCACGATGGCTACCGAATGCTGGTCATTCGGGAGGACAAGCGCGTGCGTCTACTCTCCCGCAACGGGACCGACTGGACGAAGCGCTATCCTTGGATCGCCGAGGCGGCGCTGAAGAACCGAGAGAAGCACTTCGTCGTCGATGGTGAAGCCGTGATCCTCGGCATCGACGGCATCTCTGATTTCAATGCCCTGCACTCGCGCAAGCACGACCATGAAGTCCAGCTCTACGCTTTCGATGTGCTGACTCTTGGTGGCGACGACCTACGCGATTTGCCGCTGCATTTGCGGAAGACAAAACTGGAGCGGCTACTGGCGCGACGACCGGACGGCATCACCGTCCTCCTTTCGAGCGCGGCGAGATCGGACCTGACTTGTATCGCGCTGCGTGCCGCATGGGCCTTGAGGGCTTGGTGTCCAAGCATCGCGATCGGCCGTATCGCGGCGGCCGGCAGAAGCACTGGATCAAGGTGAAGAACCGCAGCCATCCTGCCATGGAGCGGGAGTTATGACGGATGACGGCAAACCTGAAGGCTGGCAGCCGCAGACCGAACGGGACCATTTCATCCGCTGCCCGATCTGCGGAAAGATGCTGGATATGCGCGACTTGGGCGAGGTGATCTCTCACCTACACGGCCAAGAAGTCGAAGAAGAACCAACAGTGCATTGAACGCCCACGGGGTGCACCAGGCCCGAACTGGGGCGGCCTTACTGCTGTTCTAGCGCGTGGATATCATCCAGTAGCTCGGCTTCGAGCTCTTTGATGTGCTGAGCGGTTGGCCCCTCGCGGAAGTCTTCGGCGAGCTTCCGGCAGCGCTCTAGACGCTTTTCCAATACCCGCTTTTCCCGTTCGCGATCCATGGGAGCAAGATAGTACGACCGGAAAAAGTAGGAAGGTCAAAGTGTACAGACGCTACGCGGCGAACGGTCGCGTTCCTTCCGGTCTTGTTCACGGCCGGAGAACAGCGTGTGTTCACTACCGGAACCTAAGCCAAGCCACAAGTGCTTTCAACTAGGCCACTAGTGTCGGAAACAGGGCCAGCGCCCAGGAACGAAAGAGGCCGCTCACCTGAGCTTAAGAACCGGCCCGCCGTCATCGCGGACTCAATGGCCCCGGGGCTGGAAAGTCGCCGCCCGATCCATTCAAGCGGGCGGCGTTTTTGCTTCTGAAAACGAAAGGCCCCAGCCCGGGGCTGACCAGCTGAGGCCCTCGCCAGCAGCGCGTACTCTACGCTGCGCCACTCATTGCCCTCTCACTGTCACAAAACAAACTGTCCTAATTGCTTTGCGAGTGTCATGGGCGCGAATATCCACGCCCAGGGAGCGCGTGAGCGTGCCCAGGCGCCGGGCGGAGGCTGAAGCCTGAGGGCGGCCGCGCGACTCTTCCCGACAATCGGCCAGTGAAGGTTGTTCCTAACCGGTAAACGCCGCGCCCATGCCATCCAGCGGATCGCGTGGGAGCTATGAACTCCGGCTGATCGGGATCACCCCGCAGAACTCGCACGGTCGAATTTAATCTGGTTGCATATCATTTGAGACGCCGCCTCTACGTGTCGAGGGCGACGATATCAGCGGCGCGCCGCGTACGTGGTGCGTCGGGCGGCCCTGGTGCGTCCGCAGGCCAGCCCCCGGATGCCCGGGGTCGTTCCTAGCAAAATGCCATGGGATTCACATTTGATGATGCGGGAACATCGCCCGCAATTGACCATCCCTTCACCGGGGCTGGCGCCTTTCATCCCGGATTTATTATAACCCGGTAGGGCCGCTGTTCCAGAGCAGCGGCCCTTGCTTTTGACCCCGCCAGCCGTGAACCCACCTGAGGGGCGTTACCTTCTCAGGCGTCTACGATCCATCGCTGCCTTGATCTCGAATGCGGCGACGATCGCCGCGCACAATGCTGTGCCGCTGGTTGCCAGTATCAGGATCATTTCGACCATACTGGACTAACACTGACGCGGGGCGCTTAATCCAGCCCGCCAGCGTGAACCATCCAGGCCGCCAACTGAGGCGGCCTTACTTGGCGCGGATCCGGTTGAGGAGGTCAGAGAACATTGCAATTAAATCGAGAATCAAATCGTTTTTACCGCAATGATCAAGCAAGTCAGCTTCAATTTTGTCCCACTCTTCTTGGATTGGAAACTTGGGGATCAACTGCGTTTTCTCGCAAATGGCCATGGTGCAGTTGTGTCCTGGATCGGTACAACTTCAAGACCGTAAGATTACGGCAGCAGATTAGGCCGCTGCGCAAATCAAAGTAGGCCACTGACGGGGCCTTACTGCCTTGTATGGTGCTTCAATCGCGCGACGCGCCGCTCTCGGTGCCAGACTTCGAGGTCGTGCCCATCCAGGAATTGAGCCGCCTTCTCTTTGGCTTCTTGGTCGTTGGCGCAATCCAGCTCGTGCACGCCGGTGATGCGCCCATCACCATCAAGGATGTAAGCGCGGTAATCCATGGCAGTCGTTCCCTGAAGGGAACCATTATACCATGATCCAAGCGGCTGAAAAGCGAATTAGGACACTCCAAAATCAACTTAGGAGCGCCGGGACAATGTATTTCGAGCCCGGCGGCGTATCTCTTTAGGAAGGCTTTACCGCCTCAGCCTTCTGGCGTGAGCCGCCAGCCGCTGCCGGTCGTCATGCATTCGGCGCCGGCGCTTCATGACGGCCCCCGCAGCTCAATGTTCCACCGGGCGTCGTATTGGGGTCTAAGCAGACATTCTCTGCTCGACCAGAGTATTCCTGGTTGTGACCCGCATTGCAGATGCGCGGCCTATTGCTGCGCTCTGCTTTCAAGCAGCCGCTCGCGGACCTCCTCCGATACAAAGCGCTCCGCCCGCTGCCATGCCTCGTCATTGTCACCGCGGAACTGGAAGTACTTTCTGAACACGACGCGCTGGGCTGTTGTATCGATGGCAGCAATCCGCACAGTCTGCACCAGCGTGCTTAGCTTGTGAACGATGCCGATGATCAGGATCTGCGTGCCGGCCTGTGACGCCGCGCGCAGCCGATCGCGCAACGCCGGTCCGTCGGTCGGACAATTTGGTGCGCAGGAGGAGGGCACGAGCTCAAAACGCCGGTCTGCCGTGACCTCGATCCGCAGCGCGGTCATAAAAGCCCGCAATCGCTTTTCATGCACGGCCGTCTGATCAGTGGGCTCATTCGACGTGTCGATATAATCGAAATTGTCGACGGAGACGGCCAAGGCCTGGCCGGCCGTCGCGGCGGATGCATCTGAGATGAGGCTGGATCCTAGGAACAGACCGGCTGTGGTAAGAGCTTGCAACAGGGAGGCGTGGCGCATGGCGATGGCTCGATCTCCGTGGCTGAATTGCGGTGCGACTATAACCCTTCGCATCAACTGCTGCATTCCCTACCGCTATTCGGCACCGTCGTTCAGACCAAGTCGCGCCAATGTCCAAAGCCATTGGATATGGAAGCTTCCATAGGTTGCCGCCGCCTTTTCATCCAGCTGTCACGTGGCCTTTTTAGCATTAGCGTGCGGCGGCCGCCCCGTCGCACCTGGCTCCCCGTCCCTTTGGCTTCATGACCGCCAGACGGACGGGGAGTTGGCCGGGCGGCAAGTGCCGATTTTCACAGGATGCAGTGCATCTGATACCCAGCGAAAACTTCGTCGCCAACACCATCTTCGGCTTCTCCGGGGGGTAAGCTTCTCGACATTTGAATTGCCGTCCCTCGCCTCAAGCTGCACCTGCAAGAAATCAAGACCTCGGGCGCGCGCGCCGCGAAACCCCAGCGGGCGTTCCGTCGTTGATTAAAGCATTCACTTCGCACTTGAGGTCATTCGATGTGCAAAGTTGCGACTACTCATGAGGAACTGACGGTCAAGGTGCTCGCCGCCGTCCAAGCACATCAGGGCTGCGAGTTCGTGAAGGAGATCGCGATCACGCCGGTTCAGATCGTCGGGGCAGGAACGACCTGGCATGCGAGCCTTGTCGACAGCGGCTCCGCCGACCCGCAGCTCGCGGCCAGCGTGCTGAGACAAACCAGGGACGAACTAGAGCCTGCGTTCGAGCTGGTGGGCAGCCCCTCAGTGTGAGGAATAGCGATGCCAAAACCTGCGATACATCCGAACGACTTTCCAGTCGAGTCGGACAAGACGACCGTCAAGACCAACGAGGGTAAACCCCTTGCGGAGGCGGAAAGCGAGCCTGTGGCAGAGGAGATTGCGGACCGCTTAACGAGCAAGCTTACCGCGAAGAGAACGATAGATGGACGCCCTAGAGAAGAAACACACCGAGATTAGCGCGGGTACTTTTCTGCTCGGTGTTGTGACGCTGCTGTTCACATGCGTTTGGGTCCAGAGTCGCCCCCAGCCATGAGACGCCATAGCAGGCTAAATGACACCACGCGCCGCCATGACATGAAATACGCTTGGCTTTGGTGATCGCCGTACTCGTGATTTCGCCGGGCTGATGCTTGTCTGGGATTACGGCGTGGGCTGAACGAAGGGATCTCCATGGCAGATGATGACAGCACTAACTGGCCGATGATCATCGGCTTTATCGTCGCGATCGCAATCGCACTTGCTTCGGCGCATTTTCATGGTCAACTCTGATCCTCAACCGCATGTCTACGGGTCCTCGGAGCCACTAACGCTCCGTAATCGCGTCTTAAAACTGGGAACATGCCAGGACCAAGCTCGACGGTGCCCGTGATGTTTCTCCTAGTGCTGCTCAGTTGAGCCATCAGGCTACGATAATGCGGGACGTCCTCCTCAGCGCGGCCATCTCGGCGTTGATGATCCTAGTCACGCTCCTCGCGTTATCTTTGTTTAATTTGATCTAGCCTTGGCCGCAAAGCGTTCTATTTCGAGACTAGTGAGACGGCCGCCGGGCGCCGAGATCATCGGCGGGCCGTCATTCGTCCTTTTAGCGGCAGCAATTCCACTGTATCGCTGGACCGCTATTCAGACCCATTTCCTAGCTTGCGCCTGCCCAGCGAGCGGCGAGCGCGGATGATCTCGGCGCCGTTGACGCGCTCGCCAGCCAAGATTTTGGCCTCGAGCTTCCGGCGAAGTGTCTGTGACGTCGCCGAAGACGACAACTGTATCAAAGCGCGCCAATCGGCGTTGAACATCTCCGGGCGATCCCCGTATAGCCGGGCCACGCGCATCATCTCAGCGACAAGCTGGGAATCGTGAAGATCGAAGTGTTTGCGAACGGCGCAACCAAATGCCTTGTTGCTCGGCGTCATGTCTCGCAATGCCGCCAGCTTGCGGCCTAGCTCAATCCTCTGCTCAACGACCTTCCGGCGCCGCTCTTTCTTGCTGGACAGCTTTGCCGGCTCGGACTGCGGCGGGCAAAGGATGCGACGCACCTTGTTGCGGACGATCTCGCCGAGGACGCTCTGGACATCGCTCAGCCTGAAGTACTCCAGCGAGCGCATAGTCTCGATAATGGCGGTCAGTTTGATTTGGTCGAACGCCTCGATCAGCTCCAAGCCGCGGTCCGCGAACTCCTCTTTGCCGACCACAGACAAGACCGCGCTGACGAATGGCTGGCGAAATGCGTCCGCGTTGCCCTCAGATTCGAAGATGCAGCGACATGCCAGGATGATCTGCCCGCGGGCGTCGTGATCGAAATATTTGCGCCGATATAGAGTTCTCTGAAACGCGGCAAGCACCTCGGCGTCGGCGGGTGCGGCTTCGAGTGCATCGAGGATATCGCGGACTTCGGCGGCGAGTTCGGGAGTTTCCCAGCGATTCCGTACTGCCAGCAATTCGATCGCGTCCATATAACCCCCCACCTAAAACCGTGCTTTTGAATGCGGCGGCTACCCACGTAGCCCAAACGTCGAGCGGGCCTTCGCAGCCCCTGCAAAACAAGGGGTCTAGAGCGGAGACATCAGCTAAGGTCCGCCCCCGGGCGCGGTTACATCCGCCGGCGCCCGGGGGTGTGCTGGCAGGGCGAAGACCGCCCGCCAAACGATAGGCCTCACATCCAGATCTGCGGCATCAGATTGTCCACCGGGGCGCCGGCCTGCTGGACCGCGTCGGCAGTGGAGCCGTTGTTCGTTTCACCGCCCGTATCGACGCTGAGTGCGCTCTGGGTCGCGCTAACGATCTTGTACTGGACGATCATGAAGTCCGCGTTGTCCTGAATTTCCGTCCAGCCCGTGGCCGGCGTTCCATTGCCGGTGTTCAGACGCGCGCAGTGGATCAGGAAGTCGTTGGCGTTGGACGTGGTAATGGACCGCGCGCCCGAAGTCCCTGTGTACGGCAGGGCTCCGTTGGGGTCGAATGGGGTGGACGTGTCCGCCCCGCTGATGCCCCAGGCCGTCGCCGTGATGAAGCTGCTGTCCCCTGCCCCGAGGCTGACCGTGATGGCGTTGTTGAATGCGGCAACGGACGTCGTCCACCACAGCTCGATGATGAACGGGTCTGCGCCGGCGGTGGTGCGCCGCTGCCAGGTGTGGCCCCCGGTGTCGGTAACGCTGGAGACCGGGCCGCCGTTGATCTCGATCGCGATCAGAACGACCACGTTGCCGCTCGACGTCGTCAGCGTTCCTGCTGCCAGCGAAGAGCCGGAGCCAACCGCGTGAATTGAACCATCTAATGCTAGAGCCACTGTCCTACCTCGCCACAACCCTTCACCGCGCCACAGGAAATGGTCATGGCGGTGTGCCCCCATCGCTCCAGAAGGTGAAGGTAGTACCTGTCACCATGTTGACGTTGTCGTGGAAATTTCCGTCAGGCCCTGAGGCAGCGTAGTTGAACACGACAGAATTCGGGAAACCGCCACCCTTGAGTCTTGCGTAATTGTGATGGATGTCGATCAACTGGCTTCCTGGTGTGTACGGCGACACGTAGAAATTGATGTGCTGCGTGTCCGAAACGAAGAACGTGTTGTGATCAATCGTTCCTCCGTACCACGGACCACCAGGATCGCCGCAGACGCCCTGCACGGCCCCGCCGCCACTGATCTCGGCGCAAGTGTTGTACGAAAAATCAATCTCGATAATTGCGCCGCCATAGGTCTGCACCCAATCTGGATGCCAGCCTAGGGACGAATTGTATCCGGTGTCGTTCCAGACGTTGTACCTGCAGGTCCACTTCGAGATGGTGCCGTCGTTGTAGTACGACGAGATACTGAAGATGTCGCACGCGACATTGTGAATCCAGTTGTACTCGAAGATGTGATCCCCGTTCGCCCTGTAGTCTATCAGGAACTCTGGGGCATTCGTGTCTGCGCTCGTAACGCCGCCGTCAAACTCGCAGTAGCGGATCGTCGTTCCTGGATTGCCGGCACCGGGCTGGTTCCTGATCCACATAGTGTTGTATCGGAACTTACAGTTGGTGATGGTGGCGTTGTTTCCACCAATTTGGCTCACGCTTCCGACATTGAGGTACCAACCACCTCCCATGCTGAAGTCGTATCCATTGATCGTTACGTTATCGCCGAGAATAGTGACTATGCGCGAACCCGTGTCGACGCTGACGCCAGACATGCTGATGGTCGCCGGGTCTTTCAGCGTGACGCCGCTGTTGATGCCGGTGCGATAGTCAACACCAGCAACATTCCAGGGCGGTCGCACTGCCATGCCGCTCAACAAGTTCGGGAATTGCGCCGTTCCGGTCGGAGCATTCGCTGCTCCATCACCAGAGCTGACGCCGCTCGACGCCGTGATGCTGACGATCCCGGTGTTGCTGCCGAGTGCATTGGTGGCTTGCACCGTCAGGCTGTAGGCCTGCGCCGTCAGGCCCGACGCGCCTGCCGAGGTGACGGTGATGAGGCCGGAATTGTCGATCGCGAAGTATCCGGCGGAATTGCCCGCAGTGATGGACCAACCCGTCGGGGTGCCGCCGGCCGCGGACACGGTGCCGACGGTGGTCCCGGCCGCCGCCGGTATCGAAAGGGCGAAAGAGAAATTGGCAACAACCGGCGCAGCGCCGACGGTCACGGTAATCGCCTTCGGCGGGCTGGTGCCGAAGCTGTTCGATGCGGTGATCGTCAGATTATAGATGTTGTCGGGGGGCGCCGCCGAGAGGCCGGTGCGCATGTTGCCGCTGGAATAGATGGCGAAGAAGCCCGACGGATTCCCGGCGGTGATCGCGTAGGAGGTCGGGCTGTTGGTGGCGTCGACGTGCCCAATGAGCGCGTCGAAGCCGGGGTTGGTGCCAAGCGTGAATGAGGTCGAGGTGATGACCGGGACGCTCCCCAGCCCGGACGTCCACGACCAGCGTGCGGTGGCCTTGCCGGACAATGGCGTCGTGCCGCCGGAGGCGGCCTTCACCCGACTGCGGGAGAACGCCTTGCCGACAAGCGCGAGCGAGCCTGGAATGGGAAAGCGGACGCCAACACCAAAACGCATTTGTTATGCTCCGTCACTATCTCGATGCGGAGGGAGCAACCGCCCGGCCCGTCGGCGGCCGTCTCGCGTCGGCCAAGGTTCGTACTGGAGGCGCATCCGCACCTCTGGAATAATGCCAAGCTCCTTGAAGGCTTTGGCGTGAACGAAAACATCGCCGCCGCCGTCGTCGGGCTTGATGAAACCATAGCCCTTCAGGTCGTTGAATAATTTCAAAGTACCGCCGTTCATTTCGTCCTCGACAGGTGTTCGATCTGGTCCAGAAGCCGGTCAAAACGTTCTTCCGTTTCAAGCACAAAGCGCTCTGCATCGCCCGAGTCGGGTGCGCTGGCGTCAACATGAACGTTCGCGCGCAACTCCCGCATCAACTCCCTGCGCAAGGCATCGGGCACCGAACGCAATACCAGGCCGAGGGATGTCGACAGCATCACTTCGCCAACTATCTGACGGATTGCCACGCGGTCGAGCCGATCTTCGAGAGACTTCACGCGGTCCTCGAGATTTCGTCGTCGTCTCCACATCGTCACAGCGGCGAATTGCCAGCCGAGCCGACGTGCGGCGTTGCCGGCGCCGCGGCATCGGGGCTTGATTTGCCTGTCGAGCCGACGCCGTTGGCGGTATACTGCCCGGCCAGCTTGATCGCGTTCTGCGCGCCCTGGACCAAGGCCTCAAAATACTGAGACGCCTTCACCTCGATGATGTTCTTGACCTCACCGTGCACTTCGGCAGACCCGGTAAGCGCGGCCTGTACGTTAGCTCCCTCGAGCGACTGCACCGGTGGCATGGCAGACTTTCGAGGGTCCGCGGTCGGCATCGGGATGATCGGCCCACCGCCACCAAGTCCCGAGCGCTTCGCTGCCGCCGCGAGCTCTTCCTTGGTAACGACCGGTGGCATCGTTGCCAGGTCATTGGACTGATCGATCGCGCGCTGGAGATCGAACTGGCGTATTCTGAGACGCCCCCTTGCCTCATCGCCGATCGCCCACGAATCCAGCTTGGAGCCGAGGTCCCGGCGCTGCGCTTCCATATTTTCACGGCGGTTGCGCTCATCCGTTGGCGTGTTCCACCAATTCTGGACCGCGTGCAGGCCGGGCGACGACTCCGGCATCTTCCCGGTGCGCATGAACGTGGCATAGTTCGCGAAGTCGCCCGCCACTGTATTCATCGCGCTGGTTATGGTTTCGAGACCCATAAATGCGCCGCCGAGATCCAGCGCTTGCGTCTTCAATCCCTCAAGCGCCAGCGCCGCGTCCTTTGCCTGCAGATCAGGAACGCCCTCCAGCCCCGTCGTCTTGCGTCCGCGGGCCCGCTCTACGAGCGACTCGTCGATCAGGTTCGTAGCCATGAGGTCGGCGGCGTTACGGGCCGAGAAATGACCTTGCAGCCATTTGACGGTCGTGCCCTTGTCCTCCTCGCTCATGTGCTCGCCGAAATGGACGCCTTGCTTTTCCAGTAGCGGCTTGATGTGCTTTTGCGTCCACTCGTAATTATTTGAGATGTAACCTTCAGTATCGACGAGCTTGCCGTTCTTATCGAGCAGCCCGCTCTCACTGAGCTCGCCTTTGACCTTTTTCGTCATGCGGCCACCGACCAGCGCCGAAAGCCCCGTCGCCAATTTGTTGCCAAAACCGGAGGTGTGCGATGCCAGGATCGGGAAAACATTCTCCATGTAATCCTTGGACAATCCGTACTTGGCCGAGGATGCCGCCGACAGGTCCGACCGGAATTGCTCGCCGGTATAGTCCGGGTTGGCCGCCTTCGCCTTGGACCACATGTTCATGCCGGATGCGAAGTCGGCAGCGCTGTTCGCCTTACCAGCACCTTCCAGCGCTCGGACGACCTGCTCCAGTTCGTGCTCGTCACCGCCGGATATCCTGTTGGATATCCGCGCGCGCGCGTATGTGTCCGCGATCTCCTTGGCCCGGTCGAAACTTCCGAGGCGCGATGCGTTCTTTCGGAGATCGTCGAGAACGTCGGCCCTGGAAATGGTCGGGTACTTCGCTGACAGGCTATCGGCGAGGATGTTGGCTTCACCGAGCTGGGTATCGCTCAGGCCCATCTGTTCATAGCGGACTGCTGCACGGTTCTGTGCGCCAGCCGTCTTGACGGTTGCCCTGACCGCGTGACCGGCCATATAGCCGCCGCCTACGAGTCCTGCGGCGTGCAGGCCGAAACGTGCCGCACTAGATGCTGCGCTAGCGAAGAACTTCTTATGTGCCTTCTCGGCCTCGTCGACACCAGCCTTGATGTTTCGCCAGTGGTCGACCGTCTTGCCTTGCCATTCGTGGATCGCGCGAAAATAATGATCAGCCTTTGGCCGGCCCTGCTTCAGCGTATCGTTAAACAGCGCGAACTCTTTGCGCACGCCCTGCAGTTGCTTCTCGGATAACTGAAGTCTTCTCAACTCCTCGAACATATCGCCCGTAAACTTCAACCGCTTGATGCCCTCAAGCGCCTTCGCGTTCTTCTCGACCGACTTGAACTTTGACGCGATCTTGTCGAGCGTCGACCCGGTTTTGTCCGACGCCTGAATAACTGCGGTAGCGGTAATCGTCTTTGACATTTAACCGTTTCCTATTGAATTCGTGGCGCCGCGCGGCGTCTGACAACCGCGCGGCGCCAGACGCCGGCGGTTTCAAGATGTGCCCGCCGGCGGCGATTGATTCAGTCGGTTCAAGTCGCGGATAACCTCGTTCCACGATTCAGCAATCTTCAGCTTTGCGGCCTGCTCGCTCCGCATCCGCTGCCCCGCCTCGTGCGCTGCTTTGCGGGCGCGCACTGAGATTAGATCGTGCGATGCGTTGCTGGCAGCGGATGACGGTACCGGCGAGCGGTGACTGGCGTGATGCACGCTGGCGCTGTAGGTCGGAGTTGTTGCGTGCGCTGCGTAGCCGCCCCGTATGGCGGCCTCCTCCAGACACCCGGGACACTCGCTGGGCGACTTGGAGAGGTCGTGCTTGATCTGCTGCAGGCGTTGACACGCTGGGCAGTCGTAGATGGATTTACTGTAGTCGTGCGCAACCATCAGGCTGCCTCGATCTCGGCCTTTGTCGGCTCGGCGAGAGCATCGTCGGCGGGGACGAGTTCGATCAACTCGCGCGGCTTCCCGGGCTCAACAACGCGGCCGCGATCGAACAGCAGGCCGGGGCCATCGAACCGCGGCAGCCGCAGGACCATCGCCAACGGATCGAGATACTGGCGCTCGCCGGCTTCGAGATAAGTGATCTGCCGAAACCTTCGACGGACAACTTGGATATTGCGCATGTGGGATGGGATGTAGCCACGCTCATACGACCGCTCAACTACGACGTCTGGGTCGCCGACAATCTCGCCGTTTTGCTCGAAGGTCCACAAATCAACGATGTCCTCTGCGAGATCCTGTCGGGGAGCCGGGGCGCGATAGCGAGCGATGTGGTCGCCAGATAGCAGAGGTGCGTCGTCGTCACCCAGTTTACGATTGAACAACTCGACTGCCTCGGCATTGAGCTTGGCCTGCTCTGCCAGCGCGACCAGAACCGCTGCCGCCTGAGCGCCCTCCTCGGCAATGCGGCTGGCGAGCGCCTTTGATTGCCGTTCTAGTTCGACGCGGCGCGCTGCCCTGGCTGCGACGGTGGCATCGGCTGCATCTTGCTCGAGATCGGCCTCCAATTTCTGGACCAGCAGCGCGAGACGCTCGATTTCTAGTTCTGCTTCCTCGTGGGCAAGTCGCCATTTCGCGAACGCTGCAGACGTCTTAAGGGCATCAGTCCGCTGCTCGTTCAAGACCGTCAGCGCTGCGGTTGCCGCTGTAAGATCGGCGCGGGCCTGCTCGAGTTGTCGGTGAATCTTCAGCGTCACTTCGCGTCCTCGCTTTCGTAAACTGATGGATGATCGACAGTTATCGCAAGCTGGACGTTCTCCGCCACCGACACCGCGGACTTCGCGGACACCGCGAACGAGCACTCACCGCGCTCGACGCGAGCCGCGAACTCGTCGAACAAGTCGGCATCGACATACCAGGCGCCATCCGTGAGCCTCTTGGCCCACTCTGGGTGGTTTGAGCAAATTCGGCGTATGGTGTGCGGCTCGAATGCAAATCGCTTAAAAGCCTTCGCCGCCAGCTCCCAGCGAGGACGGCGTTCCGCGACGGGCTGCTTTCTCGGCGGTTCAGGCTGTGCACAGATTGCTGTTCCCTGCAGCAGTGCGCGCAGCGAACTGATCTCTGCCTCGATAACATCTAGTTGCGCGGCAATGTCGGCGCTGGTCATGTCGGGGTACTCTCCCTCACCGGCGCCCGGATAAGGCTTTAGCGCGGACGCGCTTCTTGCTCGGCTTGGGCCGACTCCGCTTCTTTGCGACCCGCTCTTCAGGCGAAACCACCTCGATCAGGTCGCCGTCGTCGGTCCTCAAGTGCGTCTTTCCCATCAACTTCATTGCGTGCGCAAAAAGTGCGCCCAGCGCCTGACCTTCCTCACGGTCCCAGATTGTCCAAAATAGCTCGCGCTCGGACTGCGACTTGGACTTAGCAGCCGTCAAAAATGACATCATCGCTGTGCTCCGCTGAATCGCGCTGCTCGCAGCTCGAACGTCTTCCAGGCCTGCACCGTCTTCGAAGGCCCGCTCGTTCAGCTGCGCGGCCATCCGGGCCAAGTCCTCGGCCTCATCAAAACACCGATCCCAATCTCGCTCGGACCCGCTGCTGTATAGTCGATAACGTTGGCGCGACAGCTCCAAGTCGTGCCCCTCGTCGCGCGCCGGGGGCAGGATCCTCTCGTCGACGAGTTGACGAATTCTGCGGTCCGTCAGCTTCAGGTCGTGAGCGAGCTCGATTTGGGAAACGAAAACTGGTTCGCGTGCTGTGGTTGCGGTCATCCATGTACTCCTACTGCTCAAACCGGAAGCGGAAGGGCTGATGCGGGCCGGCCCCAATATAGTGAAATGGAGCACGGTTCCGCCGCGCACGGTCGAGACCCGCCGAAAGGTACCTTGGAAATTTCGCGCGAATTTGCCTTCTCGCCGCCCCTGGCGCTGCCGCTGGTGCGGTGGCTGCGCGCGACGTGGAGAAACAGCTTGCCAATGGATCCGACGCTCACGGGTGGGCTTTCCACGATGCCGATTGCCGCTGATGCGTGCCCTCCAGCAGCCCCCGGCACCCGGACGGCTTGGTGCGACGAGCGGCTGTAGAGAGCGGTGCGGAGCGCCGACCAGCGGTACACAAGTATGTGTGTGTGAGCTCGTTCACACCCGCCTGCCCCATCGTTTGGCAGAGTGGCGCCATGACTGAGGACCACGAGCGCGTACCGCGATGGCTGGTGACCGACCTCCTTATTCTTGGGGTTGGAGCGGCCTTCATTGTCGCCGGGCTCTGGCTTGGATTGTAGTTCCAGCAAGGCAGGAGCGTTCATGCAGCCCTCCAGGCGCGGTTCATTGCCCCCAGCTTTTCGTCAATCTCGATTTCATGGATGAGCCAATTGCGCCAGCTCACGTCCCAATCGGTCGAATAGGTCCTCTGCGAAAGGTGGAAAAGCGTGAACTCATCAAACAGGTTCTGGACACAGTCCCGCGAGATACCCTCCTCGGCCGCGATCTCGCGTTGACGGCGCGTCAGCCGGAATGTCGAACGGATTCTCGTCTTGTTTGGCTTCCGCGATAGAGTGACATCGGGATCTTCATCCCAAAAAGCGCGCGCTGGGATCGGACCGTCAGGTCCGTCCGGTTGCCGAGCCAATGACTGGTCATCGGACAGCACGCCGGAGATCGACCCGATGGGGTCTTTGGCTTGTTGACCGACGCGCGCAAGCGCGCGTCCATTAAAATCCTTGTTTGTACGACTCTCGACGTCACGCTTTAATCCGTCACGCGTCCTAATATTACTTATGTCGCGTGACGCATTTTTCCGTGACGCACGATGGCGCCTTGCGCGTTTGGCATCCTGCGTCCTCTGCCGTTTCAGCTTTTCTTCCTCCGAAAGCTTAAGCGCCGGCCTGCCGCGCTTGCCGCCGGTGCTGCGGGCGGCGCGGTATTTGCGCGATCGTTTCGCAGCATCCTCTCGCTTCAGCGCATACCTGATCTCGTAGTTTGGGTCGTCATTGGCACCGATGAAACGAAACCGGAGATGCCGACTGATGCGCAGTGACACCTCAAGCACGGCAGCACACTGGTCATTGGACCAACGCTTGTTCGAGACCTCGGTCTTCGCGACAATCTGACTGAGTTCTCCGTCGGTCAGCCACGGTGCCCATTTTCGGCACCACCGCCGGACGGAACGTTTCGGGTTGGTCGGCCCCGCCAGCCAAGCGTGATCGGCGCCCCAACGAAGGATGCGCATTCCTCGTTCATTCCGGGGAAGCACTTTCCAGAAGCGGCGCTCGAACAATTTGCGTGCGTCCGCGAGCCGACTGCGGGCGAGTACAGCCTTGCTATCGCGATCTTCGTATTCATCGCTGCCAAATGTCTTGATGTCCGCGGTGTTTTGTGATTTTGTACTGGTACGCATATTAATCCTTTGACGCCGGTGGGCCCTCCAACCCGCCGGCGGTTTTTTGTGGGTTAAGCTAATTTCCCTTGGTTCTTCGGCAGATCCTCTATGCCGACGGCGTCAATGACGTCCGCCTCGTTCCGCAATTCGGTCACCACTTCGCCAATCGTGTATCCTTTGACAGCCTGCCGGCGCGCGAACCTGTGGATCGCCCACGCAAGCGCATCGGCGCGCTTGTCGCGCTCCTTCAGCACCACCGCTTCGGCTCGGTTCACCTCGCGAGCGAGTTCAAGATCGATTACGTTAGTCATGCTCAGCCTCTCTCGTTGAATTGACGGAAGTGTCTGCTGTGCCGCCGCAGCCAACCGAGCGAGCGGCAGCGTGCGACGATGTTCTGAGTGCTGCGATGCATTCGGCAAACTGCCGCGTCTCGAACGGCCCAAGCGGCTCGACCAGGTCGACCTCGAACAGCCCGTCGTCCCGCTGGACTATCGGCAGGTGGTGCATCACGGCGCCTCGGCCGCCTGCGCGGTGACGAAGCATCGAACGCCGCCGGAGCTAGTGACCTCGCACCACTCGGTATTCGCGAAGTGGCCGTTCGCCTCGATCTCAGCCCGCTCGTCCTCGAGCCGGTGACGCTTACTCGGCTTGCGGCTTGCTCGAAAGCACAGTTGCTGAAGGCGGCGCCGATGGTGGCCATCCGGAAGCAACCACGACAGCAGAAGGCCGAGCGCTGGTTTTCCGTCGGCGCCGCGCCTGGCGCGGCAACGGCGGCAGTATGCCCGGGCCTCGGTTACCGGCTTCCTTTTCAGTGAGACACGACGCTGAGACAAACATCGGGAAATATCGGGATTTCCGGCTGTCTCAGTTCTCGCCAAGCCATTGATATCTTGAGTTTGGGATGGGCCTGCCGGGCCCACCAGCGCGCTATTTCGGTGTGTCGGTCCACTTTAAGAACGACTCGCTCGGGCTATAAGAGCGATTCGATTCCGGGCTTTAAGAACGACTCGATTTTGTAAATCGATGCCAGATCAGGGGAAATCGGCGGCCGGGCTCGAAGGTGAACATTAACGCCGCAAAAATTTCGCCGTGGACAGGATAATGGGTTTTGCGCTGATCGCAAGCGGCCAGCAGCCGCTGGCTGTCGTGGTGCTGGTGCTGCTGCTGATGCCGCCGGTGATCATGCCCGGGCGGATGATGATCGACATGTCCATCATCATGCTGGTCGTGGTGGTCCCGCCGATGATCGGCGCCGGCGCCGATGAGGCCGGCGATGATCGCGTGCATCTTGCTGGGGCGATGATCGCCGGCCCGCCGTCGTGTACCGATTGTTAGCCCTAGCCCTCGTCCAAGCTTCCCAAGAACTGGTCTAGTGCCCGGTCGTCCGTCTCGGCTTGCGCGCGTTGGACGTCGCGGTCCAATTGGTAGACCAAGTCAGCCAGATGCCCGTCATTCAGCGAGGGGACGAGATCGAACGCCTCGCCTTCGATCACCAGAAGCGGGACGCCTTCATCACCGTAGTGCCTCAGCGCTTCCGCGGTCTGCTTCGGCAGCCACCCTTCGTAGTCCGAAAGCGGGACACGGAAAGAGCCATCATATTTCCGGAGCGTCAGGCGCCTGCTCATCAAGCCCTGGTACTCTCGGTCTCGTTGAGCTCGAGACCGGGCCTGACGGGCTCTTTCGTAGATGGCGCGCTTGACCTCGCGAAGCGCGTCCAGTTCGCCCGCCGCCGCGTTGCTGGCGAACGCGAGTTCTCCATCCGCGGTCCTGGCCAGAAAACCCCGCTTCTCCGAAAGGCGTCCCTTGTAGCCTTTCTTGATGGCGCAAGCCTGCCAGACGTCGACGGCAGTACGCGACGACAAACCGCGGAGAACCTGCGACGACACCTTCTTCAGACTCAGCGGATGGTAGGCCAGAACGGAATGCAGCCCGGCGTCGTGGACGTCGGTCGACCAGTTTCGATGGACCCGCAGAACGCTTCGGTTGAACATCACGCAAGCGTCTTGATGGTCGTCGACGATCTGCACTACCCATTGCGGGGCTCGGGCCGGCATCACCTGCCTCACTAGCGCCGCAAGCCGTTCGTCCGCCAGCACCGGCATCGGAAATCCTCCTCGTTCCTTGCCGATTTGCTCTCGGCTTGCCTACCAGAACTTTAAGGCGGAACGCCGCCGGCGATCCCGACGCGACGCTGTTCGATTCTTCCTCAACGAATCCTTCGAAATTTGTCGAAGCCGCCGTTTTCGAAGGCAACGCATTCTTTCCGATGAAGCGAAGCCGTCGTCGCCTGTCCTCGCGACCTTTCAAATCGTAACGATCAGTGGCGGCCCTCGTTCATCTGCGCTGACCGACCATCGAAGCACACGCGGATCTTCTCCCGCGCACGAAGAAACTCAGCGAGGGCGATGCGCCTGTTGGGCGCGTCGAGAAAGGAAGTGCGACGTGTCCTCCGTACGATCGGGCGCTTGCAGGCGGAACCTGCCTTATCGGGACTGCGATGTAGTCGTCTCCGGGAGCGATGATCCGTCCACCCCGGACACTCTCAGTTGCATCGACGCCAATACTGGCACGTTCGTCGGCATCGCAAGGATAGCAGATCATCGAGAGGATCGTCCGATCACGGACGAGGAGGTCGCGCGCATGATCGGGGGAACGTACCGGTTGGCGTCGATCGCTGTGGACCTGGAAATGGACCTGCTCACCCGGCGGACGCGACGCGTGTCAGACAAGCTGAGACTTCGCCGCCGGCTATGGCGTCGGCGGTACCGCCCCCTGACCTGGAGAGATGAGGTGGAGGACCCAGGGGACGCTCGCTCGCGGTCGCTTCAGTACGGCCCCCGCATTTAACGAGAGATCACGGGCCCTTCGGGCCAAGCGAGACCTCGTCGAGATCGGCCTCGTCCGCATCGACCTCGGCGAGGATGGGCTCTTCGCCGAACGGACGGTTGATGATGGCGAGAGCTTCGGGAGCGGCGTAGATCCGGTTTCGCGCGTATCCGGTCCTCTCCTGCAGAATGCCGGCTTCCTGTAATTGCGCGATGGCCTGATTTACTTGCGCGGGCGACACATCGAGCAGTTGTCCGAGGCGCTTCGCCGTCACAACCGGGTAGTTGTGAAGTTCGTCCAGGGCGCGGATGGCAGCAGATCCCTTTCGGAATTTTCGGCGCTCCCTCCAGCGCCCCGACAAATCCGACAGTGCCGTCCGGGTGCGGATGAGCTCTTCGACGGTACCTGTGACGGCGTCGGCCATGAAGGTGATGATCGGCTCCCAGTCGAGCCGCTGTTGAGCGTCCTTGAGAGAAGCGTAGTACGTGCCCTTCTTGCTTTCGATGTAAGGCGAAAGGTACAAAGGCACGTGCTTCTCTGCCGCCATCATGAGCGGAAGCAGAAGGCGACCGACGCGTCCATTGCCATCGCGGAACGGGTGTACCGCCTCGAAATGGGTGTGCGCGATCGCCATGCGCGTGATGAACCCTTGCGTCATCTGCTGCATGCCTTCGTTCCGCAGGTAGTCGACCGTCTGGGCAAGGCAGTCGGGCACGTCATCGGGGGGCGGAGGATTCAGGCTGGAATATGCGATGTCTTTGTTTCCGCCGATCCACACGACGCGCGTACGGAGATCGCCGGGAACGTCCTGATAGTCGGGGTCGTCCTTCATCACGGCGCGATGGAGGTCCTTGATCAGGTCCATGGTGAAGACGCTATAGCCGGCCTTGGCGGCTCTAGGGATGAATCCGTCCAAGGCAACGGCGTAGTTGCGGACTTGACGCGCTTCGTCCCGGGCGCCGTCGTCGCCCGTCTCTTCGACGGAAAGCAGTTCGTCGAGAGTGCTCTGGGTACCTTCGATCGAGGAGGAACTGACTGCCTCTCGTCTGGTCAGGACCCGGCTGACGATGTAGGGGTCCTTCATCTGGGCGGCGATGGCGTCGACCTTGCCGAAGGAGGCTTGGGCGGCTTCCAAGGCTTTCACCGCCCCGCCCACGAACACGCCGTCCTCCGGGGGTGCCGGCGGGACGATCCCGTAATGAGAATCGTAGGGCGGCGGAAGCCGCTTCAGGGTCTCGCGGATCGTATGGCTGAGATCGCTGCGCTTCATAGGAACCCAGAATAAGACGTCGTTTTCCTGTTTTATATTTTGGGTTTCGGCAAAAAGCCATAACAGGGTGAGATCGCGGGGCAGCTTATTTTGGCTTTTTGGGTCTCACGCCTCCGTTCTTTAAGTTCCCATTAACCAAGCCATGACCCTCAAATGGGTACTCGGAAACGGGAATTAGGCCGCCAAACCGCGCCAACCGCGGTCCGTTTGAGGAGATTCGTGAGAAGATTCTCGCTGCCTCCACCCGTTCAGGCGGCTGGGTCGGTGCGGCTATGGTCGCCGCTTCGTCGGCAAAAACGGGCTGCTGGCCATCTTTGCGGCACATAGCACTCGACGGCATGGTTCGGGCATCCGGAGCGCCCCCAAGCTGGCGGATTGACGATCCGAGCAGCCGGGACGCTTGGATACCACCTGGAATCGACGCCGACGAGTGATGGGGCGCTTACCGCCCGGTTTTCCGTGCTCTCGACGGAGCGAAGCGCCGGCCGTTCCAAGCGAACGACCTGACACCCGCGGCATCGACGACCTCGATGCCCGCCGTCCCGCCCTCCTTCGTCAATTTCATGTCACGTGCGTAGACGCTGAAGACGAGCCACTGGCGTCTGCCGTCGTCTGCGAAGACCTCGTGGAGGCAGCCGCTCGGGCGGCACACCAGAGACGGCCTGGCGCAGGCGAAGTCTTCGAAGTGCTGTGCCCTAAAGCGCAGTCCCGACGCTTCGATGAATACCAAGAAATAGTGTGACCGGGCCGGCGCATTGCCGCAGGCCTCGACGTGCCCCGCGACATGGCGGCGGATATCCTTGGGCAGTCCCTCGATGTGTTCGGGTGCCCAGGGGCGCTCGGCGGCCATGCTGCCGCGGGAGTTGGCCTGGCCTGTCATCGTCGTTGAGAGCAAGAGAGCTAGGACAGATTTCGCAAAGATCGCGGCCGGCGCTTTCATGCTACCCTCCCGAAGGTTTGAGCAGACGCAGCGCGTTCACGGTCACCAGCACGGTCGCGCCGGTATCGGCGAGGATGGCGGGCCATAGACCGGTGATCCCGACGACGGTGGTGACCAGGAAGACCGCCTTAAATCCCAGCGCGATGCTGATGTTCTGCCGGATGTTGCTCATGGTCCGCTTGGACAAATCGACCATGGCCGCGATGTCCGACACGCGACCGTGCAGCACCGCGGCGTCCGCCGTCTCCAGCGCCACGTCCGTGCCTCCGCCCATGGCGATGCCGACGTCGGCGGCGGCGAGCGCCGGCGCGTCGTTGATGCCGTCGCCGACCTTTGCCACCACGGATCCCTGTTGCTGGAGCCGGCCGACGATGCGCTGCTTGTCCTCGGGTAGAAGCTCGGCCTCGACTTCGATCCCGAGCTGTTTGCCGATTGCGACGGCCGTCCGCCGGTTGTCGCCCGTCAACATCATCCTCCGGATGCCCGCGTCCGATAGCAGCTTGAGACCCTTTTCGGCGTCAGGACGGGGCTCGTCGCGCATGGCGATCGCACCTGCGATCTTCTCGTCGATGACGAGCAAGGAGACGGTCTTACCTTCGTCGTTGAGCACCGCGATCCGCGCCTGCTGCGCGTCCGAAAGGGCCGCCAATTCCGCAGCCGCCTTCGGTGAACCGAGGAAAACCTCCATCCCATCCACGATCGCGCGCACGCCCTTGCCGCGGTTAGCCGACGCGTTGGAGGCCGGCGGGATCCGCGTCTTCGCCTCCGCCGCTTTCGACAGGATCGCGGTGGCAAGCGGATGGCTCGATCCGGATTCGAGCGCCGCAGCCATCCGCAGAACGTCCTCCGCGCTGCGGGAGAAGCCGACGATGTCCGTCACCTGCGGCTTGCCCGCGGTGAGCGTGCCAGTCTTGTCGAAGCAGGCGACCGTTATCCGGCCAATCTGCTCGAGCACCGCGCCGCCCTTGAGCAGAAGCCCCCGGCGGGCGCCGGCCGACAGGCTGGCGGCGATGGCCGCGGGCGTGGAGATGACGAGAGCACAGGGACATCCGATCAGGAGGACGGCCAGCCCCTTGTAGATCCAGCCGACCCAGTCACCGCCGAACAGAAGCGGAGGTGCGACGGCGACAAGGGCCGCAACCACGACCACTCCGGGGGTGTAGTACCGTGCGAACCTGTCGATGAAGCGCTCGGTCGGCGCCTTGGACTCCTGCGCCTCCTCGACCAGGCGCACCACCCGCGCGATAGTGTTGTCGGCCGCCGCGGCGGTCACCCGCACCCGCAGCAGGCCGTCGCCGTTCACGGTGCCGGCGAACACGGTCGCTGCCGCGCCCTTCCGGACGGGCGTGCTCTCGCCGGTGACCGGCGCCTCGTCGACCGCGCTCTCTCCGGAGAGGACGACACCATCGGCAGGAACGCGGTCGCCGGGCCTGACCTGGATCGTCGCTCCGATTTGCAGGCTGTCGGCGGGCACGTCCCGCACACCACCGTCATGCTCGAGGCGAGCGGTCTTCGGAACGAGTGCCGTCAGGCCTTGAATGCTGGCGCGGGCGCGGCCTGCGGCAACACCTTCCAGGAGCTCTCCGATCAGAAATAGAAAGACGACGGTCGCGGCCTCCTCGGTCGCCCCGATGATCACCGCGCCGATGGCTGCGATCGACATCAGCATTTCGATCGAGAACGGAGTGCCAGCCCCCGCAGCCGCAATGGCGCGGCGAGCGACAGGAACGAGGCCGACCAGCATCGCAACCAGAAAAGCCCAGTGCTCGGTGGCGGGCACGGGCTTACCGAACGCGAATGCCGCAGCGAGAGCGATGCCGGATCCGATCGCGAGCATTCCCTTTCGGGTAAGCCACCAGGCGGTGGCATCATCGTCGCTCGAACGGGTCTCCTGTGAGGTTTTTGTTCCTTCGCCCGCAAAGCCGTCGCTCTCGGCCCGCGCCACCCGATAACCAAGACTGGAAATCCGATTCCCGATGTCGTCGCGATCGATGCCGTTGTGTCCCACAGTGACGGTGCCGCCGGCGACGGAAACGGACACGTCGGTGACGCCGGGCATCCGGATCAGAGCGTTCTCGATCTTGGTTGCGCAGCTTGCGCAATCCATGCCCTCCACCCGCAGGCGCGTGGTCTCCACCGACACGACTCCCAGATCCGTTTCTCTGTTGATCATCACGCTGTCCTTAAGGGTCGAGAGCTAGAGGACGATCTGACGTCCTTGATCCAGGTTCGGTAGCTTGCGACTGTCGTCATCGCGCAGATGCCGCCCAAAGCCACGAGCATCTGGAAGGCGATCGATCCGGAGACCAGCTCGATCAGGAAGTGCCCGACGAAGGACAGAAAGATGCCGACGCAGAACACCTCGAGAGAACGCTCGCCGCAGATCGACCCCGGTCGCAACAGCGGCGATGTCAGCCATGAGGCGTCGCGCGGTACGAACCTCGCTACGGTCAGGGCGAGCGCGAGAAAATGCAGGATCCGATAAGGAGCCAGATTGGTCTTGTCGTTCGGGACGAAGACATCGACGAGCGCCTCCGGCATCGCGTCCGCGAAACCGAGACGAGCCGCCAGCGTGATGACTAGCCCGAGGAGCAGAAAAAGCGCTGCCGACAACGCGGCGGCCCGAGATCCGATTAGGCGGCCTATCGTCTCGGTCCGATCGAGCGCGACCCAAGCGCCGATCACGAAGAGAAACTGCCAGGCGAACGGATTGAAGTACCAGAACCCCTCCGGGTAGCTGGGAAGATTCCAGCCGAAGGCGCGGGCGGCCGCGTAGATCGCGAAGGATGTCGCGAGCGCCAGGTTGCGCGAGCGGACGAGCAGCCACAGGACCGGCGGAAACGTCGCCATCAAGGCGATGTAGAGCGGCAGGACGTCTATGTTGAGCGGCTTGAATTCCAGCAGCAGCGCGTGCTTCAGGAATTCGATCGGATCGGCGATCAGGCGACGGATGTTGAACTCGTCCAGAAGGTGCGCGTGGCCGTAGCGCTGGGCGACGTAGCCGATGCTCGCGACGTAGAAGACGAACAGCAGGATGTGCGCGACGTAGATCTGCCAGGCGCGCGCCATGATGCCGACCGCCGCGACGAGGAAGCCCTTTGTCGCCATCGTCCGCGAATAGACGTACGCGACCGTGTAGCCGGACACGAAGACGAACAGATCCGCCGCGTCGCTGAATCCGTAGTTCTTCATCGTGACCCAGGCGACCACGTTGTTGGGAATGTGGTCGAGGAAGATCGCCCAGTTCGCCAACCCGCGGAAGAGGTCGAGCCGGATATCCCGGCGCGCCGGATTCGCCGCCTTTTCCGTCATGCCGTCTCCTCTGCTACCGGTGCCGGCGCGGAGTCCTTCCGGAACAGCACGTAGAGGGCCGGCAGCACCAGCAGCGTCAGGATCGTAGAGGAGATGATCCCGCCGATGACGACGGTCGCCAGCGGCCTCTGCACCTCGGCGCCGGCGCCCGTCGCGATGGCCATCGGAACGAAGCCGAGCGAGGCAACGAGCGCGGTCATCAGCACGGGTCGCAACCTGGTCACGGCGCCTTCATGGACGGCCTCGAGCACGGGTTTTCCTTCGTGTCGGAGCCGCTCGATGAAGGCGATGATGACCAGGCCGTTGAGGACGGCGACGCCCGACAACGCGATGAAGCCGACGCCAGCGCTGATCGACAACGGGATACCCCGCAGCAGCAGCGCCAGGACGCCGCCGGTGAGCGCCAGCGGCACGCCGCTGAACACCAGAAGCGCATCGGCCAGCGATCCCAGACTCATGAACAGCAGCAGCAAGACCAGCAGCAGCGCCACCGGAACCACGATCGTGAGCCGTTTGGTCGCCGAGACCAGTTGCTCGAACTGGCCGCCCCAGCCGATCCAGTATCCGGCCGGGAGCTTGACCTTCTGCGACACCGTGTCCTGCGCCTCGGACACGAACGAGCCGAGATCGCGCTCGCGGACGTTTGCCGTCACGACGATGCGGCGCTTGCCGTTCTCGCGGCTGATCTGGTTCGGGCCGGGCGCGGAATCGACGGTTGCGACCGACGACAGCGGCACGTAGCGCGGCTGTGCGCCCGCCGCCGCAGACAAAGCGGTCTTCGTGAGGGCCGGCGTGCCGGCCTCTTCCGCCGGCAGGGGTATCGGGATCGCCCGGATCGCCTCGATATTGCCGCGCAGCCGCTCCGGAAGACGCACGACGATGTCGAACCGGCGGTCGCCTTCGAACAGCTTGCCGACGCCCTTTCCGCCGACGGCGATTTCCACGATGTTCTGGACGTCGCCGACGCTGAGGCCGTAGCGAGACAGTGCGCGCCGGTCGAGCTTGACGGTGAGGATGGGCAGACCGGCGACCTGCTCGGTCTTCACGTCGGTCGCCCCGCGGATGCCCTGGATCACCGATTGCACTTGCTTGGCGGCGCCCTGCAGCACGTCGAGATCGTCGCCGAATATCTTGACGCCCACGTCGCTGCGGACGCCCGAGATCAGCTCGTTCACCCGCAATTGAATCGGCTGCGAGACCTCATAATTGCTGCCCAGGATGTCGTTGGCCGCCTTCTCGATCTCCTCGACCAGCTCCGGCTTCGTTTTCTCGGGGTCCGGCCACTCGCTGCGCGGCTTGAGCATGACGTAGCCGTCGGAGATCGACGGGGGCATCGGATCGGTGGCGACTTCGGCCGTGCCCGTTCGCGCGAAGAACTCCTTCACCTCGGGCAGTTGCTGGATTCGCCTCTCCAATGCCATCTGCAGGTCGAGCGCCTGCGTCAGGCTCGTTCCGGGAATCCGGATCGCGGCAAGAGCGACATCGCCCTCATCGAGGCTCGGAATGAACTCGCCGCCCATGCGGGTCGCCGCGAAGACGCTCGCCTCCACCACCACGACCGCCGCGAACGCGACGACGCCGCGGAATGCGATCGCCCGGTTAAGGAGCGGCAGGTAGACGCGCTTGGCGGCGCGCATGAAGAGGTTCTCCTTCTCCGACACCTTGCCCCTGACCACGATGGCGACCGCGGCGGGGACGAAAGTGATCGAAAACAGGGCTGCGGCGGCGAGCGCCATCAGCACGGTCAGCGCCATCGGCGTGAACATCTTGCCCTCGACTCCGGTCAGCGTCAGGACCGGCAGGTAGACGACCGCGATGATCAGCGTTCCGAACAGGCTGGGCTTGATGACCTCGGCGGAACTGCGACGGATCGTCTCCAGCCGCTCCCTCAGGTTCAGCAGGCCGCCCTTCTGATGCTGCGCTTCGGCAAGCAGGCGCAGGCAGTTCTCGACGATGATGACCGCGCCGTCCACGATGATGCCGAGATCGATGGCCCCTAAGCTCATCAGGTTCGCACTGACCTTCGTCTCGACCTTGCCGGTGACGGTCATCGCCATCGACAGCGGGATGACGCAGGCTGTCACCAGCGCCGCGCGAAAATTGCCGAGGATCAGGAACAGCACGATGATGACGAGGATCGCGCCCTCGACGAGGTTTGTTTCGACCGTCTTGATCGTCGCCTCGACCAGATGCGTCCGATCGTACACCGCTCGCGCAACCACGCCCTCCGGAAGAGACTTGGCGATGTCTCCCAGCTTGGCGGCCACCCGTTGAGCCACCGCCCGGCCGTTCTCGCCGATCAGCAGCATGGCGGTGCCGAGCACCGTCTCCTAGCCGTTGAGGGTCGCGGCGCCTGTGCGGAGGTCCTTGCCTTCGGTGACTTGCGCCACGTCCTTGACCCGGACCGGCACGCCGCCGCGCGAGCCGATGACGATGTCCTCGATCTCCGCGATATTGGCGACCTGCCCCGGAGTCCGGACCAGGTATTGCTCGCCGTTGTTCTCGATGTAGCCGGCGCCGACATTGGCGTTGTTGGCGGCCAGCGCGGTCATCACGTCGCGGAAGCCGAGCTTATAGGCCATGAGCTTGCCGGGATCCGGCAGCACCTGGAATTGGCGCTCGAACCCACCGATGGTGTTGACCTCGATGACGCCGGGAACGTTGCGGAGCTGCGGCTTGATGATCCAGTCCTGGATCGTGCGCAGGTCGCTTGGGGTGAATTCCTTGCCGCCCGGCGCCTTGGCGCCCTGTTTCGCTTCGACCGTATAGAGGTAGATTTCGCCAAGGCCGGTGGCGATCGGCCCCATCGCGACTTCGACACCTGCGGGAAGCTGGTCCTTCACCTGTTGGATGCGCTCGTTGACGAGCTGGCGGGCGAAGTAGATGTCGGTCCCGTCCCGAAAGACGACCGTGACCTGGCTCAGGCCGTAGCGCGACAGGGACCGGGTGTATTCGAGCTTGGGCAGGCCGCCCATCGCCGTCTCCACCGGAAACGTGATGCGCTGCTCGGTTTCCAGCGGCGAATATCCCGGAGCCTGCGTGTTGATCTGGACCTGCACGTTCGTGATGTCAGGCACGGCGTCGATCGGCAGCCGAGTGAAGTTCCAACCACCGAAGGTCAGAAGCCCGAGCACGAAGAGGATCACCAGCCAGCGCTGGCGGATGGAGAACTCGATGAGGCGCTCAATCATGCTCTGCCTCTCCCTTGCCCATGTCGGCCTTCACGACGAACGAGTTTTCGGCGACATACTTCTCGCCCGGCGATATGCCTGCACGGACTTCCACGAACTTCTGGTCGGAATCCCCGAGCTCGACGGGGCGTGCTTCGAGCTTGTCGTCGTCTTCCCGCACGAACACGACCGTCTTGTTCTCGAAGGTTTGGATCGCGCCCGCCTGCACCGCGACCGGCACCTTCCGCTCGGCAAGGACCAAACGAGCGGTCACGAACAGGCCCGGCCGCAGCCGTCCGTCGGGGTTCGGCAAGATCACCCGCGCGATGGGCCGTCTGCGTTTCGCTTGCCCCGACGGGCGCAAGATAGGAGATCTTGCCCTTGATGTCGCTTGCGGCGTCGTCGGGATCGATCAGCACCTCGTCGCCGATCCGGACGCGCCTGAGATCCTGACGATAGATCGAAAGATCGACCCAGATCGTTGAAAGGTCCGCCACGACGAAGGCCGGCTTCTGCTCGGACACGTATTCGCCGAGCGAAATCTGCCGGTCGATCACGGTGCCGGCGATCGGCGCCTTGAGATCGTACACGGTGAGGCTTTGGTTGCTTTCGATCGAGGCCAGCAGGTCGTCCTTGGCGACCACGTCCCCGATTCGCCTCTTGATGCCGCGCGCGATGCCGGGAAAGCGCGGAGTGACCTGGACCACGGTCTCCTGGTTGGCGCGCAGCACGCCGTTGAAAGACAGGGTGTCCGTCAGGGTAGCCGGTCCGGCTTCGGCGAACGTCGCGCCGGCAGCCGCAAGCTTGACGTCGCTGATCACGATGCGGTCGGCGCCGTGCTCGTCCTTCTCCACGTGCTGGTTGCCGCCCTTGTCCTCCTTGGCTTCGCCGCCTTCATGCTTTTCGGCATGCTGCGTCGCGGCGGGAGCATCGGCCGGCATGAGCCAGCGATAACCGAACGCGCCGGCGGCGGCCGCGGCTACGGCCAGGATGAATGCGCTGGAAGTTCTCATCGTGCGCTCTCCCGCGCCAGAACGAAGGGATTGCCGACGAGCCCTTCGATGGTCGCAACGGCGACATGGTAGTTCTGCAACGCCTCCTGCTCGCGCAGGCGCGCCTGGGTGACGTTGGCCTGGGCATCCAGCACTTCGAGCAGAGAGAAGCGTCCGGCGCCGTAGCCCTGCTCGATCTCGTTGGCGGCAGCTTGGGCCTTGGGAATGCCGGAATCGCGCAGAATAGCGAGCTCCCCCAGCGAGCCCTGCACGGTATCGTAGGCCCGCCCCGCGACGACTAGGAGGGTGTTGCGGTTCGCCTCGCGCTCGGCTCGCGTTTTGGCCAGGCTTTCCTGGGCCGACAGGATATTGCCTTGGTTCTGATCGAACACCGGGATCGGGACCGACAGGGTCAGCCGGACCGCGTCGTCGTTGGTTTCGTTGAAATGCCGCCAGCCGGCGGCGAGACGGACGTCCGGGTAAGGCTTCAGCCGCGCCAGAAGAAGTTCGGCATTGCGCTGGGCGTAGACTGCATTCCACCTCACCAATTGCGGGTTCGCGTCGATGGCCGCGATCACTGCCTGGAACGACGGCGCCCGAGCGGTAGCATCCAGACGTCCGGAGACGCTGGCGAACTTCGGTGAGGTCTCCCCTATGAGCACCCCTAACTCGCGACGGGCGCTGGACAGGCTGGCTTTGGTGCGCTCGCGATCGGCCTTCACCAGGGCGGCGGCGACTTCGTCTCGGCAGGCGACGACGCGCCGGCGTCCACCCTGCGCTGGAGCAAGGGCGTCAGACGCTCGAGCGCGGCGACCTGCTCGTCCAGGATCTGGATGCGCCGCTGCAGCCCGAGCACGTTCAGGAACGCGATCGCCGTCTCGGCAAGGATCTGCAGGCGCACCGCCTTGCGTTCGATCGTGGCTCCTTCCACACCTGCCTGCCCGGCGGCGATGCGGGCCTCGCGCTTCCCGAAGAGCTCGAAGAGCTGGCTGATCTGCAGCGTCGTCTCGGCCGACTTGGTGCCGCGGTAGATACCGGATCCGAAAGAATTGTCCTGTTCGTAGGACAGTTCCGGATTGAGCAGTGCCCCCGCCTGGATGCGCTGGCCGGCGGCGATCCCGACGTCGCGCTCGGCAGCCGTCAGGCGCGGACTGGTCGCGAGCGCGCGCTGCAGCGCCGCTCCGAGGTTGAGGGTCTGCGAATGCGACACCGCGCAACCAGGGACTGACCAGCAACGCCGTCGCGCACGCGAAACGCGTGACGCACTTTGGAAACATGGTGAAAACCTGACGAAAGACGGATCTAGGGCGCGATGCGCCCAGCGGTCATTTCAGGTCAGGAATTTCGGGGGCGGTGGGTCGATTCCGGGCGGCAGACCGCGCCGAACGACCTGCAGCGTGGGTACCATCTCTATCGGGCGCATCACGGCTACCGCTGCAATCACTGGGGCCGGAACGGAGACGGAGAAGCAGCCGTGACAGTGATGGTCGGCCAAAGCGCCCTTGTCGGAATGGCCGATGCCCTTGTCGGCGAAGGAGACGACAACATTGGGCGACGAATTTGTGACATCCAGATCGCACACGCCGTGAAGCACGCCGGCGATCAGGTAGGTCGCGATCACAAATATGGTCATCGCACCGCGCAGCGAGCGCGGCAGGATACGGCCAAATCTGAAGGAAAGGGTCACTCGGGGTTCCGATCGATCGGGCGATGACCGGTACCATGCACTAGGCCGGGGTGTCGATCCGCAACAGTGTTACATCATTATGATCCGGGAACCGGGGGCTCAAGTCACGGGAGGGAACGCTTGACGGAATAGGCGGCAGCTCTGAGCTCCAGCTGCCTCGCGCACGGCAAGGGTGCCAAATAGTCCGAGAGGCTCGCGCGAAGCGTGGATCGATGCTGCATGCTCCCTCCTGTCGTGTATCGTGTCTGCTTGATGAAGTCGGCGATGCGGTCGGCCACGTCTTCCGCGGAAGAAATGATGTTGACCCGGCCGCCGCTCGAATCGACGGCGGTCCACTCAGGTCGATCCAGCGCCCGATCGTTCTACGTCGACAATGGAAAGCAGTTGCCGCTTTGGAAGGACTTGCCTCATTTCACGTACTGGCTGATCCCGATAGCTGTCGGGGTACCGTTCATCGTTCGTTCACTTCTATGGGCCCCGTTAGCGCGAGCTCGCGGCGGAATTCCCACGTGATTAGGGCAAGAGCGACGGCGCAGCAATTGAGGTCCGGACCCCAACGCCGATCGCGTTATCCTCGCGCGAAAGCCCGTGCACTCATCGGCACACGCAGGAAATCGGCAAACTACCCGCAGCAAGCTCCCTTGCCATTCTCTTGGATCGGTGGGCAAGGCACGGTGCCATAGGAGCAGAACACGCAGCAATTGCCCGATTTAGGCTTCAGCCGGGTGCCGCATCCGCGGCAATCGTAAAAGAATTGGCAAGCGTCGGTCGGCATCGTCTCAATGGATCGATGGCCGCATGACGGGCAAATGAGAGTGGATTCGACGTGCATGCCCTCTAACGTAGCATCGCGCGAGCCAGTTTCCAACGATCATCGCCTGGTTGATCCCGGAGGGCACCTTAACGGCAACGATACGAAGGATACGTGCGGAGCTTTGAACGGCATTGGAGTTGTCACCGACGTCGAACGTAGTGTGCGTCGTGATCGCGACCTCGTCGGCCTGTGCGCAAGCAGTAGACCTCACCACGCTCACCGCTGCAACCAATTCATAAGGGATCGACGCGTGATCTGACATGCCATCTCCCGCGGTGTCGAATCCTCGACTTGGCCTGATGATCGGCGCCACGCGCTGACTTCTGCCGCAGCGAAACATCCAATTGACAGCCGTTTGCAAATAAAACTAGGGTGACAACGACGGTTCTCCTTCGGGAGATCAATAGGGAATACGGTGCGGGGATCCCCCAACGCCGTGGCTGCCCCCGCAACTGTAAGCGGTGAGCCTTCGCCAAACGCCACTGGGCCTGCGGACCTGGGAAGGCGGCGAGAGGTAACGACCCGCGAGCCAGGAGACCTGCCGTCAGTCGTGGTCACACGCGAGCACATTGGGCGGGGTGTCCTGGTGGGTGTTGGGGCTGCCTTCTTCTTGAGGCAGCGGCCAAGCTGCGTTCGCGGTGACGTGCCACGTTATCGCGAGTCTGTTGATGACCTCCCGTACAATCTTCGCGCCGCGGTATCGCCGCGCGATTCTGCGCTCAGCTGCATTCTCCTGCCTGGTTTTGTCGACCGACGGCTGGGCACAGTCCGAAAGGACGGTCCAGACGCTCGACCCCGTTGTGGTGCAGTCGCCGGCAACGTCGCCGAGGGCCCAAAGCACCCGACGCAGTTCTGCGACCGCCAGCGCCGCGCGTTTGCGCCAGCAGCGCAACATAGCTGTCAATACCGGTACACAGGTTGCCGCGCCGACTGGTCCTGTCTTCGCCGCACCGACGCTCAACCTCACCGGCGCGAGCACGGCCGGCAGCCGGCTCGGCCTGACGCGACTGCAGACGCCAGCCAGCGTGGAGGTGATCTCCGCTGAAACCATCGCCGAACGCGGCCAGCAGAACATCCTCGACGCGGTGACGCAAAACGCCACCGGCTTCACGGCGAGCCCGGCACCGGGCAATGGCGGCGTCTCGTTCAATACCCGCGGCTTCACGGGCCTTGGCTCCGTCATGACGCTGTATGACGGCACCCAGCTCTATATCGGCGCCGGGACGGTGGCCTTTCCGTTCGACACCTGGTCGACCGAGCGCATCGAGGTGCTGCGCGGCCCTGCGTCGGTGATGTACGGCGCGGGCGCGGTCGGCGGCGCCATCAACGTGGTTTCAAAACTGCCATTGTGGGTCCCTCGCAATCAGGCCGAGATGTCGCTGGACAGCAACATGACCCGGCGAATTGCGGTGGACAGTGGCGGTCCGGTCAGCAAGGACGTCGCCTATCGGATCACCGCCTCCGGCAACATGTCGGATGGCTGGGTCGATCGCGACGACACCTCGAACGTCGCGCTTCATGCCGTGATCCAGATCAAGCAGAACGACGACGTCACCTGGACACTGTCCACGGACTACGGTGACCGCAACCCGTCGCGCTACTTCGGCACGCCGCTGATCAACGGCAGGCTCGATGAATCTCTCCGCTTCTAGAATTACAACGTCAGCGACAGCCACATCCGCTACCAGGATAGCTGGAACCAGGTGAAAACTGAATGGCAGGTGGCCGATGGAATTTCGGTTCAGAACACGCTTTACTATCTGAACTCCAAGCGACATTGGAAGGACGTCCAAGCTACGCCTATAACCCCGCCACCGGCCTGATCAACCGCAGCAGCTATATCGAGATTTTTCACGATCAGCAGCAGGTCGGCAATCGCATGGATGCGAAATTCCGCGGACATGTCCTTGGCATGGCCAATGAGTTCGTCGCAGGTTTCGACGTCAACAGCATCAATTTTACCTACACCAACAATTCACCTTACGGCGGCTCGTCGTCCGTCAACCCATTCAGTTTCGCTCCAGGCGTATTCAACAGCCCGAACCCCACAGTTCCCGGCTATGGCAGCGTAACCAACCAGTACGCGCTGTTTGCCGAGAACAGGCTGTCGGTCACCGAGCAACTGTCCTTGATTGCCGGCATACGTCAGGATGAACCGACAATCGCGCGCACCGACTATGTCTCGCCCGCCAACAGCTTCGAGAAATCGTTCTCTTCGACGACCTGGCGCGCCGGCGCCGTCTATGCACCGGTCAAGGATCTCGCTTTCTATGCCCAATATGCCACCGCGGCCGACCCGGTCGGAGGGCTCGTCTCACTGTCCTCCGCAAACAAGAACTTCGACCTGGCGACCGGCAAGCAGGTCGAAATCGGTGTCAAGCAATCGTTCTGGGGCGGCCGCGGCGAATGGACCCTGGCCGGCTATGAGATCGTGAAGAACAACCTGCTGGCACGCGATCCCAACATTCCGTCGCTGACCGTCCAGGTCGGCCAGCAGTCATCGCGCGGCGTCGAAGCGTCAGTCGGTTTCCTGCTCGATCATTGCTTGCGCATAGATGCCAATACCGCCTTCCTGCGCGCGAAATACGATGACTTCGTGCAGGCGGTGGGCGGCGGAAGCGTGAACTATGCCGGCAACGTACCGGTCAATGTGCCGCAGAACGTCTCCAATATCTGGGCGACCTGGGCCTTCGCACCGAACTGGTCGGCCAACGCAGGCGTGCAGATCGTCGGCAAGACCTATGCCGACAACGCCAACACGGTGACGCGCCCGGCCTACAACATTGTCAATGCCGGCGTGCAGTGGAAGCCCGACCTCAACACCACCGTGTCGTTCCGCATCTACAATCTCTTCGACGAGATCTACACGACGTCGGGCGGCACTACTCAGTGGCTGCTCGGCATGCCACGCACGGCGCAGCTCGCGGTCAACGTGAAGTTCTGAGCGTGTCACGGACCCTCAAACGCACACTCCGGCGGTGGCTGTACATCGGCCACCGCTGGGTCGGTATCGTCACCTGCCTGTTCTTCGCCATGTGGTTCATCTCCGGCGTGGTGATGATGTACGTGGCTTTTCCCGGCCTTTCCGACAAGGAAAGGCTGGCAGCGCTCCCTGATGTCCAATGGGAGAAGGTGGCGCTGTCGCCGGACGACGTGATGAAAGCCGCAGGCGCGACGCGCTATCCGCGCGACCTCCGGCTTTCGATGCTGGCCGACGAGCCGGTGTATCGGATCACCGGCTGGGACGGCAAGCGACAGGCGATCTCTGCAGCCGATGGCCGGATCATCACCGGCGTCTCCGAACAGCAGGCGCTCGCGGTCGCACAACATCATCCCGCGAGCAGATCACCGCAACTCGAAGACATCATCGATCGCGACCAATGGAGCGTAACGGCCCGTTACGATCCGCTGCGGCCGCTTTACCTCATTGCGCTCGGCGACGATGCGGGTACCAGGCTCTATGTCTCCTCGCGCTCCGGCGAGATCGCGCTCGACACCAACCACACCGAACGGGTCTGGAACTGCCTCGGCTCGATCCCGCACTGGATCTATCCGACCGTGCTGCGCAAAGATGGGCCGCTGTGGCGGCTGGTCGTGCTCTGGATCTCCGGTATCTGCCTGATCATCGGCGTCACCGGCATCTGGATCGGGATCCTTCGCGTACGCCTGAAGCGGCGCTATGCCAGCGGCAGGATCACGCCTTATCGTGGCTGGATGGCCTGGCACCACGTCACCGGCCTGATCGCGGGTATCTTCGTGCTGACCTGGACGTTCTCCGGTTGGCTTTCGCTCAATCCCGGCGAATATTTCGCAAGCCGCAACATGACGCGCGAGGTGCTGCAACGCTATGCTGGCCATGATACGCCGACGATTGCGACGAAGCTGCCAACACCGCAATCCGCCGCCGTCGAAGTGCGCTTTGTCTGGCTTAATGGCAGCCCGATGATGATCGCCGCATCGCGTGATGGCACGCAAAGACCGCTGGATGTGACGTCGGGCCAATTCGCAACGCTTCCGCAGGATCGCCTCTGGACTGCCGCAACAAAATTGCTGCCGCAAGCGCGCGTCGTGGAACGGTCAATCCTGAGGGAATACGATGCCTATTGGTATGCCCATCATCAGGACCGCGAATTGCCGGTGCTGCGCGCCGTGTTTGATGATGACGCGAAAACATGGTTTCACATCAGCCCCGTCACGGGCGACATCGTTGGCCGCGTGGACAGCGGCCGTCGCACATATCGATGGCTGTTCAACGCGCTGCACAGTTTCGATTTTCGGTTACTGCTGATGTATCCCCCGGCCTGGGACATTGTGGTGTGGCTGCTCTCGATCCTTGGGACCATCGTCTCGGTGAGCGGTGTCGTTGTCGGCTGGCGCTATCTGAGGTACTTCCGTGTCGTCGAAGCGCCCGGCCGCTGCTGCCGCCGGTGGTTCCGCAGAGGTCAAGTGCTACGCCTGGAACGGCGCGGGCGATAGCCCCTCGGGTGGCTGAGCTTGCAACGTGCTACGGACTGGACCTGCGACCAGAGCCTCGTAGTGTGCACCGGCGGCAGGGCCGAGGCGGATCTGGTCCGCAAATGCGCTCTCCTTGTACGGTAATAAGTCGCTTGCCCTGGGCGATGTGCCGAGATGGACCGAATAATGGAGGCCGACCGGCTGACGTAGCCGACGCCAAGATGTTGCTCGCAAACTTCTGTGCCACTGAAAGCCAACACACTCAGCACCGAGACCGCATTTTGGCGAGAGATAGAAAATTAACCGGGCTCCGCTTCTCCGATCAAGCTGCCACAGAGGTCTTCCTTGCTGCTCCGGCGGCCACTCCTTCGGCGTGATCAGAACTTGCCGCTCTGTCAGCCTGGCCGCGCACTGCCTTCGTACATGAAGGTCATCGGCTTCGGTCCCGCTATGTAGCCGGTCTCGATCCGGTCGATCCGGAATCCCGCATCCTCGATCATGGAGCGGATCGGGCGGTTGAGGTGACAGCCGCCGCTGATGTGCCGCCATGGCGGCGTCAAACGGTCCTGCCACCAACGCACGCTTAGACTAGGCGCCAGGCCATGCTCGGCGAACAGGAGCTTGCCGCCGGGGCGGAGCACCCGGCGCATCTCGGCAAGCGCTACGGCAGCCTGCGGAACGCTGCACAAGGTCCAGGTGGTCACGATGCTGTCGACGGTGCCATCGTCGAGCGGAATGGCTTCGGCGGAAGCTTCGACGAATTGCACGCGCAGGTCCGCATGCACGGCTCCCCGAGCCATGGCGACCAGCTTCGGAGAAGGCTCGAGCGCCAGTATTTCCTTCGCTGGCGAACGATAGAACGGCAAGTTGCGGCCCGAGCCGACGCCGATTTCCAGCACGCGGCCCTCGGCGGCGCCGATCACGCGTTCGCGAAAAGGCAGAAGCTGCTTGTTGCTCATCGCGAGATCGAGAAGGCTCGGCAGCACGAAGTCCTTGTAGAAGTCCATCGAACGCTCCCGAAGCTTGTAACCGCGGTTTCGAAGACGGTTGGAGTGTGCACCACCAACGAGCCCAAACCGAGCCGATCGGAATGCCGGCAAGGCTCAGCACCGCGGCTCGATCATCTTGCTGATCTCCTCGGGCCCCGCGAAAATCACATCGACGCGATCGCCCATCATTCCGGCCGGCACGATGGCCGGAGCCCCGCTCTCCGGACCGTCCTTGCTGGAATCCGTCTTGATCCGGAGATTGCGTTCCCAAAACGCCCGCGTCTTGCCGTCGGCCGTAGTCACACGATAGGTGTCCCGGCAGTGCGTGATGCTAGTCACGTGCTGCGGGGGATCCAGATTCTTCAGATTCGGAACGCGCCCACCTCCCATCATTCCGCCCATCATGCCACCGCCCATCATGCCGCCCCTGCCTTGGGCCATTTGCCGTGGAGCTGCGCCTGGCTTGGTTGCTTCCTTCAGGAAGGCGAGCAGATCGGCGCGCGTGCGAGCATCCTTGATGCCCTCGAACGGCATGGCGTTGTCCGGCACCATGCGTTCCGGATCGGTCAACCAGGCATCCAGCGAGCGGTCATCCCAAATGATCCCCGAAGCTTTCAGCGCGTCGGAGTAGCGGTCGAAACTCGGCAAGCTTCCGGCGTTCCTTCCCCAGACGTTTGCAAGACTTGGCCCCGTCATGTTGCGGTCGGGCTCGAGGGAGTGACATGCTGCACAGGCCCGAAAATCCTGCTCCCCGCGAACTACGCTGTCCTGCTGCGCCCGAGCCGGCGCGGAGACGAGTACAGCAGCGAGAGCCGCAAGTAGAATGCGATGCATGATCAATCTCCTCGGCCCGAGAAGAACAGGTATTTGATCAGCGCGGCCGCGCCCAGCGCGAGCACGACGACGATCAGGACCCAGATCAGCGCCATGCCGCCCATCATTCCAGACATCATCCCGTCCATCATTGGCTCACCTCATTTGGCAGGCTCCGGGATTCGGAGTGTCGTGACGACAGCCTTCGACTTCGCCGGCACTCCCGGTTTGCCCACAGGCGGCAACCGGAAGCCTTTGACCAGGCCGAAGATCGCCGGGATCACGATCAGCGTGAGCAGGGTCGACGAGATCATGCCGCCGATCATCGGCACCGCGATCCGCTGCATGATCTCGGACCCGGTGCCGGTGCTCCACATGATCGGCAGCAGTCCCGCCATGATGGCGACGACGGTCATCATCTTCGGCCGGACGCGCTCGACCGCGCCCTCCATGATGGCCTCGCGGAGATCGGTCCGGCTCAAGGTCCAACCCTCGGCGGCGCGGCGCGCCCTGATCTCGGCAAGCGCCTCGTTGAGGTAGATCAGCATCACCACGCCGGTCTCGGCGGCGACGCCCGCGAGGGCGATGAAGCCGACGGCGACGGCGACCGAGAGGTTGAACCCGAGCCACCACATCAGCCAAAGCCCGCCGACCAGCGCGAACGGCAGCGACAGCATGACGATCATCGTATCGGTCACCGACCTGAAATTCAGGTACAGCAGCAGGAAGATGATGAGCAGCGTCGCCGGCACGACGATCTTCAGGCGGGCCATGGCGCGCTCGAAATATTCGTACTGGCCACTCCAGACCACGTAGTAGCCCGACGGAAACTGGATGCTGGCCTGGACGGCGCGTTGCGCCTCGGCGACGTAGCCGCCGAGATCCCGGTCGCGGATGTCGACGTAGATGTAGGTCGCAAGCTGTGCGTTCTCCGTCCGGATCGACGTCGGGCCGCGCGCGAGTTGAACGGTCGCGACTTCCGCGAGCGGGACGGCGCCGCCGGCCGGCATCGGAACGAGGACGTCGCTTGCGATCTTCTTCGGATTGTCCCGGAGGTCGCGGGGGTAGCGCATGTTGACCGTGAAGCGCTGCCGGCCCTCCACGGTGGTCGTGACCGCCTGACCGCCGAGCGCGGTCGCGATCGTGTCCTGGACGTCCTGGACCATGATGCCATAGCGGGCCAGCGCCGACCGGTCGGGCGTGATCTCCAGGTAGTAGCCTCCGATGGCCCGTTCGGCGTAGGCGGACGATGTTCCGGGCACGTTCCGCAGCACCTGCTCGATCTGCTTGGCGAGCTTGTCGATCTCGACGAGATCGGTGCCGATCACCTTGACGCCGACAGGAGTGCGAATGCCCGTCGAGAGCATGTCGATGCGCGCCTTGATCGGCATGGTCCAGGCATTGGAGACGCCCGGAAACTGCAGAGCTTTGTCCATCTCGGCGATCAGGCCGTCGATGGTGAGACCCGGCCGCCACTGCTCCTTGGGCTTGAGATTGACCACCGTCTCGAACATCTCGGTCGGCGCCGGATCGGTCGACGTGGAGGCCCGGCCGGCCTTCCCGTAGACCGACGCGACCTCCGGGAAGGAGCGGATGATGCGGTCCTGGGTCTGCATCAGTTCGGCGGCTTTGGTGACGGAGATGCCGGGCAGCGTCGTCGGCATGTAGAGCAGCGTGCCCTCGTCGAGGTTCGGCATGAATTCGGTGCCGAGCTGACGGGCGGGCCAGATCGTGATCGCGAGCGCGGCGAGCGCAAGCAGGATAACCAACGTCTTTGCGCGCAGCACGCCCTTGATGACGGGGCGATAGATCCAGATCAGGAAGCGGTTGATCGGGTTGCGGTGCTCCGGAACGATCCGTCCCCGGACGAAGATCACCATCAACGCAGGCACCAGCGTGACCGAGAGCAGCGCGGCGGCCGCCATCGCAAAGGTCTTGGTGAAGGCGAGCGGGCTGAACAGCCGCCCTTCCTGCGATTCCAGCGTGAAGATCGGCATGAACGATACCGTGATGATCAGCAGGCTGAAGAACAATGCCGGCCCGACCTGCGAGGCGGCCTCGATCAGGATTGCGATCCGCGACTTGCCCGGCTCCGCGCGCTCGAGGTGCTTGTGGGCGTTCTCGATCATGACGATGGCGGCGTCCACCATGGCGCCGATCGCGATGGCGATGCCGCCGAGGCTCATGATGTTGGAGCCGATGCCGAGCAGCTTCATCGCTCCGAACGCCATCAGCACGCCGACAGGCAGCATCAGGATGGCGACCAGCGCGCTGCGGACGTGCAGCAGGAACACGACGCAGACCAGCGCGACGACGAGGCTCTCCTCGACCAGCGTGTGCTTGAGCGTGTCGATGGCGGCGTAGATCAGGTTCGACCGGTCGTAGACCGGCACGATGTCGACCGACTTCGGCAGGCTGGTCGCGATCTCCTTGAACCGCTTCTTGACGTTCTCGATGACGTCCAGCGCGTTCATCCCGAAACGCTGCAGCACGATGCCGCTCGCGACCTCCCCCTCGCCGTTGAGTTCGGTGATGCCGCGCCGCTCGTCCGGCCCCAGTTCGACCCGGGAGACGTCCCGCAGCAGCACCGGCGTGCCCTTGTCCGTCTTGAGGACGATGTTGCCGAGATCGTCGATGCTTTTCAGGTAGCCCCGGCCCCGGATGACGTATTCGAACTCCGACAGCTCGACCGTCCGGCCGCCGACATCGGCGTTGCTGGCGCGGATCGCGTCCCGGATCTTCGGCATGGTGATGCCGAGGTCGCGCATCCGCTGCGCATCCAGGATCACGTTGTACTGCTTGACGAAACCGCCGACGCTCGCGACCTCGGCGACGCCTTCCGCCTTGGCCAGCGCGAATTTGAGATTCCAGTCCTGGATGGTGCGCGTGTCTGCGAGATTCAGCTCCTTCGACACCACCGCATACTGGTACACCCAGCCCACTCCCGTGGCGTCCGGACCGATGGTCGGCGTGACACCGGCAGGAATGCGCGATGTAGCGGCGTTCAGGAACTCGAGCACCCGCGAGCGCGCCCAGTAGATGTCGGTGCCATCCTCGAAGATCACGTAGACGAAGGAGACGCCGAAGAAGGAGAAGCCGCGCACCACCTTGGATTTCGGCACGGTGAGCATGGCGGTGGCCAGCGGATAGGTGACCTGGTCCTCGATCACCTGCGGCGCCTGCCCCGGGTATTCGGTGTAGACGATGACCTGGGTATCGGAGAGATCCGGGATCGCGTCGAGCGGGAGGTGGACGAGCGCGTAGATGCCGGCCGCGGCGGCGAAGCCGGTGCCGAACAGCACCAGCAGCAGGTTGCGCGCCGACCAGGCGATGACGCGGGCGATCATGGGCGCGCTCCCGATCCGGTGGCTGGCGCCTCGGGCGGCGGGCCGCTGGACTCGGCAAACCCCTTGAGCGCCGCTTTCAGGTTGCTCTCGGCATCGATCAGGAAGTTGGCCGAGGTCACGACCGCTTCGCCTTCGGACAGGCCATTCGTGATCTCGACGAAGCCGCCGCCGCGCCGGCCGAGCTTCACTTCGCGCGGCTCGAAGCGGCCCTCGCCCTTGTCGACCAAGACGGCCTGGCGGCTTCCGCTGTCGAGCACGGCACTCTCCGCCACCGCCAGAACCGGTCCCGGCGTGCCGGCCTCGATCTCGGCATCGACGTACATCTCCGGCCGCAGCAGTTCGTCGCGATTGGATACCTCGATCCGGATCCGCGCGGTGCGCGTCGCGGCGTTGAGATGGGGATAGATCAACGCCACGGTGCCCTCGAAGCTTTGGCCGGCGAACGCGCGTGGCCTGATGGTCACCTTCGTCCCAACCGCGACCTGCGGCAGATCGCGCTCGGCGACGTCGATCAGGACCCAGACGAGGCGGTGGTCAGCGATCCTGAACAGGACGTCGCCGGGCCCCGCGCGCATGCCGGGCACGGCGTTGCGCTCGAGGATCTCGCCGTCCTGCGGCGCGAGCCACGGGATCGAGAGAGAGATCTCCCGGGTGCGCTCGAGCTCCTTGATGGCCGCTTCCGGAGCAGCAAGATTCTCCAGTCGTCGGCGCGCGCCCTTCAGCTCCTTTCCGGTCGCGCTGGCGTTGATCGCCGAAAGATATTCGGCGGCGGCGCTGGACAACGCCGGGCTGTAGACGTTCAGGAGCGGCTGGCCCTTGTGGACGTGGTCGCCGGTCGTGACGTTGGCGACGCTCTCGACGAAGCCCTCGAAGCGGAGGGCGACGACTGAGACGCGTCTCTCGTCCTCCTGGACGGTGCCTGGAGCGCGGATCAAGGAGGTCACGGGTCTTTTGACGACCGCCTCAGATTTTGCGCCTGTACGCTGTATTTTCCCCGGCGAGAGCTTGATCGATCCGTCGTCGGTGTCCTCGCCTTCGTACACGGGGATGTAGTCCATCCCCATCGAGTCCTTCTTGGGCACCGGCGAGGTGTCCGGCAGGCCCATCGGATTCCGGTAGTATTTGATCTTGCGCTCGGTCTTCGCGTCGGCCTTGGTCCGCGCCGGCGCTTCCTCGGGTTCGTCGAAGCTCAGGTCGGCTCCCGCGGGCACGGCACGCCAGGCGCGCCCATCCGGCGTCTTCTTCGGCCCGAGCGAATAGAACGGCTTCCCGTCCGGATCCTGGTAGTAGATCGCCGCGCCGCTCTCGGCCGCCGCAGCGACCGTCACCGGTCCGGCGAACGGATTTGCGCGCGGGATCGCGCCCACGTAAAGCGCGGCTGCGGCCGCTGCGCAAACCGCAGCGGTCGCACCTATGGTGATGGCGCGCGTCATTGCTTCGCCGTGACGACGAGCTTGTTTTCGACCGTGCCGGTCTCGCCCTGCACCTTGGCGCCGAGGGACAATTGCCAGCGGCCCGCCATGCTGAAGTTGGCCTTGAACCGGTAGGTCCCGGGCTCCGTCCCCGGCATCGAAGTCACCTTCGTGACCATCTCCTGCATGCCGTCCGGCGCCATGTCGAGCCGGGAGGCGAATATGACCGCGTCCGGCACGGGTTTGCCGGTTTTCTTGTTCACCAGCCGCACCGTCACGACCTTGTCGGGGCCGGTCTGTACCGCCTGCTCGACGAGCTGGAATTCATAGTCCTTGATGTCGGCGAGAGCGGACCTTGGCGCTGCCGTTAGCGAAAGCCCGACCAGCGCGGCGGCCAGCCCGCGCGCAGCAGTGGAGATCTTCATGATGTCTGTTCCTCGAAACGTCTGTTGAGCCGCCGAAGCGGCCTGCGAATGCGCGCGATGGACGCGCGCCAACGTTCCGGCGCCGCAGCGCCGGTCAGACGATCGATCGAGGGGGCTGGTCCGGAGGGGGACGGGTTAGGCCGTCGGCGATCATGTCATCGAGCGGCCGCAGCAGTTCACGCACAGGCTGCCTGATGCTCACTGTCGCCGCCGAAGGTCCAGTCTGGAGCACCTTCAACATGCAGATCGCGATGAGAGGACAGTCCTGGCATTGCTTGTTGTTCTGCTTGTCCGGGCAGCACGCCATGTCATCCGGCATGTCCTGCGCGTCAGCCATCTGCATGGCGCCCATCGAATGTCCCGCCGCCGCCGGCGTTGCCAGCGGTGCGACCGTCAGCCCTGCGGTCACAAGGACCGCGAGCAGAAGTCTGAGGAGGCGGCGAGCATTCATGGCGTCACAGTCTCATAGGGGCGGGACGCTGGAAAGTGCCCCGGTTCACAAATGCGCGAGCGGGCGCCCCGGTGGTTAACTTTCTAAGACGGTCAGCCGATGGCTTCCTTGCCGACGAACCGCATGAACGTCGCACGACCTGCCGATCCGAACAGCACGACGGTGTAAGGCTCAGGGTGTCCACCTTCCATCCCCGGCGACCCTGCAGGCATGCCGGGCACGGCAAGCCCCAGAGCCTTCGGGCGCTCCGTCAGCAACCGCCGCACCGCGGACGCCGGTACGTGTCCCTCAAGGATGTAGCTGTCCACCTCTGCCGTGTGGCACGCGGCCAGATCGGCCGGGACGCCCAGGCGTTTCCGGACGGCCGGAAGGTCGGAAGCATCGTCCACCTGGACCGTGAATCCGGCGTCGCGCAAGTGTTGTACCCAGCCCAAGCAACAGCCGCAGTTCGGATCCTTGTGGACCTTGATCATGGGTTCAGCGGCAACGGCGGGGCGCACCGCCGCTCCAACTGTCGCGCCAGCGATCAGGGCCAGAAAGGATCGTCGCGCAAAGCACGCCTTCTCCGCGCCTCGTTCTCGGTAGCTCATCGGACACCTCTCCGTGAAGAAGTCGAGGGATTGCGGAGGTAATTGTATTCCGCGGATCCCTCGGCCGCCAATCAGCGAACGAAGCCGCGAAACTAGCGGGATTTGGGACTGGGCGTCTATGCCCAAGGGAATCTGCCTGGCGAGCGAGCCGGGGTGCGGGAAATCCCTGCTGGCTAGGGCCGTCGCCCGTTACTGTGGTGATGCTCCCATTGTGATCTCGTCCGTTGCGGATTGGTTCACGAAGGAACGCTCGTATATGGACGACGTGATCCGGGCGATGCGCTTGGATCGTTCGGTCGCTCTCGCGCGAGCCCATGGAATTGGTTTTCTGTTCCTGGATGAGGTTGACGCGGTCCCGGATAGAGCCCCTAGATAGTCGCAACAAGGATTATTGGCTACCTATAGTTGCAGACCTGTTGACCAGGTTCGACGACGGGACTTCGTCGGCCAGGCGGGGCGTGATCCTGATCGGTGCGACCAACAATCCAGAGTCCGTGGACCCCGCCCTGCTGCGCCCCGGCCGCTTCGAACGGATGATCAAGATCGAGCGGGCCGACGCAGCCGGCACGCTGAGCATGCTCAAGTTTCACGTCGCCGGCGCGGTACCTGACGACGAGCTCGATGACATCGCTACGGCCATGGAGCGCTCGACTGGCGCGGAGGTCATGGCGTTCGTCCGCGAAGCTCGCCGGATCGCGCGTCACGCCGGACGCGAGCTGCTCGCGGCGGACCTGCGCGCGGCGCTTCTGAGCTCCGAGCGGCCCCCGCCCGAGATGGACTGGCGCATTTGCGCGCACGAAGCCGGCCATGTCCTGCTCGCGCTGGTTCTCGAATGCGGAGTGCTGCGTCACTGCATCGTCGGGGCGAGGAGCGGGGCGGAGAACCGCACGCTAGTCGAATACGCGTCCTCCCCCGACTTGGCCACGCGGCAAACAGTGGAGGATCGCACCACCATGCTGCTCGGGGGCCGCGCCGCCGAGCGCGTTCTGTTCGGATGCAATTCCGCGGGCGGATCGGGCGACGAGTCCTCGGACGCAGCCATGTCGACGGAAACCGAAAAGAGAAGAACCCTGGGTAGCTTGCGGCCGAGTGTGGTGAAGATCGTGCGCGCCACGGGCGGCGGACCGATCCGTACCATCCTCGAACGGGGGCACAGGAAGCCGACGGGGGTCTTCACGTCGCGCAAGAACCGGCGTGAGTTTCCTTGGGAGGCGATCGACGAGAGACACTTCATGTGGATCTCCGAGGTCGACTACCGGGTGACGTCCTTTCTCGTCCAACCGTTCCGAATGGAATTTCACTTCGCGGACGGCGGCAGGATGGACTACTTCCCGGACATGGAGCGCAGGCTTGGGCCCATTCGAATGTTCGACGAGTGATCTGCGCCGCGCCAGACCCAAGGACAAGTGGGATGCGGTGCCACACGAAGAGCGGATCGAGATCGAAGCGAACGAGTTTTCCGCGCCTTGGTGGTTCCGATGCCGGAATATCGGGCGGAGCGTCGCAAGCTGAGCAAGGCGTGCGACCTTGAACAAGTGCGCGTACTGGCGCGGAAGTTCGACGTCTCCCTCGAAGTGATGGCCAAGGTCTACGTGACCAGTGCCGACGAACTTGCAGCCATCGTGATATCCAAAGATCGAAAGGTGCAGAGGGTGATACCTGCACCGAATTTCCCCTATGTTGGTCTTCGCGCCGGCGCCCCGATTCCTGAGCTTTCCCTCATTCGCCGTTGGCCAAGCCCGTCCACAATCGGCACCGTTTCGGAATTGAGGGATGTGCCCACTCACGTATGGCTAGAGAAGCGTGGCCGCGTCGAAGCCCTTTACGAGCAAGTTTTCGCGCAGAAGAACGGTTACGCCACGACGCTGCTGACAGTCGACATGAAAGAAGACGACGGCGAAGACGACGACCGCCACTGGAATCGGCGTTAGGGGGTAAGTTAAAGTGCAGCGGGATCGAGCGTCTCTTGCTCCAGGTGGCGCACGTTCGATCCGAATGCCAACCAATCCGCTAGATCGCGAACCGCGCTATCGGACCTCGCTATGGATGCCAAGCTCGGATCCGCGTCTGCCGGCTGGCCGTGCATCTCCGCCAGCTGCCTGGTCATGAGGTGGGGCTCAGGCCCGCGGGACAGGCTCTCTTCGAGGTACCTGAAGATGCGCACGCCGCCGGCATCTACGTCGCCCCAGTGAAGGAACGGCACGTCGGCTGGCACGGCCGCCAGAACCTTCGCTAGAAGCTCGATGACACCAGCCGCCGGGAAGCCGCCGGTGTAAACGACCAGGCTGGCGTCATGGATCTCGCGGACCTGCCGATTGAAGGTCGCGAAATTCTCGATCGTCAGGATGGCTGATGGTCGCTCCAAGACCAACAGCTGCGAGAGCATCTCCGGATGAATCGAGGCGAACGGCTTGGCGCGACCATCGACCTGACGGCCGTCCGCGCCCTCGACGGCGACGGGCCCCTTCAGATGAACAGGATGACTGAAGCGCTCCAGCCCGATGTGCGCCCAGACCACGTCGGCTGCAGCACCCGGCAGTCCGACCCGGACGCCGAGCACGGCGGCGAGCCGCGAGGCATGCCGATCGAAGGCCTTCGTGTCGTTCGTCGCCTTTTGGGAGAAGCTTCGCGCGTCCAGCCCTCGCGCTTCCTGCCGGGAGATGGACGCCAGCAGCGTGAAGAACTCCTTGGCGGCGTCGGCCTGGGCGGCGGTCAGGCGGTAGGCGGCCTCGCTTCGTGCCCATCTCGCCGCCATCTCGTCCAACAAAGTGGCGACCCACGGCTCGCCGGTCGCTGCGACGGGCAGCAATTCCGCCCTGACGCGCTGCGCGGTCGCGAGTGCCGTCGGGCGTCCGAGATGTCTGGCGAGCAATTCCGGGTCTCGAACGCGAACTCTCTCGACCAGATGTCCTCGGTCTCTCTTGCCCCGCTGCACCTCCACTGCGCCGAACCGTTCCGCCGCGGCCATCTGGTCGTGAAAGCGGCCCACCTGCTGCGCGGTCGAAAGTCTGTCGTACTCCGGCGCCGCGGACGGCGGCCGGGTGCGATCCGGATTGCGTTCGCTCCGCTCCAGCAGGCGTTCGAGGAATTCGACCCCGGCGTCCGTCGTACGAACGTCTGTCATTCCGCAGCCTGGTCCTGCGGGACGGCGCCGGCCTTCTCGACCTCAATCAACTCGGCTTTGAATACATCGAAGCCCTTGCGATACGGGTCGGCTGCAACGATCGCCTGGCGAGCCATCTCCGTCGGGTATTCGGTGTCGATCATCACCTGGTTGCCCAAGCGGTTCACGTTGACGACCGTGTCGACCACTTCCATGAACACGTGCCGCTTCTCGTCCGGAGTAGCGAGCATGACCTGGAGACCCAGGTCCCGCATGAATTCAGAGCACTGGCCGATTGCCTTGGTATCCAGACGATTGAAGGCCTCGTCGAAGATGGCGAGCGAGAGCCCGCTCTCGCCGGTGCGACGGTTTTGGTAGGTCGCGGCCAGCGAGGCGCCGATGGCGATGTAAAACGGCAACTGACCTTCGCCGCCGGATCCCGTACCGGCGCGGCTCGTCAAAGACGAGCGGATCTTGCCCTCGGCGTCCTGGATGTAGAGCTCGAAGTTGAAATACTTGCGGGGATCCTCGATCTCCTCGGTCCGCGCCTCCGGGTTCGACAGGATCTCCTCGATCTGTCGCACGGCGCGCATCATCGGTGAGCTCGCATCCTCGCTGCGGTCACCGAAAAGCGGCAGATTGAACTCGGGCTTTCTGGATTCCTCGACGAGCTCGATCATGTCGACGTGGGTTGGGGCCTCCAGCGCCTTGAACGAGTAGTAGTCGCGCCCGTGGAACTGGCGATCCTTTAGGTGGCGGTTGAGCTCGTTCAGGGTGGACTTGATGCCGGTAAAGGCGTCGTCGAGCCGATGGAGAAGGTCGTCCCGGAATGCCGAGGTCATCTCCGTCGCAGCGTTGCGACACTGCTCCTCGTACTGAACCAACTCATGCGCATCCAAGCGGTCCTTTTCAGCGGTCGCCCACTGCTCGACGACCGACGGCGTCGCCTCCTCGGCGGTGAACGGCGGCACGACATGGAATTCCTGGCCGTGCTTGTTCATCGCACCGGTCATTTCGCGCATCAGAGTAGAGCGCCGGTTGGTAGAACGGTTTTCCCGGTCCGCCGTTAGCCCGGCAATTCGGTCCGACAGGGATTCAGTGGCCATTTCGGTCACCTTTGATCGGTAGTCGCCCATGTCCCTCGATTGCGGGAATTCGTCCAGCAACTGTCGCGCGCGGGTGCGACGAGCCCCCGCCAGGACGCCACGGTTGTTCTTCATGTAATCTTCATACGCGCCCTCGGCCCGGTCTCTCGCGCTGTGGGCCCGGGTCGACGCATCCTGCGTCTCAGTCTTGAGCCGATTTGCCGTCTTGACCTCGGCGGCGAGGCGCTCCAGATCGGAGACGAGCTTGGGATCGCGATTCCGCTTGGCATCTTCGATATTTTTCCCGATTTCCGCCAGCTTGCGATCGAAAGCAGCCAGTTCCTCGCCGGCTCCGGTGCAGGTCAGGCCGGCGCCGCGGATCGCCTGAAACTGCCCGAACATGGCTTCGAACAAGCGCGCTTCGTCCTCCGAGCGACGGACATCTCCCGCCGATTCCGCAAGCTGCCGGAGCAATTGCTGCCGTTCGGCCTGAAGCTGTTGACGCATCTGCTCCTGCGTGGCGCGCCCGAGCTTAAGATACTGAGGCTTCTGCAGTCGCCGGACCGTCCGCCCGCCCTGGACCATGAGATCTGGCGTGATGGCGTTCTCGGCCGCAGCCATCCTATCCATGGTCTCGACCATCATCAGGCGGCCAATCCGATAGTTGAGGAATGCCCGGGCGTGACGGTTTTCCGTACTGATGATCTGTGCGAGAGAGCCCTTTTCAGCCGGCCTGGTGTTGTCGGTCTTGGTCGTGTTGATGACCTCCGCATCCCTGAAGGAGTGCTCTCCACCCTCCCGGAATATCTCCAAGGCGCGTACCGCCCTTGTGGGCTCGACGATCAATGCTTCCCGGGAGCGACCCAGAAAGGCCTCAGCTGCCATCCGCCACTTGTCGTCGCGTATCTCGACCAGCTCGCACAGTGGGGTCGCCTCGATACCGTGCGAAGCCAGTTGCCTGATGAGGTCCCGAGTGCCGCCTTCGATGGGGCTCAACCCTTGATCCATCCGCTTCAGGTTACTGTCGATCAGTTCGATGCGATCCTGCAGAGCCTTGGTCGCCACTCGCGCGTGAAAATGCGCGTCCGAAAACGTCTTTCGCGCTGCCTCGAGCCGCTCCTGGTCGACAGCCGCAAGAGCCGCATCCAGATGGGAAGCGCTATCCTTCCAGTTCTCGGGAAGCGGTTTGTCCCACTCGGAAAGTGGAGCCCTTCCCCTCGCAACGGCCACTGCACTCAGCAGCGCGTGCAAGAAGTCGTCACGGTGAACCAACAGATTGAGATCGACGGCCTTCCTGATCGAAGCGATGAGAACTTCGATCTCCTTGACTGGCACCATCGCGTTGGCGCGCTGGCTAAGGGTTGCGGTCTTGTCGGACTCGTACATCTGGGCCAACTGCTCGCCGTCGCTGGTCCTGATCGAGAGTTCGACGGTCTTGTGCTCAGCATCAAGGGTGGCATGTCTGGCTGCGGCCGCGACCGCGTCGACCTCAGCTCTGCTCGCGGCGCTCCGGAGTTGCGCGATGACCTCTTCCTGCCTCCTGGCCTCCCGCCGAAACTTCTCCCACTCAAGCCGCGCGATCTGCCAGCCCGTTACCGCAATGACCCTTTCGTTTTCGACCGCCCGCGCGACGATACGGAGGATCCCGGCCAAGCTGGCGCTTTGTGCCTTCAATTCTTCGATACGGCGGGTCAACGTGCGCCAATGTTCGATACCGCGGCGAAGCCTATCGACCTGAAGAGGCTGGACGTCGAGGACGTAGTTTCGGACGAAGTCGGTAGGGTTGTCCACTGGCTTCAGCAGCAGGGCATTCCGAAAGGCCTTCTGAAAGCGCCTGGGATCGAGAGGGAAGCCCGCCGGCGACAGCGCCCTGAGCGCTTCAGCCACGAAGTCGGTCGCGCTCGAGAACGCGTCGTCAACCTCGACGTTGCGGGCGCGCAAGGCATTGCGGACTGCATGCCACTGCAGCGTCTCGACCTCGTCATCGCCGACAGGACTCAGGATGTCGTCCTTCGTCAGCGCAGCTTTTGCGATGAAGCGCGCCTCGCAGGCCTCGTCGCTTCTCGTGGCCGAGGCCGAAAAGGCCACACCCAAGCTCACGGCCGAACCGTCGCCCAGGTCCTCGAACACAAGGATGATGTAGGTGTAGGCGTGCTGGCGCGTCGGCTCCGACCGCTCGCCCTTCTCATCGAGCGAGACCACGCCGAGGCAGTAATCTCGCAGCGTCCGCTTGCTCCTGACGTTGCTCTGGGCGCTCGGGTTGAAGCGGATGCTGGCCATGCTCGCGCCGGAGAGCACGGTCTGCACGGCGTCGATGATCGCTGATTTGCCGGCGCCGTTTGGACCGATGATGGCGGTCATGCCACGCATATCAACCTGCTGCGCCCGAAACAGGTACCAGTCGACCAGGATGATGCGCCGGAGCTCGATCACGCCTGGACCTCGCTCGCGCCGTCTGTCTTTGCCGTCGCTGCGGCCGATCGCGACACGAACTCTTCAAGGGAGCCGAGCGTGTCCTTGGAGACCACAATCGGCAACGCGGGCCGCAGGAAGAGGGTGAAGTTTCTGTCATCCCGATCTTCGATCCGCACGAGCCCGCGCTGCCTGAAGCCGGCCAGGATCTCCTTTACCCGCCCGAAGTTGGGGCGCTCGCGATGGGTCCGGTCCTCGTAGATCTGCAGGATCTGCTCGCTCTCGACCTCCACCTCGCCGAATTCCTTAGCTTCGAACCGAGTGAAGGCCTCCTCGTAATGGAGTCGCAGCACCAGCAGGAGCAGGCTCTCGTCGAGCCTCATGCTCTGACGGGGCGGCAGTTCGTTCGCCACCAGACCGATGTATCCATCGTTCGGCCTGCCCACGACCCGGTAGCCGAGCGCGTCGAACAAATTCTCGAAGTAACCCGTGTAGCGGCGGAGTACCTCGTAGGAGGTCTTCATGCCCCAATCGTTCTCGTAGATGAACTGAGCACGCCAGAGCGACTGCGCGGCCTGGCGCAGTTCCTTTTGCAGCCGCTCGCCGTCGCCGCCCTCGCTATCCTCATCGTCGATGAGCTTGGAAAGATCACGCAGCATTGACCGAAGTCCTCGTTCTCTCGATCCGGAAGGAGGTCACGTCGATCCAGTCGTTCGCGCTACGCCCTTCTTCGAGCGTGATCGTGAATTCACCCAAGCGCACTGAGCGACCGACCGCGGCCAAGTTCGGAATAGCTCGGTAGGCAAACAGGTCCGCAATGCTCCGAATCTCGATCTCGGCGGCTGACACGGCATCGCGGTCTCGCATCTGTTGGCGGGCGAACTCGAGCAGCTTTTGGTCGGAAACTCGCACCATCCGATCGAAGTCAGTGGTGGCCTGAACATAGGCGCGCAGATAAGGATCCTGCTTCGGCACCTTGAAGCGCGTCCGCTCCGGCGGAGCTTTCGGCGGGGGCGGGGTGTACAGCGCAAGCGATGTGATCGGCAGAGCGACATCCGGCGATCTCAAACGGATCTCCACCTCGTCGCTGTCGATCTTCGAAAGCTGCTCGATCAGCCGAACGATCCGCTCGGCGGAGCCTTCCCCCATGATGTCCATGTAGTGGACGGTGGTGCGGATGCGTCGCTCGAGGCGATCCCTGAAGTCCTCGATCTTGTCCATGAAGGGGCCGACGTCCTCGAACACGCTCTTGATCTTCTCGAGCTCCGCGATGACGCGCTCCTCGGCCATGGCGATCGTGGCGCCGGCCGGCATGACGCCCTGCTCGATGTAGGCGCGCGCGATTTTACGAAGACGCTCGGCGTCGGCGAGCATGTCTCCCGCGAGAGACGCGATCGTCCGACGATGTCGGTAAGGGTTATTCGACGTCTTCAGCTGCTTGTAGTCGGCGATCAGCAGCCCATCGACGAAGTCCTGGAAGAACGTGCGAAGGATGGCCGCCGCGTTGGGATTGCCCAGAATGCGGTCTTCGATCTCGCGCATCCCGGCCAAGATGCGGCGCATGCTGCGGGCGAACCGCGCCGCCGTCTCGTGGGCGTTAGCGAGACCCTGAGCCATGGTCTCCGGCTCCCGGAACGCAGCCTCAAGGTTGTTCTTCACGTCCACCACGGCGCCGGCGACACGCACGCGGCTGTTACCGAAATCGACGATCGCACCCAGGACCATGAAGGCGTCAGGGTTCATGTCGACGTAGGTGCGCCACTTCTCAGTCTCTTCCGTGAGCCAGCCGGTGTCGCGCAATCGATAGTAGGCGAGATAGTGGGCCTGGCTAGTGGTCTGATCCTCTTCCGGATCACCCTCGGAGAGATCCCCCATCGACCCGATGCCGAACTCCGAAAGTCCGATCTCGATCTGTTTCACGACCTCTTCCTTGAGCGGCGTCTCAAGGATGCGGGCCGAGTAGACCCGCTCATAAAGTCGCATCAAAAGGCGGGCATAGACGTGCTTTTTCGGCCCCGACAAAGGCTTGAACAGTGTCTCCGGAAGGTAACCAAACAGCTTCATCCCTCGGTCCCCAGGCGGCGAATTGAACCGCGGCGACTACGCAACCGCAAGGAAAAACGGAGATCTTTCAGGGCGTTCTCTTCGCTTTTCTCCGCTTAAGGTATTCCCGGGCCGCCTGCTCCATCACGTCCCAGGCCGCCCGGTGCTCGTCTATCGCCACCTGCTTGATGTCGGCGATGACGTCCTTGTCCATCATCGCGAGGAATGTCACGCGGTCGCCGATCGGCGTCCTCTTGCCCCGTTTTGGCGCCCTTTTTTCGCGATCATTCATCCGCCCGCTGCGCATTAAGCCTCCGATAACCATAAGGCCGGAGCAGCCGTGGCGCCAGAGAAGGCGGCCAGTCTTATATAAGAAGTGCGATCCTTCTTATATAAGAATAACGCGCTAACCGCTTGACTCGAGCTGACCTTCCTGCTCAATATGTTCTTGTTTTGTTCTCCTGTTGAGTGCTGGCGTCGTGATGTCGAGCGTGCTGCAGGATTGGAGGCGGGGGCTGATCGAGGCCCATTCCGACCTCTTCCGCCCGCCGGTGGGCGTCCCTGAGGGGGCAGAGGGCTGCCCCGAGTGCGGCCCCGGATGGCGCGACCTCATCGACCGGTGCTGCATCCGGATCAGGGCGGCGGTCGCAACCGAGGACGGCACCTTCAAATTCACGCAGATCAGGAGAAGTACGCGAGCATTCGCCTGTACTGGACCGGTCGCCTCTCTCCGGAAGCGACCTCCCGCGTCGAGGAGGCGATCGACCTGGCCGAGGCCCGCAGCGCCTGCACTTTGCGAGATTTGTGGCGAGGCAGGCGTCCTCCGGACGGGCGGGTGGCTGACGACCCGCTGCGACCTGCACGCTGAGGGGCGCGCGCCCGCCGAAGTCCGCCCCGGCTTCGAGAATATCCACATCGTCCGCTACGGCCTGGGCGCGCAGCGGCGGATCACGTGCCGCCGCTACGACCGGGAGAATGACGCCTTCGTGGACGTCGATCCCGCCACCCTCGGAATCGCGGAGGACTGACATGGCGACGTTCCGCTGCCGGACCTGCCACCAGGAAGGCAAATTCATCTACGACGCGTCCCGCCACGCCTGCCCGCGCTGCGGCTCGCGCGAAGTGCAGGTCGCCGTCGGCGTCGACGAGATGCCCGACCCGCTCGTGGACGCGCTCCTCGAACTCGCCGACGGGGCCGAGCCCCTCGATCGCGAACATTGGGAGGACTGACCATGCGCCTGTGGGTCATGTCCGACATCCACCTCGAACTGACGCGTGGCTGGGACCTCCCGCCGGCCGCAGCGCGTCCGGATTTCGACATGCTGATAGTCGCGGGCGACCTGACCCCGCGGGCCGAGCGCGGCGTCCGGTGGCTGCTCGATCGCGTGACCGACCGGCCCGTCATCTACGTCATGGGCAATCACGAGGGCTACGGCTGCGACCTCGGACGGACGCTCGAAAAGGCGAAGGCCTTGGCGGAGGGCACGAACGTTCACGTGCTGGAGAACGAGACCGTTCGCATCGGGAATGTCACGTTCGCGGGCGCGACCCTCTGGACGGACTTCGCCCTGAACGGAGACGCGCATGCCGCCATGGGCGTCGCCGGCGACCGCATGAACGACTTCAAGAAGATCCGGATCTCGAACTACGAGCGGCGTTTCCTGCCGCATCACGCGCTTACGCGACACTTCAAGTCGGTCGCGTTTCTGAAGGAACAGATGCGCAAGCCGCGCGGCGAGGACCGCCTGGTCGTCGTCACGCACCATGCTCCGATCCCCCACATCACCGACGAGCCCGGCGGCTCGGGCGAGGATCCGACGCTCGACCCGGCATTCCGGAGCGACCTGAGGCGGCTGATGGCGCGCGCGCCGGACGATGGCACGGGCGCGCTGCGCCCGGCGGACCTCTGGCTCTACGGCCACACCCACGAGTCTTTCGACGCCATGGTCGGCGAGACCCGCGTCGTGTCCAACACAAAGGGTTACGGCCCGTGGCCGCCTCCATGCCCACTTGGGACAACCCGCATTTCGACGAACGCCTGATCATCGAGATCTGAAAGGGACGGTCATGACCGACATCGACAATCAAGACCACCGAAGCCAACCCGCCCCTCCTCCAGGTTTCGAGTGTTTCGTCATGTTCAGACCACAGCCCCGCCGCCGGCCCGACCTCTTCGTATCCGCGAAAGCGCCCGTGCCGATCCCCGCGCGACACCCTGCTCTTAGAGAAGCGCTCGTCCAGGCGAGCCTCGATCCGCGGGTGCGCTCCATCGCTCACGTACCGACGGCGCATGTTTCGTCCGCACCGCTCGACCCGGTCGAGGTCGACGCGATCGTCCTTGCGCGCGACGATGGCCGCTTCTACCTCGACGTGGTGCCCGCCCCGTCAGGTCCGCGAGCTCGACGAGGAAGGGCTCGTGCTGATCGCGCTGCGGGAGCTGGAGCTCTCGCCCCTGGTCGTCACGGCGGAGGAGCTCGTTCGCGAACCCCGCTGCGGCAACTGCCGCCTGGTCTGGTCGCACCACGGCCACCTCGTGCCGGTGGGCCTGCGCATCAGCATCCTGCAGATCCTGCGCGACGACGGACCGATGGAGCTCGTCCGCCTCGTCGAGCTCGTCCGCAGCGACCATGATCCCTCGCTCGCGGTGATGGCGCTGGCCTGCGCAGACCTCCTCGAAATCGACCTGGCGTCGGAACCGCTCGGTCCCTCCACCCTGGTGAGATCCCGCACATGAAAAAGCCCACAGGCCGCCGCCCCACCGGCAACGTCATCCGCATGACCCCGAAAGCCGACGACCCCGAGAGGCCGTCGGGTACCGTCCTGATCGACCGCGTGTATCACGGCAAGCTCGGCCAGTTTGAGGACGGCGATGACGAGCGCCGGATCGAGGACAGCTTCGTGCTCGACTGCGAGGAAGAAAAGGATCCGCCCGGCGGCGACCGCCCCGACGCGACGACCGCACTGGTCGGCGCGAGCTTCGACGCGGCAACCACGCCGGATCAGCGGCGGCGGCTCCGCCATAACCTGGCGATGTGCGCAATCGTCCACGTCCCCAGCACCGCCTGGGTCACGCCGATCTCGCTGTACTTCCGGTGCACGTTCGGCGCACGCTGGCTGCAGCAGACCAGGCATGGTCCCAATGCCGGCGACAGAGCCTTCTCGACCAGCTCCGCCTCGGTCGCGCTGGCCCTATCGGCCGGCCAATCGGTCGTGGGCATCGCCGCCGACCTGGGTCTGCTTCCGCAGCCTAGCGTTTCCGCCAAGGCCAAGATCGCGAATTCGTTTTCCGAAAGTCCAATATGGGTGAGGGAGGGAAATTTCGCGATGTACTGCCCTTGCTCATCGTCGACGGCAAGCATGATTCCCCCTTCTTTTCTAGTATTTTTCACGACGGAGAGCTTCATCTGGACACCGGCGAGCGAAAAGCGCGCCTTCTTCTTGGCTTCTGATTCTGGCCCGGCCGGAACGGGGACGCCGTCGCTCGGCAACGCTCGTACCGCTCCCGGTAGATTTGTCCCCAGTGCAGCCAAGAGATCGAAGTCATTTCCAGGTCTTACTGACGCTGCGTGGTGCTTTTCCATTGCTTCGCGCAGTTTCTCTTCGGGCAGCAAGTTCGCGAAGAACGGCGGCAGCGCGCCGCGTATGGGTTTGGGATCCCGGCGGAGGCTGCCATCTGCCGAGCGAAGCGATAGGCTGAAGATCGGAGGGTCGTTCAAGCTCCGATACGCGGGCAAGAGATTGAATGCGTTGTAGTCGCCCGGCGTTCGGACGAGCGTGCCGACGGCAAGATCGTTTAATGAGATGTCGAGCGATTGGATACGTTCAGCCGCGAGGACAGGCTTATTCATGCTCCTCCTCAACATCTGACGTGAACGCAGGGCGGTCATCATCGCCCGTAGCTCTCTGCAGCATTGATTGAATAGCCGGTACCATCGCTTGCGGAATCAGCATCATTTCCATGCCAAGGGCGCGGGCAACGTTGACGAGTGTCGTTGCGCGGGCTGCAGCGGCACCCGTCTCAATGTCGCGATAGCGCGGCCTGCTAATGTTCGCCCGGAGGGCGATTTGCTCCTGGGATAGGCCAGCAGCCATTCGTGCTCTTCGAAAGTGCACGCCAAGCTCCTTGAGCAGCGGGTTTGGAGCCGAAGTCATGGATATGTTCTCGGATCATTAACATCGAAATGATCTGTAAACAGATCATAAATTGAACGTGAACAGATCTTTGTCGTCGGCAATGATCCGTAAACATATCTTTATGGCGAGTCGTTCCAGCGGCACTTGTCGTCTGAATTGTTGACTCTGCTGCCAGGAATGGCCTTGGGGCTATGCACTTGACGCGATGAAGAAGGCAGATCTTATCGCAAGGTTGACCGATTCCTATGGCGCTCGCGTGCATTGGGAGCTCAGGAGGAATGGCCCGCCAGTGAACGAACCCAATCCTGAAACGCGGTGCGTCGCTTTTATGGAACGCCAATTGAAAGCGGCGGTAGATGGCGAGCAAGTCCGTATCGCCAAGTCAATTCCGATGTCCGCCAACCCGCCTCGATGTAGCTGCGAAGCGTCGAACTACCTATCAGTTCGCTTTTCATTCTTCGGCATGCTTCCCATGATGACGGCCAATAGCCTCCAGGCGTGACCGGCCGCTGTCGTGGCCACTCGCAGGGCCGCAATGCGAGCGGAGTGGTCTCGGCTACTTACCAGCAACTTTTCTTCTATTCGCGTTGATATCCAATCTTACGACGCGCAATTGACGTGTTCCTATGCAACATCAACCGGAGCATGATGGTCAAATCGGCGGCACTCGACAGGCAAAGTTCGACGACTGCGTTGATTCTCTTGACGTTCCGCCCAAGAAGCGACCAGGCGATTACACGAGAGCCTCGCTCGCTTCGATCGTGAGAGTTGACGATGGGCCACTCGAAGGAGACGCTCCGCATCATGAAGCGACCTCGGAAGAATCGTGGCATGCCGCCGCCCGCGACGTTCGATATCGATTCGCTGCCGGGCAGCTCAAATTTAACGGCATTAGAGACGGCCGCCGTAATCCGGCGCACGCCTGGAGCCCTGGAGCTGTGGCGGCGCAATCCGAACCACCCGCTGAAATGGCGCTACGTCGATGGTCGCCCGCTTTACCGAGTCGATGCGGTGCGCGACTATCTGGCCGGACGCGATAAGACAACTAAGTCGTCGCAGCCGCATAATGCTCGCGAAGACGGCCCAGCAATTCGGCCTTGATGGGATCGAGCGGATTCGTCCGCTGCAGGCGCACGACCTTGCCTCCCCGTTTCGCGCCGACCAACTCCGCGATGTAGTCATGAGCAGCTTCGAACGCCATCTTGCGGATAATCCACTGTTCGTCGTGATTGTAGACTTGATCGATCCCGCGCGGCTTTTGCCCGACACACAACCGCTGGATTTCGTTGTCATAGCCGCAGCGTGACATGATGGTTCGCAAGCTGCGCCTTAAGTCATGCATTGTGAACTTGGCGACACCCGCTTCCTTGACCAGGCGGTCGACCAAGTTTGTGAAGCCCGACATCTGGCCGCCGGTCTTCGGTGATGGGAAGACATAGTCCGACGTCGCACGCTGAAAATGTTTTGCGGCCGTAAGCACCTCGTTAACGAGATGGGTGCGCGGCATGTCGTGGTAAAGGCCCATCTTGGTCCATGCTGCATCGAAAGTGATGCGGTCATCCATGACGTGATTTTGCCACTCGATCGTGGCTGGCTCGCTGCGGCGCGGGCCACCAAGTAGGCACATTCGTGTCAATAGCCCAAACGTCCCAAGCTTGCCGGATGCGTGCCAGACTTTGATGATCTCTTCGTCGGTCAGCGCCCGGCCCTTCGTTCGGCGCCCGACCCGCTGCGCGCGCGTCTCCTTGGGCACGCGATAGCCGGCGAGCACGTTGTGCTCGACGTAACCTTCGCCGACGCACCATTCGAGGAACGTGTGCGTGTGCTTGCGCAAGTCCTTTGCTGCGCCGCGCTTGCCGGTCTTGCCGATCCTATCTACCGCCGCCATGATTTGCCGTCGCGTGAGCTCGGCGATGGCGAGGTCGAAATGATCTTTCAGACCGCGTCGGAGTGCCGACATGGCCGGTTTCCAGTTGACGACCTGGCGCCCGGTCAGGGACATTTCGTACGGGCCATCTTCAACGATCAGGGTCGCCAGTGTCGTGCACTGCCGCTCGGCCAGCGCTTGCCGCTTCGCCTCGCGCTTGACCTCGTTAGGATCGATCCCAATGACCACCTCCGCAGCGACGACGGTGGCGGCCTTGCGCGCGGCCTTCTCATTGAATTTGGGCCACGCACCCAGCGTCTTGCGTTGAGTGCCCTTCGTCCCAGGCCTTGTGAACATGAAGACCCAGGTCCTGCCACCAGTCGCGCGCATCCTGATCGCGAGCCCCGGCTGCTCTGTGTCGTGCAGATAGTGCTGCGATTTGCCCGGCGGCAGCGTCGCCGCACGGATCGCCGCGTCAGTGAGTCTCAGGTAATTCGTCGTTCCTTCAGCTCTGAGAGATTCTTTACTCTTTTCCATCGCTTGTGCTCTCGCTCCTGGCGCCCTGAGACGGGTCGAGGCGCGACCCTAGAACAAATGGACCACAAGCCATCGCCTCCACGTCCCAGTTTGTGTGCCCTAAGGGAATTCCTCCGAAGGGCACAGCAGGGACATACAAAATGTGGTAAGGCCAACCGAGGCCAAGGATGGTCCAATATGGCCACAAGTCTTTAACTTGCAAGGACTTTTACAATAAGACTATGGCTGGATTAGGTTGGCTACAATCCACCAATTGTGGTTCACACGGGAGAGGTCCAAGGTTCGATCCCTTGTGCGCCCACCATTCCTTTTCCTGAACCTACCGGTTGCGAATGATCGTCGACGCTGATGGTGTTCGGCGACCCGTCTCAACCAAAAATGCGAAAACAACCCCATGCACAGTAGCCGACATCAGCCGGATCAAGGGGTTAGACTTCTACGACTTTTCCGAATCCACGATTGACTCGTCGGGCAAAACAGGGGCAGGATGACATCATCCGCGGAGAAGCCCGCCAGACGATGAGTTGGAACGAAGCCGAGATCCTCGCGGCCCGTCGCAAGATCCTCAAATCCGCACAAGACATGCTGGCTGGACAGCTCTCTTACATCGAGGGCGCACGGAACATTGTTACCGCCAGCACGAAAGCACGCCTCGACAAGCGGGACGTCGACCTGCTGCCCTTTGTCGGCATCGTTTCCGAGACAGACGCGCTACCCCTTTGGTGAGATGAGAAAGCAGCCGATGGCGCTCTCTCGCCGATCCCGGCAAGCTGAGCGACGACCAACATCGGAAACGATGCGCGGGCAATGTAGAATGCGTTCTGAAACATCCGGAGGAGCGGCGCATGGCGATCGTATTCATCACGGGCAGCACGGACGGTCTCGGCCGCGCGGCGGCACAATCCCTCGTCGATCAAGGTCACCGCGTCGTGCTGCACGCGCGTTCGGCCGATCGTGCCGCAGCACTTGGCCAGCTTGCGTCGCGTGCCGCCGGGTTGGCCGTCGGCGATCTCAGAAGCGCGGCAGAGACGAGGAGCATCGCCGATCAGGTCAATGCGATCGGGCGCATGGATGCAATCATCCACAACGCCGGCGTCTACACGCGGCCGAGCCGTGGCTCGACACCGGAAGGCCATGCCGAGACTCTGGCCATCAACACGCTTGCGCCGTACATGCTGACGGCCCTGATCGAGCGGCCCGACCGATTGGTGTATCTCAGCAGCGGGCTGCACCGCGGCGGAGAGGGTTCGCTGGACGACCTCGACTGGACGAAACGGGCCTGGGATTCGGCCAAAGCCTATGCCGAGAGCAAGCTGCACGTCGTCGCGCTCGCTTTTGCGCTGGCACGACGCTGGCCCAAGGTCCTGAGCAACGCCGTCGATCCCGGATGGGTGCGCACGAAGATGGGTGGTGCGAGCGCCCCGGTTGATCTCGACACCGGACAACGGACTCAGACCTGGCTGGCGGTGAGCGAGGATTCCGCTGCCCTGGTCAGCGGGCGCTACTGGCATCATCTCCAGCAGCAGCAGCCGGCCAGTGAGGCGAGCGATCGGATATTTCAGGACCAACTCATCGGCAAATTGAGCAAGCTGACGGGCGTTGAGCTGCCGGAGGCGTAAAGCGCGATGATTCGTCGTCATTGCGAGCGCAGCGAAGCAATCCAGTCTGCCTCCGCGGACACACTCTGGATTGCTTCGCTGCGCTCGCAATTGTGCATGTTCACTAATTCGCTGATTGGATCGCTCCAGCGGAGGACGATCCGATGCGCGACAACAGCTATGACCGGACGATTGAGCGCAACTATCTGCA
>NZ_JADPKE010000058.1:0-78833 GCF_023073795.1 Bradyrhizobium sp. 159 | reverse complement strand
GTCCGCAATCTCTTTTACATGGCGTGCATGGGAGCCGCGACACGGCACAACCCGGTACTCAAGGCCTTCTACGATCGCCTGATCGCCAAAGGCAAAGAGCCGAAGGTTGCGCTCACCGCCTGCATGCGCAAGCTGATTGTGATCCTCAACGTCATGATCGCGCGCGGAGAAAAATGGGACGCCGGCCGGTACGAAGTGAGCGGCCTCGCTCGGCTTCCGCCGAGCGAATGCCCAGCCTAAAGACCGTTGAGCGGGCGGGGTCAAGGCCGTCAGCCGCCGGAGGCGGGGGCGCGCAGCGCCAGCCTTGAGCCCGCTCGATCACCGGTCTACTTCAACACAGTTGCTCCCCGGGGAGCGATGCACTATTGCCCCCGTCGCCTTGCCGATGGCTGATGCCGCGGTCCGGTTGGGCCGCTCACATCACCGCAAGACTTGACGCACAGACCCCGGGCGCCAGGACCACACGATTTTGCCGTACGCCGATCACACCGGTCGAGTGCGCGAGGCTCTTCGCTCACGGCTCTCCGCCCTGCGAAACCCTTGGCGCCGATGTAACCTGCGTCCACCGCCGCCCGGCCCGCGTGTCGTGACGATCGCGATACGCCCCTCTTGCCTGGGCCGGGTTGCCGCGACACATACGCGATTTCCGAATTTCGGTAAAGCGGAATGTTTTGGATGGCGCGCGTTGACCCACGGCTGGCGTGTTTTGCCCGTCAGGCAACACAAGACCTTGTAGCCTTCCCCTCGTCATTCCGGGGCGACGACGTCGCAAGCCCTGAATGACAGCTGTGGCTGCATTTGCCCATCCCGCCGCCGCGCTGGTATGGTTCCTGCAAGCTGCCTCGGCTTCCGCAATCTCCTGACAAGATCCTTAAAATGCCAAGCTCAAGACCCGACCGCATCCGCAAGCTGCTCGCCGACCTCGTTGCTTTCGACACCGTCAGCGACCGCACCAACCTGCCTCTGATCACCCATATCGAAAGCTATCTCGCCACGTTCGGCATCAAGTGCGAGCGCATCGTCGATGAGACCGGCGAGAAAGCCTCGCTGTGGGTCACCATTGGACCGGAGGACCGTCCCGGCCTGGTGCTGTCGGGCCACACCGATGTCGTGCCCGTGGTCGGCCAGGACTGGAGCCACGATCCGTTCAAGCTCGTCGAGCGTGACGGCAGGCTCTACGGCCGCGGCACCACCGACATGAAGGGCTTTGTCGCGGTGTGCCTCGCGATGGTGCCGGAGATCGTGGAGGCGAAGCTCAAGACGCCGATTCATCTGGCGATCTCCTATGACGAGGAGATCGGCTGCGTCGGCGTGCGGCCGATGCTGCGCGAGGTGGCGAAGAAACGCGTAAAACCGCTCGGCTGCTTTGTCGGCGAGCCGACCGAGATGAAGGTCATCATCGGCCACAAAGGCAAGCACGGTGTCCGCGCCACGTTTCGCGGCCTCGCCCGCCATTCCTCGATCGCGCCCGACGGCGTCAACGCGATCGAATATGCCGCAGAACTGATCACCGAAATCCGTCGTCGCGCGGTAAAACTCGCGGCCGCGCGATCAACGGACAGCCTTTACGACGTTCCGCACTCGACGCTGCTCACCAGCATCGTGCATGGCGGCGCCGCGCTGAACATCGTGCCGGATACCTGCACGGTGGATTTCGAATGCCGCGGCATCGGCATCACCGAGTCCAAAGAGGTGACCGATGCGATCGTCGCCTGGGCCAAGGCCGAGCTCGAGCCCGCGATGAAGAAACAGCATCCGGAGTGCGGCATCGGGTTCGAGGAAATCCTCGACTATCCCGCGCTCGACACGGCCGCCAACGCCGCCATCGTCACGCTGGCCAAGAGCCTTGCGGGGCGCAACGATCACGCCAAGGTCGCGTTCGGCACCGAGGCGAGCCTGTTCGCCAGCATGGCCGATATTCCCTCGGTAGTGATCGGCCCGGGATCCATCGCGCAGGCGCATACGCCGGACGAGTTCGTCGAGATGGCGGAGCTGGAGAAGTGCGCGGGGTTCGTGGAGAGGCTGATTGCGCATTGTGTGAGGGAGTAGAGCGCTAGCATGCGGAACCGCCCGCATGAGCGAAGCGAGATGCGAGACCGCCGTCCCGGCTATTGCTTCGCTCACCGGGCCCTACAACATCAGCGCTCCTGCAAGGCCAGCCGCACACCGACGGCGCAGTAAACTGCGCCGACCAACTTGCCTTGCCACCTGACAATTGCCGGATGGCGGCGAACGAGGTTGCCAAGACGTCCCGCACCGACGGCGAATACGACGGTGCTGACGAGGCCGAGCAACACGAATATGGCTCCCAGAATCGCAAGCTGAAGCACGACCGGCCCGTTGTCCGACCGGACGAACTGCGGCAGGAAGGCGAGAAAGAACAGCGCGGTCTTCGGATTCAGAACCTCCGCCACGATCGCCTGTCGGAACGCTTGACCCGCAGTGATCGCCAAGGTCCGGGCGCTGATTCCCAGTGGAGGCTTTTCCAGCATCGCGCGAATGCCGAGGTAAATGAGGAAGGCTGCCCCCGCATATTTGACGATGCTGAACAAGAGTGCCGACGTAGCGATGATCGCCGAGAGGCCGACGATCGCCATCATTGTGTGGACGATGTCTCCCGCAGCGATCCCCGCCCCTGTCGCGATGCCAACCTTCGTTCCGGAACTGGCCGCGCGCGCCATGGTGAGGAGCGTGGCTGGTCCAGGGATGAACACAAAGCCGAGCACGATAATGATGTAGGTGATCAGGGTGGTCAGATCGATCATGCACGGGCTCCACGGGGCGGGTTGATCTAGCAGGCTTTGCGACGGCGAATAGCCCACCGGCACAAGCAGCCGGTCGTCGATCTGGCCAACCATCAAGCCGTGCTCGGCATCCAGTACGCCGCGACATCTCGGTCCAGGCGATGCTGCCTCTGGAACACTGATTGCCCGCCTTCGCGGGCAATGACATCGCGTGTTTGGAGACGGCGACGCAAACAAAAAAGCGCGGCCAGTGGCCGCGCCTTCGCTCTTCCTATACCGCGCCCGCCTTCTGCGCGTAGTCCCATGAGGCCTTTGACAGCGGCACGGTGCGCTTGGCCGATTCCAGCGCCTTGGCATTGGCGGCGGTGCCGTCGCGGATACGGCCGGCGATACCCTGCGTGATACCAGCGAGGCGGAACAGATTGTAGGAGAAGTACCAGTTGAGGTCCGGCACGTTCATCTTGGTGACGTTGCAGTAGATTTGCGCGGCCTCTTCCAGGCTCGGGATGTTGAGCGCCTTGAGGTCGACGCCCTCGAGGCCCGGCATGATCCACTGCATCAACAGATAGGTAAAGTCGGCCATGGGATCGCCGAGCGTCGACAGCTCCCAGTCCAGCACCGCCTGCACCCGCGGTTCCGTCGCGTGGAAAATCATGTTGTCGAGGCGATAGTCGCCGTGGACGATGGAGACGCGCGCCTGCTCCGGCACGGTCTTGGGCAGCCATTCGGCGACCTTCTCGAACTCCGGAATGTGCTGGGTTTCGGAGGCGCGGTATTGCTTAGTCCAGCGGTCGATCTGGCGCGCGAAATAATTGCCGGGCTTACCGAAGTCGCCAAGGCCGATCGCAACCGGATCGAACATGTGGAGCTTCGCCAGCGTCTCGATCTTGCTGGTGAAGATCTTTCGGCGCACATCGGCATTCTGGCTCGGCAGCGTTGGATCCCAGAACACGCGGCCCTCTTCCATCGACATGATGTAAAAGGCAGCGCCAATGACGCTATCGTCCTGGCACAGCGCATAGGCGCGTGCGACCGGAAAGCCTTGCTTTCCAAGCGCTGCGATCACGCGGTATTCGCGATCGACGGCGTGCGCCGAAGGCAGCAATTTGCCGAATGGCTTTCGGCGCATCACATAGGAACGGTTCGGCGTGTCGAGCCGGTAGGTCGGGTTGGACTGGCCGCCCTTGAACTGGAGCACGACCAGCGGGCCCTCATAGCCTTCGACGTTGTCGCGCATCCAGGCCTCGAGCCGCAGCTCGTCGAAACGATGCCGCTCCTCGACCGGCTTGGTGCCCGAGAACTCCTCGTCTTTCCTGACGCCGTCAGCCACGATGACGCTCCCTCTTCAGTCCTGACCATTTCAGGTCGAGCATGATCCTAATCGGTAACCACTGACGCACTTGCGTCAAGCGGTCATCCGACGCGGATCATGCCCTGTCGTTTCTTCAAGTCGGGATCGCCGTCCGGCTCTCCCGCTTAGTTTTAGTGACTTGGAGAGTTTGCATACTTCCGAAGTTCAAGTCTGGCAATGGCGCGATTGTGCACCTCATCCGGACCGTCGGCGAGCCTCAGCGTGCGAATGTGGGCGTAGTCCTTGGCAAGGCCGGCCTCGTCCGACACGCCCGCGCCGCCAAAGGCCTGGATCGCCTCGTCGATGATCTTCAGCGCCATATTGGGGGCTGCGACCTTGATCATGGCGATCTCGGCCTGCGCAGTCTTGTTGCCGACCTTGTCCATCATGTCGGCCGCCTTGAGGCACAGAAGACGCGTCATCTCGATATTGGTGCGGGCCTCGCCAATGCGCTGCTCCCACACCGAGTGCTCGACGATCTTCTTGCCGAAGGCGGTGCGCGAGGCGAGCCGCTTCACCATCTTCTCCAGCGCCTCCTCGGCCTTGCCGATGGTGCGCATGCAGTGATGGATGCGGCCAGGGCCGAGCCGGCCCTGCGCGATCTCGAAACCGCGGCCTTCCCCTAACAGGATGTTCTCCTTCGGCACCCGCACGTTCTCGAGCAGCACCTGAGCATGGCCGTGCGGCGCATCGTCGAAGCCGAACACGGGCAGCATCTTCTCGACCTTGATGCCGGGCGTGTCGAGCGGAACCAGGATCTGCGACTGCTGCTGGTGCTTGGCCGCCTTGAAATCGGTCTTGCCCATCAGGATCGCGATCTTGCAGCGGGGATCGCCGACTCCGGACGACCACCATTTGCGGCCGTTGATGACGTAGTGATCACCGTCTTTCTCGATGCGGGTCTCGATATTGGTGGCGTCCGACGAGGCCACCGCCGGTTCCGTCATCAGGAAGGCGGAGCGGATCTCGCCGTCCATCAGTGGGCGCAGCCATTTGCGCTTCTGCTCCTTGGTGCCGTAGCGGATGAACACTTCCATGTTGCCGGTGTCGGGCGCCGAGCAGTTGAATACCTCCGAGGCCCAGGTGATGCGGCCCATCTCTTCCGACAGCAGCGCGTATTCGAGATTGGTCAGTCCCGCGCCGCGGAATTCGTCGTCCTCGTGCTCGGACGGCGGCATGAACATGTTCCACAGGCCTTCCGCCCTGGCCTTCTTCTTGAGGTCTTCCAGGATCGGAATCACCTTCCAGCGGTCGCCGCTCTTGTCCTGCTGGTCGTAGACCGGCACCGCCGGGCGCACGTGCTTGGTCATGAAAGACCGCACGCGGTCGAGCCATTCCTTCTGCTTGGGCGACAGATCGAAATCCATGGGACGCTCCTCGTCTTGCTCTTTGAACAATTTCTCTGACGCCGAACTGTCCTGCCGCTGCGCCCGGCCCGCAAGCGCGAATGCGCGCGCGTTGCGGCCGTTCGGAACGGAATCGCGAGTTGCGAACGAGTCCCGATTGCGGATTGACAATTTCCGGCCTTCAAACGATAGTTTCATACAACTGTTTGAATTGCAACTCCCCTCATCCAGGGCACCCATGGCCAGCGATCATACGAGGTCTGCCATTCTCGCCGCCGCCGAACGGCTCTATGCCGATCGCGGCTTCGGCGACGTGACGCTGCGCGACATCGTCGCGGCGGCCAATGTCAATCTGGCCGCGGTGAACTATCATTTCGGCTCGAAGGATGAATTGATCGCGGAATTGTTCGTCACGCGCTCGATCGCGACCAATCGCGAGCGCCTGCGGGAATTGAAGGCGGCGGAAGAACAGGGCGGCGGCTGCGCGCCGATTGAGGTCATCCTGCGCGCGCTGGTCGGACCGACGTTGCGCGGCTGCCTCGGCCCTGAGAACCAGCGCTCGACCGCGGCGCGCTTCATGATCCGCGCCTCGATCGAGTCCGTGCCGCCGATCCGCCGCATCAAGAACCGCGAGATCGACCATTTGCGCAAATTTGCCGGCGCGATGCGCAGGTCCCTGCCCGACCGCAGCGAGGTCGATATCTATTGGGGCCTGAACTTCGCGCTCGCCATGGCGCACCACACCATCCGTGAGAGCGAGCGGCTGACGAAGCTGTCGGAGGGCAAATGCGACCTCGATGACGTCGAGGACGTGGTCGCGCGCGTCGTCCGCGTCGCGACGATGGCGCTGACGGCGGGCCGGAGCGAGACGAAGGCGCCGGCGCGGGCGCTGGCACGCGACGCGCGTTGATCAAACAGGCTCGCTCAGGGCCGATACGGCCTCACTTCCCGCTTGCGGGAGACGTCGGAATTTCGCGTGCAGGGGTCACGCCCGCTGCGGCATCTCCTCGGCCTCTTCTTTGGCGAGCAGCAGCAGCATCTCGATGCCCATCTCGCCTTCCTGCGGCGAACGGATGAACTTGATCTCATCGGAACTTTGCCGCAGCGCGGCAATGATGGCGACGGCCTGATTGGCGGTGGCCGCCTCGGTCGCCAGAATATCCTTCTGGTTCTTGGCCTGGAACCCGATCGTGTAGGACATTCGCTTTCCTCCCGAACTTAAGTGGGAAGATCGGATCAGAATCGGGCGGGAAGCGAAAGCCTGTGCGACTACGGATCGGGATTATCTGGGGGATTGCGCACAAGCTTCACGCAAGCCGGGTCGCGCCGGCTTGCTCGATGCGAGTTGGGCTCGCGGACAGGGCGAAGCGACCGCTAAATGATCCCGTGCTGCTTCAGCTCCTCGACCTTGCCTGCATCATAGCCGAGCTTGCCGGCGAGCACCTCCTCGGTATGCTCGCCCAAGAGCGGCGGCGCGCGGTAGTCCTTGATCGGCGTCTCCGACAAAGTGAGCGCGTTGCGAACCAGCGACAGATCGGGCTCGAAGGGATGATTGACCTTCACCCGCATGCCGCGCGACTGGACGTGCGGATCGGAAAACACCTGCTCGAAATTGTTGATCGGCCCTGAGGGCACGCCGGCCTCCTCCAGCTTTTCCAGCCAATAGGCCACCGGCTTCTTCAGGAACAGGCCGGCGAAGATCGCCATGATCTCCTTTCCGTGCACGACGCGGTCGTTGTTCTTGATGAAGCGCGGATCGCTCGCGAGCTCGGGCGCGCCGAGCACGGCGCAGGTGCGCTGGAACTGGCCGTCATTGCCGACCACCAGCATCAGCTCGCCATCGGTGCAGCGGAACACGCCGGCCGGCATGCCGCCATTGCCCCAGGTGCCGCGGCGCGGCGGGGTCTTGCCGTTGACGAGGTAGATCTGGAGCCAGTGCGACAGGGATGCGATGACGGTATCGAACAGGCAGACGTCGATGTGCTGTCCCGCCCCGCCATTGGCGTCACGGTGGTAGAGCGCCGAGAGAATCCCGATCGATGAATTCATGCCGGTCATGTAGTCGACTATGGAAGGACCGACCTTCATCGGGCCCTCGCCCGGCTCGCCATCGATATGGCCGGTGACACTCATCAACCCGCCCATCGCCTGCAGAATCGCGTCATAGCCGGCGCGCGGCGCGTATGGGCCGGTCTGGCCGAAGCCGGTCACCGAGCAATAGATGATGCTGGGATTGATCGCCTTCATCGATTCATAGTCGAGGCCGTAGCGCTTGAGATCGCCGACCTTGTAATTCTCCATGAAGACGTCGACGTCCTTGGCGAGCTCGCGGATGATGGCCTGCCCCTCGGGCTTGGCGATGTTGACGGTGACCGATTTCTTGTTGCGGTTGGCGCAGAGGTAAAACGAGTTGTTGTTGTTCGCCTTGCCCTCGGGATCGGTCAGGTAAGGCGGGCCAAAGGCGCGCGCGTCGTCGCCGGTACCCGGCCGCTCGATCTTGATGACCTCCGCACCCAGGTCTCCCAGCATCTGCGCCGACAAGGGCCCGGCGAGCACGCGGGTGAGGTCAAGGATCTTGATGCCTGAAAGCGGCAAAGCCGACATGTCGATTTCCTCCGGGGAACTGGGATCTTGGCGCGGCGGCTCGAAAGCTCTGGCCGCGCACCCCGCGGATACACCATTTTCGGGCATCGAGCACTGCACTGGCGGCATACGGCCATCCCCACCCGGCAGCAGGATCGGCCGGTTGTCGAATTCCGCGCCGCGAAGATTGTCTTAGGTCAGAGCTGCAGCAGCGGTTCGCGGCCGCCGCCGCCCGAGCAGGACCAGGATCAGCACGGTTGCGCAGGAGCAGACGAAGGTGAGACCGAGCGCAGCGCGGCTGCTGAACTCCGTGAGCAATCCGACGAGGAGCGGCGGCGAGATTGCGGAGGCGAGATTGAGCGGCAGCGCGATCATCGACATCGCCTTGGCGAACTCGGCCTGGTCGTAGAACACCAGCGGGATGGTCGCGCGCGCCACCGCCATCGCGCCGCTGCCGGCGCCATAGAGCAGGATGAAGACCGCGACCGCCCAGGTCGTACCCTCGCTCATCATCAGGAGCAGCATCGCCACGGGCAATGCCGTGCCTGCGACGAGGCCGGTCGTGATGCCGTCCCATCGCCCGCCTCCAAGGAAGTCCAGTCCGCGCGCGCTGACCTGGATCACACCGAGCATCGAGCCGAAGGCAATGGCCTGTGCTGGCGCCAGCCCCTCGGCGCGGAGCAGCTCGATGAGAATGGCGGAGAGGCCGAAATTGACGAAGGCGTTGAGGGTGATCGCGGCAACGACGAGACGGAATGTGCTCCGCGCAAATGCAGGCGCCTCTGCAGGCTCGGCCGGCGCACCGCCATCGCTATCCGCGCCTCTCCGACGCGGAGCCGCGAACGCATAGAGCGGAAGCGAAACGAGGATCGTCATGGCTGCATAGACGAGGCATGTTCCACGCCAGCCGAGGTGACCGCTCAGGAACGAGGTGGCCGGCCAGAAGATGCTGTTGGACAGTCCCGTCACCAGCATGAGCGCGCCGATCGCGCTCTTGGCCTGCCGCCCGGCGACCTCGTTCAGCATGATATAGGCGCCGGTCGACAAGGTCGCGCTGCCGGCGATGCCGAGCACGATCCAGGCGGTGAAATAGAGCATCGGCTCGCGCGCGAGCGACAGCAGCACGAAACCCGGCGCGGTCACGACCGTGCCGATCATCATGATCGGCCGCGCGCCATGCCGCGCAAAGGACTTGGCGAGCCAGGGGGCGCACAGTCCCATCGCGACGTAAAGAACGGATGTCCCCGCGAATACCGCCGGCAGGCTCATGCCCAGATCGGCTGCAAGATCGCGCCCGACAATGGCGGGAAGCCCGATCGTGCCCCACCCGACCAGCTGCGTGATCGCGAGCACCAGCAGGACGCCGATTAGCCTGCTGTCAGACTTCAAGAACCGCATTCCCGATATCGCCTGCCCGCCGGGCGCGGATCGCGCCAGCAAGCCCGTTTTACCGGTAGACTCAGCTTGCGGGAATATCGGTTCCGAATGGCACCGCGGCGCCAGCCGCAGAGCACGCCCGTGTCAGGACGTGTGGCCCGGCTCGATATGCTTCGGCGTCTTCTTTTCGCGCTGCGGGGTCATTTTGGCGGGATCTGGCGCATCCGGGACGCCGCGCGGGCCGAGCTGATCGCGCTGGATGTCGTCTTCGGACAGCGGCGGCTCGACGCCATTCTGCTCACGAGGCTTGGTCATCGTGGCCTCCTCTAGATGCTATTCCGCGGCCCCTAGACACCGAGCGCGGTCTCGCCTGCCTCACGGCCGGGCACGCTGACATGGACTTCATGTCCCTCACGAAGGGCCAAGGATGCCGCGGCAACCGCCGACTCGAATGCAGCTTCCTTGGTAGCGTATCGGCTCTTGACGTCCCCGTCGTGCAGCACGCCCCATTCGTCCTGCACCGGCACGACGGCGTATTGAGCAAGACCCATTGTCCAAACTCCCGGCTTTGCGTTCAGAGATCGTCTGCCCGATAACGCGCGGGCGCGCCTAACGTTGCGTCAGCTGCGGATGCGCCGCCGTCACCCGCCACACGGTGTTGCCGCTGTCGTCGGCCACCAGCAGCGCGCCGGTCTTGTCGATGGCGACGCCAACGGGGCGACCGCGCGCCTGATTGTCGCTGTTAAGGAAGCCGGTGACGACGTCCTGCGCCGGCCCGCTCGGCTTGCCGTCCGCAAACGGCACGAACACGACCTTGTAGCCGTTCAGCACCTGCCGGTTCCAGCTGCCGTGCTCCCCGACGAAGGCGCCGTTGCGATAGGCGGCCGGCAGGCTGGTGCCGGCGGAGAAAGCCATCCCCAGCGGGGCGACATGCGAGCTCAGGGCATAGTCCGGCACGATCGCGTTGGCCACGAGGTCCGGCCGCTCCGGCTTGACGCGGGGATCGACGTGCTGGCCCCAATAGCTGTAAGGCCAGCCGTAGAAGCCGCCGTCCCTGACGGACGTCATGTAGTCGGGCACGAGATCGGGACCGATCTCGTCGCGCTCGTTCACCACTGTCCACAATGCGCCGGTCTGCGGCTCGAAGCTGAGGCCGTTCGGATTGCGCAGGCCGCTTGCGAAGAGGCGCCAGCGGCCGCCGGCACGATCGACCTCGAGGATAGCGGCGCGATTGTGCTCGGCCTCCATGCCGTTCTCGGTGATGTTGCTGTTGGAGCCGACGCCGGCATAGAGTTTTGAGCCGTCGGGGCTAGCGACCAGGCTCTTGGTCCAATGATGATTGATCGGCCCGCCTGGCAGCGGCGTCAGCACCGTGCCGGGTGCGGTGATCTTCGTGTCGCCCTCGGTATAGGGATATTTCACGATCGCGTCGGTGTTGGCGACATAGAGATCGTTGCCGACCAGCGCGACGCCGAACGGCGAGTTGAGATGGTCGAGGAAGACGCTTTGCGTGTCAGGCACGCCGTCGCCATTGCTGTCGCGCAGGAGCGTGATGCGGTTACCCGGTCCGGTGTCGCCGCCGCCCGAGGTCGCCCAGGACTCGATATATCCCATCACGATTTCCTTGGGACGCTTGATCGAGGCGCCCTTCGGCGCCTTGGACTCCACCACCAGCACGTCGCCATTGGGCAGCACATAGAGGGATCGCGGATGCTGCAAGCCGGTTGCGAACGCCTTGGCCTGCAAGCCCTGCGCAACGGTCGGCGTCTCGTCCTTCTTCCAGCCGACGATGCGGGCGATGTGGACCGGCGGCAGCAGATATTGCTGGATATCCGGCAGCGTCGGATTGGGGCCGATTTGCGCCTTGGGATCGCCACTGCCGTCATTGCAGCCGGCCAGACACAGCAACGAAGAGCACAGCAGCGCGCGGGTGAGCTTTGCCATCATCGTGCAACTCCGACGCCGTGGCGATACACCATGGCCCAGCCGAGCCAGCCGGTGACGGGCAGGATCAGCACGGTAATCACCGAAAGAGCGAGCCCGGTCGGCCACACCGAGGTCCAGGCATCGCGCATGTGAATCATCGTATTGAAGATCGCAAGGATCAGCGCCACAGCGTTGCCGATCAGATGCGGCCAGGCCGGCGGCTGCGTCCGCACCAGTCGGTTGCCGAGGAAATCAATGAGGCCTGCAATGGCCGCGAGCACGCCGAAGATAACGCCGAAGAGCAGAAGCCAGGCGGAAAAATTCGCCCACATGATCTCGGCGCTCGCGACATAGGCGATGTCGGTAAGCAGCGCCCCGATGAAACACGCGATCGGGATCGGCACCAGCATCGGATGAATCGGATGGCCCGCGATCTGCGCCGTGGAGCGCACACGCATGTCGTCTTGCACGGTCGGCCTCGTGTGACTTTCGCCCCGCCCGACCGGGAAACTCATGCTTGCGGCGATGGTTCCTGAGCGGATTGATCGCCCAGGCGCGCCCACATATTCGGCATCGCGCCGAGTGGGAAGTCTGCGGCCCGGCCCGGATCGTCGGTTCTAGCCAAAGCCGGCTTGCCCGAAACCGACGTTACTCAAGGTCAAAACAGCGGAGCTCCCTGCCGCAGATTCATGTGCCGGTTGACGTCCTTGTAAAGCAGATAGCGAAACCGACCGGGGCCTCCTGCGTAGCACGCCTGCGGGCAGAAGGCGCGCAGCCACATGTAGTCTCCGGCCGCGACCTCGACCCAGTCCCGATTGAGACGGTACACGGCCTTGCCCTCGAGGACATATAATCCGTGCTCCATGACGTGCGTCTCTGCAAAGGGGATCGTCGCACCCGGCTCGAACGTGACGATATTGATGTGCATGTCATGCCGCATGTCGGCCGGATCGATGAAGCGCGTGGTTGCCCACCTTCCCTCAGTGCCCGGCATCGGTACCGGTTCAACCGAGTCTGCATGGGTCACAATCGCCTCGGGCTCGGCCAATCCGGGCACGCGCTGATACAGCTTGCGGATCCAGTGAAGCTGCGCCGGGCTCTGGCCCCGGTTGCGAATGCTCCAGGCGCAACCGGGTGGCAGATAGGCGAAGCCGCCCGGCCTGAGCTCATGCTCCTCGTCCGCCAATTTGAGGAGCAACCTGCCGCCCACGACGAACAACGCGCCCTCGGCGTCTTTGTCCGGTTCGGGAACTTCACTTCCTCCATCCCGCGCGATCTCCATAAGATAATGGGAGAACGTCTCCGCGAAGCCGGAGAGCGGTCGCGCCAGCACCCAGACGCGCGTATCCTTCCAGTGCGGCAGGTGGCTGACCACGATGTCGCGCTGCACGCCGTTGGGGATGACCGCGTAGGCGTTGGTAAAGACCGCCCGGCCACTGAGAAGATCCGTCTGGGGCGGAAGGCCCCCTTGCGGGATGTGATAGGTTTGCGATGACATCATCGAGCCTCGTGGACGTTACGGGGGGTCAGCTTGCGGCCGTCTTGGGATCGAGTTGCATCGTCTCGTCTAGCCAATATTCTTCGAGATTGTTACCACCACCCTTTCGATCGACGACAAGGAACGAGCTTGCGTCCTTGACCACCAGAAGCGGGTGGTGCCAGCAGTTTCGGGCATAGTTCACGCCTTGGTTGCCATTGGCAGCGAACGCCCGATAGGTCGAAGGTGTGTGCGGGTCGGTGCAAACGACGACCAGCCAGTTTCCTCCGTTCAAGGGCATGAACAGCTGGCTTCCAAGTGGATGGCGCTCCATCAGGCGAATGGCGATGGGCGCGGGCCGCGCAGAGGCGACAAACCAGCTGATGTTGATTTGTCCGCCGTCCGCACCGACATCGATATTGGCGAGTTCGTTGTAGCGCGCGGCATATCCCTGGTTGATCGAGAGGGGCGTCAACCCTTCCGTTTCGACGACCTCTCCGAACGGAGCGAACGCCTGCCTCATCAATGGCTCAATCGAGAGTTTTGCCATGTCAACCACATGCCTCTGCATTCAAAGCGTCTGCAGGCCCGCGACGGGAGCGTTCGCGCCGGCCGGATCGATCTGCACGTTCTCGCTTGAAGGAACGATCTCACCATCGAGAATGCGATGCGCCTTCGCGCGATCGAGGTCCCCCTCCCACGAGGCGACGACCACCGTGGCAACGCAGTTTCCGACATAATTGCCGAGCGCGCGGGCGATGCCGATGAACCAGTCCACCGACAAGATCAGCACCAGTCCGATCGCCGGGATGGCCGGAATGGCTGCCAGCGTCGCCGCGAGGACGACAATGGCCGAGCCCGGGACGCCATGAGCTCCCTTGGACGTGAGCAACGCGACGCCGAGGATCGCCAGGAGATCGCCCGTGGCGAGTGGTGTGTTCGTCGCCTGTGCAATGAAGACCGCCGCCAGGGTCAAGTAGATCGAGAAGGCATCCAGATTGAATGAGTACCCTGTCGGGATGACCAAACCGACCGTCGACCGCTTGATCCCGAGCTGTTCGAGCTTGCGCATGGTCTGCGGAAGCACGCTGTCGCCTGCGGCCGTGCCGAGAACGATCATCAGCTCTTCACGCAGATAGACCAGCAACTTGAACAGGCTGAAGCCCGAGAGCCGCATGATCGCTCCGAGCACGACGACCACGAAGAAGAACACCACCAGATAGAACAGGGCAACAAGCCCCCCGAGCTGCTTCAGTGAACCGATGCCATACTTGCCGACAGTGAAGGCGATCGCACCGAAGACGCCGAGCGGGGCGAGCCGGACGACGAAGTTCATCATCTTGAAGATGATCTCGTTCACCCGCTCGACGAAATCGACGACTGGCCTCGCGCGCTCGCCGCACAACGACATGGCACAACCAAACATGATCGAGACGATCAGGACCTGCAGAACATCGCCGGAGCTGAAGGCTCCGACGATGGTCGACGGGATGAGCTTCATCAGGAATTCGGAGACGCCTCCGCCGGCGACCTGAGCGGCGGTCTGGCTGAACCCGCTAAGCGCCTTGGCGTCCAGCGTCCTTGGATCGATGTTCATTCCGGCGCCGGGCTGAAAATAGTAAGCAAGCGCGATGCCGAACACCAAGGCGATGGTGGTGACGATCTCGAAATAGAGAAGCGAGCGGATGCCCACCCTTCCAACCTTTGAAAGGTCGCCGGCCGCCGATATTCCCTGCACCACCACGCAAAACACGATGACGGGCACCAGCATCTTGATGAGTTTGATAAAGCCGTCGCCCAGCGGCTTCATCTGCAATGCAGTGTCCGGATAGGCCATGCCGAGAGCGATGCCGGCCGCGAGTGCAACGACCACTTGGAAGAAGAGTGACTTGAAAATCTTGGGCATGGCTTTCCTCGCTCCCTGGGCTTCCATTTGTCTGGCTTGGTCGGCCTTTAGCCTTCGCCACTCTTAGCGTTGGCGGCGACGTGAAGTCGCCGCGGATGGAGCCGTTCGGTCGCGGCAGCACGCGCGAGGTCTCCATCGGTCATTCGTTGACCAGCCTCGCTGCCGAGTCCAATATATAGAACGACACGATTGATAGGGTTTCACTATGGATCTGCGCCAGCTCCGGTACTTCATCGCGGTGGCCGAGGAGCGCAGCTTCACCCTTGCCGCCCGACGGCTGAACCTCTCGCAGCCGCCGCTCAGCCAACATATCCAGGCGCTCGAGGCCGAACTCGGCACCCAGCTCCTCTACAGGACCAGCCGCAGGGTCGAGTTGACGCAGGCCGGCGAAGCCATGCTGGTGCGGGGGCGCGCGATCCTGCAGCAGGTCAAAGCCACGGAAGATGAGGTTCGGTCGATCGGCGCCGGCTTGGTCGGAACGCTGGATGTCGGGGCGACCGGCTCCATCCTGCGCGGTCGTCTCGCCGAGCTGCTCGCGGCCTATCGGAAGGTTGCGCCATTGGTCAAGATGACGGTACATGAGCAGGCGCCGGCGCTGCAGATCGCCGCGCTCCTCAGCCGTGCCACCAACATCTGTCTCATTCGCGGCATTCCCGCCGAGCGCGACCTGACCAGCAAGCTGGCGTGGCGCGAAGAGGTCGTCCTGGCCGTGCCCCGCAGCCATCGGCTGGCGCAACGCAGGCGCATCGCCCTCGGCGATCTCGCCTCCGAGGATCACGTCGTCCTGGATCCGGACAGCTCGGATTTCGCCCGCTACGTGCGGAAGTGCTGTGTCGACGCCGGCTTTCTCCCAAAGGTTTCCCAGCAAGTCGTCGATGCCCAGTCGATCCCAAGTCTGATTGCCGCAGGTTTTGGTGTCGCACTCGTGCCGCAGTCGATTGAGCGGTTCACAACCACCGACATCGTATTCCGCCCGATCAGGCCCTCGCCGCCCACGGCCGATGTGTTTCTGGTGTTCAGGGAGGACGAGACGTCGATGGTGGTGCACAATTTCATCAGGCTCGCTCTTCGCTATCTCAACCAGCGAAGAGCCTGAGCCAGGCCCACGTCATCGGCCATGCCAGCAGGGACCGCCACCGCTCAGACCATTGCGATGGCCACGTGTGGCCGTCGTGCCGAAAGCACGGGACAAGCGCCGATCGTCGTCGATGAAGCGCGACGTGTCGGAATGAAACGTCCAAGCTGTTGAGAACATTGGAGCGGGTGAAGGGAATCGAACCCTCGTATTCAGCTTGGAAGGCTGCTGCTCTACCATTGAGCTACACCCGCGTCAGGGGCTCCCTAACACGGTCGGACGGCGGTCTCAACTGCCGCGACGGCGACTTTTCGCACAGCTTGCTTGCCTTACGAACCAGCTTGGGTTCCGGCCGATCCGCTCGCCCTTAACAGCGGCGGCCTTACAACCTATATTGAAATCTCCCGAAACCAACGAAAGGAGGTGATCCAGTGTCTTATCTCAAGCGCTGTCACCTCGCTGGGATCGCCCGCTAGGCTCTAGACAAAAGGCTTGGCATCAGGGCGCTCTCAGCCCTGGACCAGCGAGCAAGAAATCGGGCGCGACGGGGCACTCCCCGCCGCGCCTTTTCCTTTTCAGATTTGCCCTGATCGGGAGGGTCGGGACCGCTCGCCGGCTCAGCTCGTGCGAAGCCGTTCGCGCAGCGCAACGGCGGCGATCAGCATGCGGACGCACCATGCCATGACCGCGCGGTGAGGTTCCGCGCCGAGGAGCACCGTGCAGATGCTCGTGAGCAAGCATGGGGCAATCGCCTTGCCGATCCTGCTTGCCAGCGAGAGCAGGAACGGCATCGCCGCAATTGATATTTGCAGGACGTCCATGGTCGACCACCGCCCTGGGCAACGGCTTCAAAAACCGCAGATGTTGAGCGCACGCGGGCGTTTGCCGCGCCGGCTCTCCACGATCCGCTCGCCGCCATTTTCGGCCGAGCTGCCGTAATAGCGGTGATGGCCGGCCTGGTCGTGCAGATCGGCCGGTTCGGATTGTCCCGCCCGACGCGCGTCGCAGATGATCTTGATGGTGTGACCCGCCATTGCCGCCTCCAGCAAAAACCTTGTTGTTGTGGTCATCAGTCGCGACCGCTTTCGGCGGCGTTCACGCGGCACGGCCGTAATCGGGTTTCAGGACGGTTTCGTCGCTTGCCGGCCACGCAATATTCTGCTTCGGGATTGTCGGCACGGACTGCGGTGCTACGTCCTCGGGACTTTCGTAAGTAACTTGCGCAGAAGAGAGGTGACGATGCTGTACGCCATCCTGGCCTATCACGTGGAAGACGAGGTCTTGTCCTGGACGCCGGAGCAGGACGCCGCCGTCGTCGCCAAAGTCATCGAGGTTCAGGCGCCGCTACGAGCCAGCGGACAGTTTGGGCCGGCCGCCCGTCTGGATGAGACCCGAAAGGCCCGCACCTTGCGGGGCCCCGGCGCGGGCATGGTGCTGGACGGTCCGTTTGCCGAGACCAAGGAGCAGCTGCTGGGCTTCCACCTCATGGAATGCGCCAGCGAGGATGAGGCGATCGCGGCGGCGCGGAAGCTGCGTGCGGTCAATCCGACGGCGGTCTACGAAATCCGTCCGGTCAAGCTTTACGTGCCGGCCGACGGGTTCGGCGCGACATCCGGATGAGCCGCCGCCTTACGTATCCGGCTCCGTTCGCGCGATGCTGAAGCGCTGCATCACGACGGCGCCGAAGGCGATGAACCAGATAAAGGGCGCGACACGCGGCGCGAACGCCGCAACGATCGTGCCCGGGATGAACACCAGGAACGGAAACAGCGAGATCATGATCTCGTGACGCCATGCGCCCAGGATGGTCCACCACAGCCAGGCATTAAGGCCGGCGATCGCGGTCAGATGCAGGCCGTAGAGCACCGCCACCGCGTTGCTCATGCCGTAATTGGTGTAGAGGCCATTGGTCACAGGCAGCAGCACGATCGAGAGCAGGAAGAACAGATTGAGGATCACCGCGCCACGGCTGCCGACCGGCTGGCGCGCCAGGCGCCGGTGATGGCTGATCCAGAACACGCCAGCGATGATGAAGCTGAGCGCGAAGCCGGCGAGCTTGCCGGAATAGACATGGGCGAGATCGCTCCAGCCGGGGGCGCTGGTGAACACCGCGGCCTTGGGCAAGTCGTAGGCGAGCAGCGTCATGGCAACGCCAAAAATGGTGTTGCTGAGCGATTCCAGCCGCCGCATCTCGAACTGGTCGGGCTTGAGCTCGGTCATACCGGAGGGTTTCTCGGGCTGGAACTTGGGGCCGTCTTTCCCCCTAAATCCTAAACCCGGTTTCGTCCAGCTGCATTGCGATTCGCGCCGGGATCGCCGAGTCTCAGCCTTTCACCGGGGCGATTCGTGGCGACATATCTGGACACGCTCAATGCGGAGCAGCGCCGCGCCGTCGAGCATGGCGTGGCGGAAGGTGCGACCGTGGGCGCCCCCCTGCTCGTCATTGCCGGCGCCGGCTCCGGCAAGACCAACACGCTCGCCCACCGCGTCGCGCATCTGATCGTCGCCGGCGCCGATCCGCGCCGCATCCTGTTGATGACATTCTCCCGCCGCGCCGCGGCCGAGATGGCCGGCCGGGTCGAACGCATCGCCCGAAAAGTGCTGGGCGAGAACAACGCCGCGATCATGCGCGATGCACTCACCTGGGCCGGCACCTTCCACGGCATCGGCGCGCGCCTCTTGCGCGAATATGCCGAACGCATCGGCCTCGACCCCGCCTTCACCATCCACGACCGCGAGGACTCCGCGGACCTGATGAACCTGGTCCGGCACGAGCGCGGGCTGTCGAAAACGGAGAGCCGTTTTCCGGCCAAGGGCACGTGCCTTTCGATCTACTCGCGCTGCATCAATGCCGAGATGGAGATCGAGAAGGTTTTGGGGGTGCACTATCCCTGGTGCGCGGGCTGGGCGGCCGAGCTGAAAGGCCTGTTCGCGGCCTATGTCGAGGCCAAGCAAGCCCAGCATGTGCTCGATTACGACGATCTCCTGCTCTACTGGTCGCAGATCATGAGCGATGCGCTGATCGCGGAAGAGATCGGTGGCCGCTTCGATCACGTGCTGGTCGACGAATACCAGGACACCAACCGCCTGCAATCTTCGATCCTGCTGGCGTTGAAGCCCGACGGACGCGGGCTCACAGTGGTCGGCGACGATGCCCAGTCGATCTATTCGTTCCGCGCCGCCACAGTGCGCAACATCCTGGATTTTCCGCAGAGCTTTTCGCCGCGTGCGGAAATGATCACGCTCGACCGCAACTACCGCTCGACGCAAGCAGTGCTGGCGGCGGCCAACGGCGTCATCGGCCTCGCGCGCGAGCGCTTCACCAAGAATCTGTGGACCGACCGCGCCTCGTCGCACAAGCCGCAGCTCGTCACCGTGCATGACGAGGCCGACCAGGCCCGCTACATCGTCGAACAGGTGCTGGCCAATCGCGAGCAAGGCGCGCTGCTCAAGCACCAGGCGGTACTGTTCCGGACCTCCTCGCATTCGGGCCCGCTTGAGATCGAGCTGACCCGCCGCAACATCCCCTTCGTCAAGTTCGGCGGACTGAAATTCCTCGATGCAGCCCACGTCAAGGACGTGCTGGCGCTGCTGCGTTTCGCCGAGAATCCGCGCGACCGGGTCGCGGGTTTCCGCATCCTGCATCTGTTGCCGGGCATCGGACCCGCGACCGCGCAGCGCGTGCTGGACCAGATGGCCGAGAGCACCGATCCGCTCGCCGCGCTGGGCCAGCTCCCGGCGCCTGCTCGTGCCGGTGCTGATTGGACCGACTTCGTCCGCACGGCCCAGAATTTGCGCTATTCGGAATGGCCGACCGATCTCGAACGCGTGCGACTCTGGTACGAGCCGCATCTTGAGCGCATCCACGAGGATGCCGAGACGCGGCGCGCCGATTTGATGCAGCTCGAGCAGATTGCGAGCGGCTACGCCTCGCGCGAGAAATTTTTGACCGAGCTCACGCTCGATCCGCCCAATGCAACCAGCGACAAATCCGGTCCGCCGTTGCGCGACGAGGATTACCTGATCCTCTCCACCATCCATTCCGCCAAGGGCCAGGAGTGGAAGTCGGTGTTCGTGCTCAACGTCGTCGACGGCTGCATGCCCTCCGATCTCGGCGCCGGCACCACCGCCGAGCTCGAGGAGGAGCGCCGCCTGCTCTATGTCGCAATGACGCGCGCCAAGGACGATCTCCACCTCGTCGTGCCACAGCGCTTCTTCATCCACGGCCAGGCCGCCAAGGGCGACCGCCACGTCTACGCCTCGCGCACCCGCTTCATCCCGGAGCAGTTGGTCTATCTGTTCGAGCGCACCGCCTGGCCGAAGGCCGCGGCGGGTGCGGCGCGCACGGCGGCGCTGGGTCCGAAGATCGACATCGGGGCGAAGATGCGCGGGATGTGGCGGTAGGTTTGGGCCGGATTGAACAAACGGAAACTGAGCATTTCCGAAAGCCGCCTTGTGGCGGTGCGGCTGTTCATTAAGTGTCGTCCATCTTCCCGCAGAGACTTCATCCATGACCGCACCGCTCGAATTCGGACTGGATACCTTTGGCGACGTCACCAAGGACGCCTCCGGCGCGATGCTTTCGCATGCGCAGGTGATCCGCAACGTCGTCGACGAAGCCGTGCTGGCCGATGAGCTCGGTCTCGACTTCATCGGCCTCGGCGAACATCACCGCGCCGACTTCGCGATCTCCTCGCCCGAGACCGTGCTCGCAGCCATCGCGGCGCGCACCAGGCGCATCCATCTCGGCTCGGCCGTGACGGTGCTGAGCTCGGACGATCCGATCCGCGTGTTCCAGCGCTTCGCCACGTTGGATGCGCTCTCGAACGGGCGCGCCGAGGTGATCCTCGGCCGCGGCTCGTTCACCGAATCCTTTCCACTGTTCGGCTTCGACCTGCGCAAATACGAAGAGCTGTTCGAGGAAAAGCTCGACCTGTTCACGGCCCTGCTGTCGCAAACGCCGGTGACCTGGGAAGGCAAGCTGCGTCCGCCGCTGCGCGATCAATCGGTCTATCCGCCAATCGAGAACGGCACGCTGAAAACCTGGATCGGCGTCGGCGGCAGTCCGCAATCGGTGGTGCGTGCCGCGCATTACGGCCTGCCCTTGATGCTCGCGATAATCGGCGGCGATCCTGCGCGCTTTGCGCCCTACGTCGATCTCTATCACCGCGCGTTCAAGGAGTTCGGTCGCCCGGCGCAGCCGATCGGCGTGCATTCGCCCGGCTATGTCGCCGAGACTGACGCACAGGCGCGCGAGGAGCTATGGCCAGACTACAAGGCTATGCGTGACCGCATCGGCAAGGAACGCGGCTGGCCGCCGATGGGCCGCGACGAGTTCGTGAACGAGGCCGAGCACGGCTCGCTCTATGTCGGCGCGCCGGAAACGGTCGCACGCAAGATCGCCAAGACGGCAAAGGCGCTCGGCATCTCGCGCTTCCAGTTGAAATATTCGGCAGGTCCATTGGCGCACGAGAAGCTGATGCGCAGCATCGAGCTTTATGGGCGCAAGGTGGTGCCGATGGTGCGGGAGTTGATCGGGTAAAGTCTACCTTCGGTCTACGACGTCGCGCCCTGCTTCATCAGCCCGAGCCTGCTTGCGCCGACATAGAGCGAGAGCACGGCGGCGTTCGAGACGTTGAGACTCTTGATCTCGCCGGGCATGTCGAGGCGCGCCACAACGCTGCAGGTCTCGCGGGTCAACTGCCTGAGGCCCTTGCCTTCGGCGCCGAGCACCAGCGCCAGCGGCTCACGCAGTGCGACGTCGCCGAGATCCTCAGTGCCTTCGCTGTCGAGCCCGACGGTCTGAAAGCCGCGCTCGTTCAGCGCGGTGAGCGCGCGGGCGAGGTTTTGCACGGTGATGAGCGGCACGAGCTCGAGCGCACCGGAGGCTGCCTTCGCGAGCACGCCGGTTGCTTCCGGACTGTGACGCGCGGTGGTGACGATCGCCTTCACCGCAAAGGCCGCGGCGGAGCGCAAGATCGCGCCGACATTGTGTGGATCGGTGATCTGGTCGAGCACCAGCACCATGCCTTCCTGCTTCAATGTCTCGATGTCGGGCGAAGGCAGAGGATCGGCTTCCGCGAGCAGACCCTGATGCACGGCGTCTGGCGACAGCAGACGGTCGATCTCCTGGGGCCGGACGATCTCGGGCGCGACAGGAGTCGCGATGTTTTCGTCCGCAAGCCGCCTTGCGGCGTTCTCGGTCAGCGTCAGCTTGCGGATCCGCCGCCGAGGGTTGGCGAGCGCCATCGTGACGGTGTGCCAGCCATACAGGATGACGGGCCCGTCGGGGTGCGAATCGCGGTCGCGCCAAGCCGGCCGGCCGGCGGACTTCCCGGGCCTGTTGAAGGGCTTAGCCCCGCCGCGAGCCCCCTTGGGGCCGAATTTTCGATCCTTCATGGGCTCGCTTGTGTCACGGGCGCCGGAATATGGCAATTTGGCTGCCTTTGGGCGCGGTTTTAGCTGTTCGCCTCGGTTGACTTTGCCCCACCGCATCGCTCATAAACGCGCCCGGTCGCGCCCCGATCCGGGTTGTCGCGGCCTTCACGTTCCATGGCCGTCTTCGGTCCGCCGGCAAGGTCCGGCCCGATTGTGCTGCCGTCGAGCGGGGGAGTGTCCCGAGTGGCAAAGGGAGCTGACTGTAAATCAGCCGCCTCATGGCTTCGCAGGTTCGAGTCCTGCCTCCCCCACCAGCCTTCGCTCGCTTCGCGAGCTTCGGCTTGGCAAGCCAGGGCAGAACGTCACGGCGCAGCCGAGCCCGGACAAGACGACTTTCTCCTAGCTGCATTCCTGTTGACCGCCACTGCGGTACGCTCACATCAAAAAGCAAAACGCCCGTCCGCATCACGCGAACGGGCGTCTCGTTGGCAGCTAATCAGAGATCAGTTGTAACGGCGCAGCACGCGGTGGCCGCCGTAATAGTACGGCGCGGGCGCGCGGCGGGCGTAGCCATAGCGCGGACCGTAGCCGTAGTGCACGCGCGGCAGATAGCCCTGGCGCGGGCCGTAGCCGTAGCGATACGGCCGATAGTACGGCCGACGATAGGGATAGGCATCCGGAGCTGCGACCGCCGCGGCGCGATAGCCATAACCGTAGCCATAATTGGCGGGGGCAACGACCGCGTCTTCACGGTAGGTCGGATACGGCGCGAACGCGCCCGGGCCGGTGTAGGTCGGCCCCTGGTTGACGTAGTAATATTGCGTGGTCGGCTCGACGAGGCGCTCATAGGCGCCATAGCCGTATCCATAGCCGCCGCAACCTGTGTTGCAGCCGGAATAGACCGGCGCGACCGGCTGGCACGGATTGAAGCCGCAGGCCGCGGCTGGCGCGGTCCCCACGAACATCGCGGCAGCCGCCGCGACCAGTCCCGAAATCATCTGACGCATTACTCTCTCCTGTTAATCTTCGTTTGTTGGATTTTGACGTTTCTTAACCGGGCGGCTTGCCGGCCCCCTCGGCATGCGGCCGCGGCCGACGATGCTGCGGATTCACATTGATCTCCGGCGCGAGGATCACCGGCGGGGGATCGATGGGCACGTCCATCTGCGGCGGCAGCGGCGCCGATTGCGCGCCCCAGCTCTGATGGTAGCTCTCGGCCGGCTTCGGCAATCTGCGGTTCGCGGGCGGCTCGACCTCGAGCCGGCCGTAGCCGGGCCGCAGGCCCAACGTCGGATAATAATGGCCAACGTCGTCGGGCTGCCGCTCGGCGATATAGCGCCCGCCATAGATCGTGGGCTGCACCTGCTGGTTCTTGCCGAGGCCCCAGACGCCCTCGACAACGCTATAGGATGCGTCGATGTTGTTGATGATGATCGGCACGCCCGGACGGCCGGGAACGACAATATCGAAGCCGCCGCCGGCCAGCGCCGTCGCGGGCAGTCCGATCAGAAAAGCGGCGAGCGCCACAGCGCGCATGAGAGGACCCCATTTATCCGGCGACAACCTATCCGATCGCAACGCCGAGAGGGTTAAGGCCCGCTCACCAATTTCCGGTAAGCCTAATGTGCAAGGATTGCGCGCCGCTCAAATGCTGCAAAGCGGACTAGTGAAGCGTTAACGGCGCCGAGCTACCGACGGGAACCACGCCGAATGCTCACATCTGTTTGACCATCCAGCTACGAAATCGAACGGTTTCACCGGAACGTCCGGCGTGCTCGATATTTAGCCCCCGTTCAATCACAACGGGAGCCAACAATCATGAATATCAAACTCCTCGGCGCCGTCGCGATCGCAACCACCACTCTCGCGGGCTCCGCGATGGCACAGGCGGTGATCAATAATCCTGCCCGCTGCTCGGCCCAGTTCCCCAATGCAAACTGCCAGAATCTCGGACAGGGAAACCCGTACACCGACCGGGGCTATCGCCATCGTCGCATGTCCTATCGGCAGACCAACAGCGGCGACTGGAATAACGACTGGAGCAGGAGCCGCACCGGATTCTGGCCGACCGATGTCGCGGCGGGCGTAGCCGGTGCCGCGATCGGTACCGCGGGCGCGATCGCAACCGCTCCGTTCCGCGCCTGGGACAATTCCTACGCCTACGACAATTCGTGGGACAATCGCCGCTGGGACACCCGCACCTATGCCCAGCGTAACGGCTTCGTCTGCACGCCCGGCACCTGGTTCAAGGGCGAAGATGGCCGCCGGCACATGTGCCAGTAAACGGGACTCATATCGAACGACACAACAGGCGGCCCGCTGGGCCGCCTGATTCATGTCTTGCGACGATGATCGCGGTTCTGGCTCTTTCCGGCCAAGTCTGATATTGCGCCGCGCACGGGTGGACGGCCCCGGCATCTGCCGGCCCCTGCCACTTCCTCAAGTGTCGCCGGCTTAGCTCAGCGGTAGAGCAGCGGTTTTGTAAACCGAAGGTCGGGGGTTCAATCCCCTCAGCCGGCACCATTTGACTATCCCCCAGCCTTCGCTAGTGTTCGTTTCGGCGACAGAAATCGCTGAATTCCAGGTGTTTTTCCTTCGTCGGCGTTCGCGTCCCTCCGCAAGCTACCGCCATTTCTGTTGGTAGGAGTGTTGGTATCTCCGGGATCGGGTGTTGGTAGGGGAGAGACACAGCAGGGGGACGATCAATGCCACTGACCGATGTAGCCGTCCGCGGCGCGAAGAAGAGGGACAAAGCCTACAAACTGTCCGACGCCGGCGGCCTTTACTTGCTTGTCGAAGCCAACGGATCGAAATTGTGGAGGCATGCGTTTCGGTTCGCCGGCAAGCAAAAACTACTCTCGCTTGGGAAATATCCCCTCGTCAGCCTCGCGGCCGCGCGCGACGCGCGCGACGCGAACAAGCGGTTGCTGGCGGCTGGGATCGATCCGTCTGAAAAGCGGAAGGCCGACGAGAGAGCGGCTTTAGCGGCCCCCCTGACGACGTTCAATGCGCTGGCCGATGCGTGGCTGGCCAACCAGCGCGAGACGGACAAGAGCGCGACCACGCTGGACAAGTTGACGTGGATAATCGACCTCGTCCGACCGCAGATCGGCCAGCTTCAGATCGGCGCCATCACGTCCGCAAACGTGCTGGAGGCGCTCCGTAAAGTGGAAGCGACCGGCCGACATGGAAAGAACCGGTACGAGACGACGAAGCGATGCCGGGCGACGCTTAGCCGTGTGTTCTCGTATGCGGTCGCGGAGGGCCTGCGCGAATTCGACCCGGCGGCGGCTTTTGTAAAGTCCGGCCACTTGATACCACCGCAAACGAGAAGCTACGCCGCCATCGTCGAGCCGAAAGCTTTCGGCGCCCTCCTCCGCTCAATCGATGGTTACGACGGCACCAAAGAGACGCGGCTTGCCTTGCAACTCCTCGCCCTGACTGCACTGCGGCCGGGTGAACTGCGGCAGCTGCGGTGGTCATGGGTGACTGACGATATCGCCAATCCCGCCATCACGCTGCCACCCAACGTGATGAAGATGCGCAGGGAACACAAAGTCCCGCTATCCCAACAGGCGATCGCCATCATCGCAGAACTGCGCGGGAGCACCGGCTGGTCATCGATGCACGCCGAGGTCGGCGCCGACTATGTGTTCCCTAACGCGCAGCCTCGCCGCCTGATCGGCAGGGATGGCATGCCGTCGAAGCGACCTGCATTGCGGCCGATGTCCGAAGGCGCGCTGGGTTCTGCTCTCCGCCGGCTTGGGTATTCGAGCGACACGCACGTCCCCCACGGCTTCCGATCGTCCTTCTCGACCCTAGCGAATAGCTCGCGGCTCTTTGATGCTGACGTTATCGAAGCAGCGCTGGCCCACAGCGACGGCAACCAAATTCGCAGCATCTACAACCGGGCCACTTACGACGCAGACCGAGCCCGTCTCGCTCAGTGGTGGGCGGATTATCTGGACGACCTGCGCAAGTCCGGCAATGTTGTCCCGATCGCGAAGGCGCGGCGGTCGCGGTCGGCGTGACTTCAGAAGTACCGGGCTCAGCTTCTCACCGACCATTTTCGTCGTCGACATATGGTCCGTCCACGTCGGCGACGAAGCGCGCGGGAAGTCGTCGCAAGATCAATGCCGGGAATGCCACGCGTCCAGCGTGTGAAGAAGTTCTTCGCTGAAAGAGGTAAGGCCGCAAAGGTCGACACCATGGACGTTTGCCACCGTGGCCGCCGGTGCGTCACCGTCGGCGACGCGCTGGCGTCTAGCCCAGCCCGTGCGATTACCCCGACAAGCGACCATCGTGTTTGCCTGACCCCGGCTAGACGCCCCGGGTCACTTCTCGCAAATCACGTTTGCGTCGCCTTCGCCTTCTGTCGAGCGAGGCTCAAATTCCGGTAAAGCTCCCGGAATTAGGGGGACAAATGGGGGGACAAGAGCGGGACATTATGGGGGGACAAAAATAATTTTAAGACAGGTCAGGTTTTTGCGGTCCGTCTGATTTGATCGGACATCGAACGCTTTAGCGAAAATCACAACGACAACGCCAAGCTTACTCAGGAATTTGTCCCGGGCTTGTCCCCGTTGAAATTCATGTCGAAGCTCTGCACCTTTCAGCGATCGACAGCGCGTGATTGCGGAAATGAGCGACAAAAATGAACAGCGATATGACGATCGCAGACGTCATCAAGATCTACAATTTGCCACTCAACGTTAGCCCGAAGCAGTTCTGTCAGGTCGCCGGGATCGGCATGACCCGGTTCTACGACTTGGTCAAAGACGGCACGATCCGCCTTCGCAAGAACGGCAGGTCATCGGCCGTTCCGGTCGAGGACCTATATCAGCTGCTCCGCGGCGATCCGGAAAATGTCAGTGCGGTGTACGAGGTGTCCGCCGATCGGCTTGAACGGATCAAGGCCCAACGCGGCGCCTGACCCTCTGCGCCGGCGGGGCGTGACCGCCGGCGTTTGCCCGCCCGGATGTACGGCGGCGCACCGGCGGCGCGCCGGGTTTCCCTCTTTCACCAGCGCGCCGCCCTTCCCTGACGCGAGGTTCAAGATGGGCGATCTTCTGAAATTCCCGACTGATCGAAGCCGCGCCCGACGGCGCGGCCGACGCCGTAAAGCCGCGATCGCGCAGGTCTTTGTCGTCCCTCCGGCCCGACATCGCAAGGTCGTGGCATTCGTTGTCGGGCAGATGCGCAAGCGATCGACGCTGGAAGGCGCCGAACAGGAATTGTTCGACCATCTTTGGCTTGAAGCATCGCGGCTTTCCGACCTCGGCATCGGTGACGATGAAATCGACCGTCACACTCGCGACTTCGCGCGGTCCGCTTGGCGGATCGTGCTGCAAGACCGGCCAGCGTGGGGTGTGGCATGACCGAGAAGACAACCGTGCTGCGCGCGGTGCGGGATGCGCGGCGCGAATTGGCCCCGCATCGCCAACATGGAGACCCCGCAAGGCTTCGTGTTCACATCGCCCAGCCGAAGAAGGTCGTGCTCTTGCCCGGCCGCTTCCGCGATGAAGCCTACGTGCGCCGTCACGTCGAATTCGTGCTGAGCTTGGACGCCGAGCGCGGTGAAGCCCACGTTCAAAGGAACCTGCTCGCCATCCGCCGCGTGCTGGACGAACTGGGTGTCGACCCGGCTGATGCCGATCGGGAGGTGCGAAACATCGAAGGGCGCGTTCGCGCCGAGCTATGGAAGCAGGTTCTGACGCCGGGCGGTGAACAATGAGCACCGCAGCCGCTCGCCGGCTTGCCCCGGCGAATGAGACGACCAAAGCAGCCGACAAGGAAACGGATCGCGACAATATCGCGCCGCTTCGGGTACGCGATCTGAACAAGGTCTATCGCGACAGCTACGGCCTGGTACTGCCGCCGTCCGATGACGGCCGATACGCCGCTCATGTGTGGCTGGTTCACACGGCCCGGACTGGGGCCGGCGCAGAGCAGCGCATGGACAGCTTTCTGGAATTTCGCGCCCATTGGATGTCGATCGCGGAGCGCAGCGCCGCGAAGGAAGCCGCTTTCGCGTCGACCAAGTTCTGGGGCGCAGACGAACTCGCATTCGATTTCGGGATCACATATGCCAAGCGCACCGCGTTAGGGCTCACGACGATCGGTTCGATCGACGTCGACGCCGCCGGGCGAAAGGCGATCCGGAAAGAAAAGCAGCGCGAACGCGAGCAGCGGCGCCGGCTTCGCGAACGCCTTCGCCGAAAGCCTGATGTAACCGCGGCCGCCCGCCGGGCGGACGCGATAGGCCAGATGTTGCCTCCCGGCGAATGGATCGACGTCCGGGCAATCTGCGGTGAACTGGGGCGCGGAAAGACGATCGCCTTTGGCCGCTTGACCGGCAAAACCCTCGCCGCTGCCGTCCATCGCGCGATCGAACACGGCATCAGCGAAGGCTGGCTTCAAAAGCGCGTCCTACCCGGGCCGAAGATGCCGATCGCGCAGATCGCCAAACGAAGCGCCCGCTGATGCTTATGACTTATCAAATTTCAGGCTGGACACGTTTCTTGATATCGATATCCGCACGATATCATAAAGCCGTGCGCAGCCTGAATTTGAGGCTGCGCACGCAAGTCGGATATCGATATCCAAATCGCGTGTCCACCAATTCTTCTTACTTAAAGAAGATTGCTGCCAACTCGCTGGGCACCTTTCGGCCGCGCGCACCTCGCCCGCATCAGGTCGCAACAGGTCCTGCGAGCGCCGGACGCGCCTTCGGGCGCGCCGGCGACGGGCAGACACCCGGACCGAAGATGGACACCGCCAGAACCGCGGTCAGATCATGACCGACGGCGTCCAACTCCTCCGGCTCGCGGAAGACCCCAGACGGCGACGCCGCGTTCTTTGGAACGATGGGCGACGCTTTGGTCTCAATGACCCGCGACCGAAGCCGTCGGGACGTGTGGGTCGTCACATTGCACAGTCCAAGCCAAGATCGATCAAGCTGCACGTCGGCGCCGGCGCGCCTTCCGGCGCGTCCGGCGGATCAAGACGGTTGGTACGAAGACCACACCATGAACGATGACATTCCGGAGACCTTCGCGATCGAAAGGGACAATGATGACCAACGTTGACAAGACCGACTGGGAAACTGGCGAGCACCGCGAACCGATCAAGCCTGTCGCCCCGTCACCCCGCGGTCGACCGCCCAAGCTGATCCAGTCGACGGCAGAACAGACGAACGACGCCGTCGCGGACGATCAGGGCCACCGCGATGAGACGCAGTAGCGCGGCAGGGCCGTTAGGGAGCCCGCTGATGCGCGCGCCGATCGACGGTCCTTTGCCGTGGCCTGCTTCTGCAAACGCACAGACGGCCGCGGCTGCAAGGCCTACCCCCCTCCCCCCTCATCAAAGGAACGTGTGGAGGCCAGTGCATGAGGTGCGGCACGAAGCGCCCCGATTTCTGAGCATGTCCAGTCCGGTTGAATTCCCGTTTATGTAATTGGAGAACGACGAAAGATGCCTTCAAAACCGCCTAAACCGAAGCGGCCTTCCGGCGCGCCCGGTGCCTCTCAGGCGCAGATCGCGACACATCTCGACATCAGCCAGCCCCGCGTCGCGCAGTTTGTCGGCGAAGGCGTGTTCAAGCCGCTGCCGAGCCGGAAACTTGATCTGGACGCATGCCGGATCGCCTATATTCGCTGGCTGCGCGACGAAACGAGGAAGTCCTCACAGTCGGCGGCCGCGGCGCGCGTCCAAGACGCGCGCGCGAAGGCGATCGAACTGCGGACGGCCCGCGAAGAAGGCCAGCTGTGGGATGCTGAAGCCACCAAGGCGGCCATCGAAGATATCTTAGGGACGTACCGATCAGAGCTTGAGGGCGTGGCGCCCGGTTCGACACGCGATCTGGCGATCCGGACCGCGATCCAGCAGCAAATCGACGACGCGATGGACCGTTGCCGCGCGCGTTTCGCGCGCGCCGAGCGCGCTTTGTCCAACGGCCGCGATCCATTTGACGGAGACTAAGCAATGTTTCAACGTTCAGCACGACTTGCGCGGTTGCGCATGTTCGAAATTGCGGCCGATCACTGCAAGCCGCTGTTCCCCGCGGCGCAGATTGACCCGCCGGCGGTCGACTGTCAGGCAATCATCGACGTCGAAGCGCTGATCACCGCCGCAGAACAGGAATTGCTGTCGGCGATCGCCGATAGGTTCGCGGCGTTGCGCGCGGCAGCGCGCATCCCGACCGTCGCCGAACCTATTTCGGACAGCTCGATCGCCGACTTGATCACGCCCGGCCGCGCCGTCCACCTGACCGGTGTCGCGCGTCCGACCCTCTACCGGCTCTGCAAGGATCATCCGATCGGAAGTCCAGAAGGCTTTTCGCTGTGGCGTGTGGACGAACAGCGCTTCCTGATTTCCCAGTCCCGCCTGGAACGCTTTCTGCAAAGCCGGCCGCTTCGAATGAGACGTAACGAGACGAAAAAGCCGGGACCTGAGACGCGTTGAGACGTCTTCCGCGTTGATCGGCGGCGGCCGAACCAGAGATGCTGATTGCGTCGAAGGAGCGGACGCGATGGCTTGGCGAAAACTGACGAACAGCGATGGGACCCCCTACTACGTGAACCTCGACGCTGTGACGCACATCTACCGGACCGAAAGCGGTTCATGGCTGATGCTCGCAGGCCGCAGCAATCAGGGTTACGCCGCGTCGATCAACGTCAAGGAGACGCCGGCCGAAATCCTTTCAGGCGTCGACCTCTCCTGATCCTTTTTGGAGGAACCTTCATGAGCGAAGAGAACACTTACACACGGTCCGGCCTTCAGGCCGCGGTCGCCGCCGCGGTGGCAGACGAGCGGCGACGTTTGGCCCGGATCATGGGTGCGCCCGAAGCCGCTGGCCGCGAACAGCTGGCGCTGACCCTTGCCACGACGACGAACCAAACGGTCGATCAAGCGCGGGCCGCTCTGGCTGCCGCGACGACCGTTCCGGCTTCGGGCCGCGCAGGCGCAAGCCCTCTCGGGCTTTCGATCGAACAGCCGACGGTCGAAGCCAACAGCGCCGATACGTCGTCCCTCTGGGACAAGTCTCTGGCGTCGCGCGGGATGCAGATCGGTGGGGGTAAGTGATGCGAAATCCGTTCAGGAAATCAGAAGTCGACAAGCGGATCGCCGCCGTGCGGGCGGACCTGAAGGCCGCCCGCGATCAGCTGGCCGCGATCGACGCGGAGGAAGCCGACGCTTTGGCAGACAGCCTGCGGTTTGCGGCCTGGTCGACGAAGCGGGCCGCCGCAGCGGGTGAAGTGGATCGGCTCGAAAGGCTCGCGACGGTCACGGAAAGCGCGGACACCGAAACTGCCAAGGCAGAAGCCGACGCCGCCGCCCGCCGGGAAATTGCGGCTGCCCGAAAGGCAGCCAACGATCTGACAGCGCGTATCAAGACAGACGGGCAACGGATCGCTGCCGAATTGTTGAAGCTGGCGAAGGAAGCCGCGCAACAGGCTCTCGATGCCAAGCGGCTGAACGAAAACCTGCCGGAAGGCGAAATGCCGGTCCCCTTCGCTGACATTGTCGCGCGCGATTTCGGCGCCGAGCCTCGCAAAGACGTCCGATCGCGCGAGGTCGAGCTGTGGGTGGTGGCCGACGATGGCCGCATAGTTGGCGATCAGGCGGCTGTCGTTTCAAGCGACAGCATCACAGGCCATCTGCACGTGGCTGGCGCCGGCATCCGATGGCGTTGCGCGCGGCGGAAATTCAAGGAAGTCGAATTTCATCCGAGCACGCTAGCCGACTGGCCGGGCGATCTGTTCTCGTTGATCCGTCTGCCGCATCTCGACGGTCCCGGCTTTGCCTTCGACGGCAGTCTCATGACCACTGAGGCCGTTGCCGATCTCGACGTCGACGCTGCGATCGCGCCGCGCAAGAAGCCGCCGCGGTCGACGCAGATCGAATTGATCCCAATCGATCCAACGTGGCCGCCGCCGGTCACCACCGAAGCTGACGACGCGGCGGCGTGATGTCTTCGGCGCCTTGCCGTTTCTTGTTTGGCGGAAAGGGCGTCGTTTAGGGGGCCGCTGGTCGACACGGGAAGGACCAGCGGCCCCAACTTTTCGGAGACCTAGCGAATGGCCAAAATAATCGAAGCAGTTGCGCGCATCAGCGCCGAAGACAAAACCGGCGCTGTCTTCGACAAGATCGCGAAGAAGATCGAAGGGATCGCAAAATCGGCGAAGTCGTCGAAGGAAGTCGACGCGCTGACGAAGTCGCTGTCCCGGGCGCAACAGCAAATGGCGGCGATCGATCGCTTCGGCGCGGCGAAGGACGGCTTTTCCAGCGCCCGGACGAAATTCCGCGAAGCGCAGGTCGCCGTTGAAAAGGCGGCGGTCGCGATGAAGCGCGGACAGGGCGACGCGGACGCGCTCGCGCGTAGCTATGAGAAGGCGCAAGCCGCAGTCTCGCGGGCCTCCGCTGCGTTCGAACGGCAGCGATCCGCCTTCGTCGGCGCCAAGCGTGGCCTTGAAGAATTCGGCGTCCCGGTCTACCGGGCCGTTTCGCAGCAAGAGAAGTTGCGCGCCGCTGTCGACCGGACGAACGCGGCGCTGGATCGGCAGGCGGCGAAGTCGGAACGGTCGGCGCGCCGGCGGCAGATGATTTCCAACGCCGCCGGGCTGGCCGGCGGCTTGCTTGCCCACGAAGCCAAGCGCGGCGCCGGCAAGGTGCTGCACACTTACCGCGAGTTCGACAAGGAACGCCGCTTCGGTAAGGCGGTCATGGGCCTGTCCGATGCCGAACAGGCGCCGCTTGTCGCGCAGGCGATCCACATGGGCGCCAAGACCAAATATAACGACGTTCAGGTTCTGGAAGCGCAGCGCGAACTGGCCGCGCGCGGCCTGAATAAAAATCAGGTCATGGGCATGATGGAACCGGCCGCTGCGCTCGGCATGTCCATGGACCTGACGCTGCCGGACGCCGTGAAGCAGATGGAAGGCGCGATCTTCGGCTTCCGGAAAGACACGTCGACGCAGGAAGCCGCGCTTGCGGCCGCGCGCCAGACCGCGGACTATCAGGTCAAGGCGGCGAAAGTGACCGGCATGACGCCGGAAGATATTTCGCAGCTATACAAGTTCGGCGCGACGCCGGCGCGGCTGGCGGGTATCTCGGAAGCATCCCTGCTCGGTTTCGGCGGCGTCTTGAAGAAAGCGAATATCCGCGGCGACGAAGCGGGAACGGCATTTCGCGCGCTGACCGCGATGACGCAGGCACCGACCGCCGGCGCCAAAACCGCATTGCTCGCGGCCGGCATGGATTACAAAAATTACCAGACCATGCGCGACCATTTGGACGTCGACCCGTTCGCGGCCGACGTCGCCGCGCGGTACGGCGTCAAGCTGAACGGCGCGACGAAGGCCGGGCTGGGAAAAATCTTCAGCAATAAGGACGTGATCGCGGACCCGGCGAAGTTCGGCCCGGCCGTGACGTCGCTTCTCCGCGACAGCCTTGAAGGCAATGACGCGAAGTCGCTGAAGTCGATCGCAGGCGCCGCGCAGCGCTACCGGAACGCCAGCGTCCAGTCGGTCGACGCAAACGCGCTGATCAAGGACCTGATGCCGAAGCTGGCCGGCAACCTGCCGCTGGCGAACGCGCTGTTCGGATCGAAGCAGGGCGGCCGCATCGCGACCGCGCTGTCCGACGAAGGGACGCTGCGTCATGTGATCGGCGAAATCGAAAATAATTCGTCTGGCTATTCCGAGAAGATCGCCGGCGAACGCATGTCGGGCTTCGACGGCGCTGTTTCTCGGTTGGAAGGCTCGATTAAGAACCTCGAAACCGCGATCGGCCGCGCCTTCGACAACGAAGGCAAGGGTGGACCCCTGACGTGGGCCACCGACATGCTCGGCAAAGGCGTCCAAGGCACCGCAGAGCTTCCGCCATGGGCCGTCGGCGCGGGCGCTGCTGTCGCTGCCGGCGGTGGTCTTTACGGCGGCGTCAAGTTTGCGCAGAGCCTTTTCAGCGGCTTCGGCCTGTCGTCGTCGGCTGTCGCGCTGGACGGGTCCGCCGCGGCGCTGTCGGCGTCCGCTGCGGAGCTATCCGCCGCCGCTGGCGTCGGCGCCGCCACGAAGACCGCGGCCACCACGGCGGCTACTGGCGGCCTTGGCAGCGCCATCTGGACGGCAGGCGCTGCGGCCGCCCCTTGGGTCGCCGGCGGCGCAGCGCTCGTTGGCGGCCTCTACGCCATGCACAAGTCCGTAGATGACGCCGGCTACACGGGCTTGACCAGCGGCCAGCGGCTGCGGCTTCAGCGCGGATCGATGCGCGACGTCTATCGCCGGGCCTTTGGCTATGACGAAACGCCCTCCCCGGAGATCACGTCAACTATGACCTACGGAACCGGCGTCGCCGGCGACCAGTCCAAGCCGGTCAACGTATCCGGCGAAGTGTCCGGCGAAGTGACCGTCAAAAACATCGTCGAACCCGGATCGACACTGCTTCAGGTCGTGCAGCAGGTTCAGCAGCTATCCGCGCAGGTCCGCGGATCGATCAACAGCAGCGGCCCGGGATCGCTGGGCCATTCGTCCCCGGACGCGGCCGCGCCGGCGCCACGGCCGGCGTTTGGTAACGGCGGCGCAAGCGGGAGTTGGTGAAGGTGACGGCCGATCTTCGCAACGACGTGGAGCATCTGGCGGCGCGACAGGCCGCGTCCGACGCTGTGCTGACGGAAGTCATCGTGCCGCTGTTGGTGGCATTCAGCCCCGACTTGGCGCGCGAATTGGTGCAGGAGATACGGGGAGGCTTCGCCGTGCGCACGCCGACGCAGAACGAACGCCTTCAACTGATGACGGAAGAATATCTGGCGCGACTTGCCGACAGCATTGAAGCGCGGGTGCGGTCGAAGACCGCCGAGCCTTGAGCCGGGAAAAGCCCCGGTCTTCCCGGCAATCTTCCCTCTTGTTCCCGGTGGCATTCTTCCAGTAGTCGAAGCGAGCCGCCGGCAGCGCGAACTGCCGACGGCTCTTGACCCGCAACATTGGGATGAACAATGCCGCAAGCCACGAATACCCTAACCCGACTGACTTCAACGATCGATACGCTTTTCGCTGACCATCAGGTCGCCCTGGCTGAAAAGCGCCGCGTCTATGCTCTGGCCGAACGGGCTACCGACGACAAGGTCGACGCGGCCGAAGCCGCCTGCGACGTCGCCCATGGCGCCGTTGAGAATATCGCGGATGCAATTCTGATGGCGCCAGCGATGTCCGTCGCCGACCTCGCGATCAAGGCGCAGTTGCTTCTAGCGCGCGGCGCCGATCCGGCGGACCTGTTTCACTACCGGCCGGAAGATCTGACGCGGTTCGTTCAGGAAGTCCGCGGCCTTGCCGGGCTCTAAGCGATGACGAAAGCCGAGCGCACCGAACGCATCAAGTCTCTTAGCAGGGCCGCGCTCGGCATCCTGCGCCGGGTCGGCGAACGTTGCTGCGTCGATCGTGCCGGCGGCCGCTACCGGTTGTCGGAAGTCCGCCACAACGAGTTTCGGTTGACGCTGTCGCGATCGATGGACAACGAGGACCGGACGTCGGCGCTTGACGTCCAGTTTCTCGGCAAGACGGTTCTGCACGTCGAATGGACGCCGGAGAAGGTTTTGCAGACCGCTTACCGGCCCGGGTCTTGGGAAACGATGCTGCTTCGATACGATCGAACGGCGGCGCTGGCGAACGATCGCCGTTAGCCGTGTTGCGCCCCCTCATTTCGGCTAATTGCCGTTTGTGCCGCGCTCCATCATGAAATCAGCCGGCCGCGCCCACAGCGACCCCAGTGATAAGGAAATGCCATGATCCGAAATATTTTTGCCGCCACGATAGCGAGCATGATCCTGCTCGGCTCGCCAGCCGCGGCGCAATCGGCGCCCTCCGCGCCGGCAGGAAGCAAATCAGCCGATACCGATTACAAGGTCGTTGACCCTAGCGACCTATTCATTGGCACTCGAAAGTATCTCGACAAGTCGATCTTAGTTCGAAAGATGCGATGCTACTACGCCGACGTGGAAGACTACCGTTGCACGGCGAGCGGTCCGGTCTTCCTTGCCGTCTTCACCGCCGCTGTTGAGCCGGCGTCCGCACGAGCGTGGATAGAGAAGAACTGTGACCAGCTGAAAGTCGCAATGACGTCGGACAAATGCCTGTTCAACCCGCAATTCGTCTACGGGGCAAAGGACGTCAACGACGATATTGTGTCCGGATATCAGCACCGGAAAGTGATCCGCCCACCGGCGGGCGTGACTATGATCCCCAGTAAAGCGGTCAAGAGCGACCGATAGCCCGCTGCCACGGTCATGATCGAATTTTCTGATTTGCCGTTCTGGCCAGCCGCGCTGCGGCTGGATCAGGCCGCGAGCTATTGCGGTCTGTCGGTCGACACCTTCAAGAACGTCTGTCCGGTCAAGCCGATCGAATTGACGCAATCAACGCGCGGCCGACGCTACCTGCGCGTCCGGCTTGACGCTTGGCTTGCCTCGCTGGACAAGAATGATCCCGAAACCGGCAGCGTCCGGCGCCGATTTGGCGACATGCTCGGAAAGTCTCTGGAACCGACCGTGAGGAGGCGTCGCCGTCGTGAACAACCCTGACGACCTGCGCGATGAAGGGATACCCGGGCAAGCAAAGCAGCGGCGAGCAAAGCGCGATACGCGCAGAACGATAGTCACTCTTGAGCAGCTGCCGTTGTTTGCGGACGAACGATCGCTGAGCGAGGCGGTTCTAGGGCACGGCAGCTACACGCATTGGCGAGCAATCGTCCTCTTGTTGGAACGGCGCGGCTTTCCAAAAATCGACGGCTTGATGGGCGGGCGGTATACGCGCGCTGTCCGCGCCTTCTTCGATCACGAATACGGCCTTCACGGCGCGCCCCCTGTGCTGGCGCCGCATCGCTCCGCGAGATTGGGAGCATCACATCAGGCCGCGGATTTGGGAGCAGCGTGGAAGAAGCGAGACCTTTATAAACGCTGACGCTCTCGTTGACCGAAGCATCGCGGCCAGCGATTGGGTCCGGCGATCCGATCCAGATCGGCGCCTAGCGCCTTGGCGCGGGTCGCGTCGCGCTGGATCGATCGTTCTGGCTTGCCGGTCTTGGCGGCCGTGTCAGCGGTGAAAGACGCATCCGCCAACTTGACGGCTGCGTTACCGCGTCCCATCGCCCTGTTAGCCGCCCGGGCGCCGACGGCCTTGGCCGAACCGTGCATGGCTTCATAAGCCGCCTTCCGCTTCGCGATCAGTTTCGCCCGCTGCGCCGGCGTCAGATCGCAGCGGATTAGGTTTTCGTCGATTTCCTCGAAGCCAGCGGACGGCCCAAACGAGAACGCACAATGAAATTTATCCGCAATAGGAACACTGTCACGCCGCGAGGTTTCTCCATCATAGGCTAGGCATTGCGGAGTTCTCTTCCATGGCTACCCAGATCGTAATGGACAGCACAGGCGACAGCCGACATTTTTTTGACCGGGACGACCACAATGGGCTCGCCGACGCTGAGCAGCGCTTCAGAAAGCTGACCGGCAAAGGATTTACCGCTGCCACTCGGACGGCGGCCGGCGATCTCAAGCTGATAAGATCGTTTGATCCCACAGCGGAGGAAACGCTGTTCTATCCGCGCTTAGTCGGCGGTTAGAAGCGTCGCAGCACGGAAGATGTTTTTGTTCGGACGCAACGGCGTCGCTCAGGGTGCGCGCTTGCGAGCCCTCCGGGCGCTTTATCGGAACTTCAACGAGCAAAATGGCCCGGAAGCGCGTGCGCGTCGCCTTTTGCGAGAATGGTTATCTTCAGAACAGCGCGCGCAATTTGATGCCGATGGTTTTTTTGAAGTCACAGGCTCTCATACGGGCCGGCGATACCGAATTCATCAAGGCACCATGGGCAATGTTTTGGAGCTTGATGAAAGAATGGAGCCTAAGATCGGGTGGTGCTTCCTCCCGGACCGGGCCCTAGCAATTGGCGATGTGATGCTCGCGCAGAAGATCGCGCTCGAAACTGACGAAGCCGCAGTTCTCGCGATCGCCAAGCCGTTTTCCCGGAGACTGCCGTCTGTGCCCCAAGCGGTGCGGCGCGCTCACTAGAGCTTATCATGGGCGGGGCCGTCGCTTGTGACGGCGGCGGCCCCTTGCCGCGAAGGCGTCGGTACGCAAAACAAGGACGGCTTCGCGACTGCATCCAGCATGGCGCAGTTGCCGGCAAGCGCAATGAGATACGATCGTTAGTGTTACTTGGATGGCTTAGTGGGTGCTGGCCGCTTCGTTGTTGGCTCGCGCGAGGTGATCGCCTCCACCTTCTTCAGCGCCTGTGCGAACTCAGATCGGAGATACTGTTCGTGCCTCGGGTCTGTAGGCTCCGAGAGGAATGCAATCTTCACGAGGAAGCGGTTCAGTAGCGATGCTATCGCAAGGTTGTCCGAGTGTTGCGAGCGCAGGGCCGTGAGTTGCCGGCGCATCTCCAATAGATCGAGCTGTTCGTGGTCCGGCTGCTTTTTCAAACGAAACGGCCTGCGATCAAACGAAGCGCCGCGCCGAATATGTTGGCGCGACGACTTCGCCTTGGGGGGGACCCGGACGGGGCATCCGGCTCTCACAAGGTAACGCTTCGCAGCGATGCTGCAATCAACGTCTGGAATTAAGCTTGATGTCGCGGCCGCGGGTTAATTCTGGATTACCGACCGTTGCTTCCGGCCGTCAATCAGCAGTTCATGGAGGAGCCCTTGGACTGTCCAACTGACGACTTGTCACGGACGCCTACGCGCAACTAGCGCGTCCGCCGCCGTCTCACTAGCCAGTACACGCCGTATCCAATCGCGAGGATAGGAAGGCCCGCGCCCGCAATCGGTCCGGGGGCTCCCCTCGTTTGGCCGGGCGCGTTCTCGCAATTCCCTTTGCCATTGCAAGCCGATGCAGGTGGCACGGTCATCGCCAGTGTCAACGCAAATGCCGCTGCGGAAAGAACGCCCCAAGTGAGCTTCATCGGTGCTCTCCTCTCCGAGGTTACGCTCAGGTTTCCGCTCGCCGAGCGGCCTGCCAATTAAACAATTTATCTGATATTTAAAATTAATGCAATAACCAGAATTAACTGGCGTTATGAAGGCTCACTTGGGATTACTGAGGCCAAGACCGAGCGTCTATCGGGTGGTCGCCGTCTTTGTGGTGGTCCGAGCAAGCCAGTGGCGCAAGGAATATCAAGTCATCTGATGAGCCAAGGAGGCATCATGCGTGATCAAGTGATCCAGGTGATTGAGACGCTGACCACTTTCAAAAGAATGATCAGAAACCAATCGCCGTGGTCCGAAGATTGCGAGGAAGAGTACCAGAAGGCTCAGCGATTTTTGCTTAACCTCGGCCTCGAACCGAATAAGACGTCAAAAGATCATGATGGTGGTGCGAAGCGCGGTTAACATATCCGCCGAGATCGGCCCCATAATCGCGAGGCCGCGCAGGCTGGCAACCTCGCGCTCCTCTGGAAACGTGTTGCCCCGCTTCCGCCTCGACCTCGCATGGTCATCATTTAAGAAGGACGCTGCGAGGGGACAGAAAGCCGGAGCGCCTGGGCACACCCGGGCCCGCTGTGGCGGAGACACGGCCACGGCTTCAGGAGGCTCTTGAGGGGTAGGCCGGGGGGCCGCTCCGCCAGCTTTAGTGGCGAGCTGGCAATACTCCAAATTGGCGTCAGGGCTCACAGTTCCTGTCATAGCTCCCTTGCCATCGCTGGGTGGGTGCGGTTCTTCACCTTGATCCAGTGCTTCTGCCGGCCGCCGCGGTACGGCCGATCGCGATGTTTCGAGACCAGCCCTTCAAGTCCGATGCGGCAGGCCGCGCGGAATAGATCGGGCCCAATCTCGCCGCGCTCAAACGGCGCAACGGTGATGCCGTCCGGCCGGCGCGCCAGCAGGCGCGCGAGGTTCATCTTGCGCAGATGCAGCGGCAGATCGCGCAAGTCGTCTCCGCCCATGGCGAGGACGTCGAAGGCGTAGAGCTGGACTTCATGATCGTGCTTACGCGAATGCAGCGCGTTGAAGTCCGAGATGCCGTCCACCCCGAGGACCACGGCTTCCCCGTCGATGACGAAGTACTTCTCTCGGTTCTTCAGCGCCGACTTCTTCTCACGTGGCCTTCGTATTCGGCCTCCGGGCGCGATACATGGGTGATGCCAAGAAGCGGTCCGAGGTGCTGGCGCAAGGCCGAAGATAAGCGCGTGAGCCTGCTATCTCGCAATGGCCGCGACTGGACCAAGCGCTATCCCCTCGGTGCGGTTTTGGCGTCGACAGGAACTGCCGCTTAATCTGGCGTTCAGGCAGCCGTATCGGCGTTGAATTTACGGAGTGACATGTAGGCCATTGCTGAACAATTGATCGTACGTGGCGCGGGCAGCTGTGCCCGCGAAAGGTAGCTCACCTCAGTTTTGACCTAACCCTCATCTCACATGCATCTTCTCGACGATCGCGTAGAGCAGCATGAAAATAGGCAAGAAAACGAAGAACCACACGCTCGCCGGCTCCGAGCTGCGTGCGAATTCGCGGTTCGGATCGCTATCCTTTGCGAACGGCGTCGACGGCTGCGCGGCAAGGGGACGCGGAGCGGCGCGCCTTAGAAGGCGTCTGATCGCCGTTTCGTCGGCAAGCGTTTGATCTTTGTCGGACATCAAAGCGCGAAGAGGCGCGGCGAAGACTGAACCCGCTCAAGATCGACATAGCCGTTCTCGTTCAGCCATTCGTGCGGGCAATAAGCAAGTGATGCAGGATCGATCGTCAGGCCGTCTCTGGCGATGGCGTGGCGCGTGCCCATGCGACCGGCCCATTCCGCGCCGCCATTGATCGGGTCAACGCGAAAGGCATCGTAAACGGCTGTATCGTTCTTCACGGCAATCTCCCAAGGTGCTGAAATGAATGGCCGCTAATGCGATGAGATTATCGGAAGACTGATTTCACGCAACGATCATCGTTGCTGCGGTGCGAACGTCCACAACTGCATTCGTCTCTTCCATTGCTAAGCCGCCGACTTCACCGGGGCGTTTCGTCCGAGCAGTCCAACGGGCGCCGGCCTGCCGTGGTACATGCCCGATATCGCCATGGCTCGACGAAGCTCCCGGCCCACACGCCGGCATTGGCGCGCTCGGCGCGCTGCTGCGCTTCGGTGTATTGGCCGTGGGAGTACTTGGGCCAATCGAGCGCATGCCCATTGGAGACCATCCAATGCGCAATATCCGGCCCAGGCCCTCCCAGCTTGCAAACGGCGACAACCCGGCCGTATCGGTCTCGATCCTTCGGCGTGCAGAGCACCGGCCGCGGGATCGCATAGAATAGACCCGCCAAGGCGGCCGCAGCTTTTTGGCCGCATCGATAGAGTTCGCTGTCGTCGCCGCGGCAGAGCTGATCGCTCTCGGGCGCGTCGATCCCCCACAGTCGGATACGCGTGCCGTGGATTTCGATCGTGTCGCCGTCGACCACGCTGGCGCGGCCCACGATGGTTTCGGCAGCCGCCGGAGTAGCGATCAGCAGCGCGGCGACAGCGCTCGAAGCTAGTACTCTCGTCACATTCAATTCCTTCGTGATGGTATTGCAACATCCACGACCACGCCGCCACCGTCTCCGGTGAAAGCCTGACATCCGACCGTTGCATTAGGAAGAAGCGCGCTGGCTTGCTCGCCGGTTTCCTTGAGCGCAGCTCGATGGCATCGATGCGCCGCTGTTTCCAACTTTTTCAGGTCGGCGCCTGTGACCGCGCTTCCTGCCTGCGCAACGAGTGCGAACCATTCGTTCGGCGGAAAGCCGCTCGCATCCCAGTTCAAGGAGACGTAGGTTATGAACTTGGGATCACAAATCAGGACCATGTCAGGGTGCTTGAAGAAGACGCTGCCGCCGGATGGTGAGAAGTGATCGAAGTGCGTATTCGTCCGCTCGATGATCCGCGCTGTTATTTCCTTGCATTCAGGCGTCTCGACTGATCGCTCGCCGGCTTTAACGGCGTTGCCGGGGATCAATACGAAAAGTGCAGCAAAAAGCAGGGCGGCTGATGACAGGAAACCCATTTCGGATGACATCGCGGTGCTGCACTTAGCGGGTTAAAAATCGTCAGGCTGAGCAATTGGCCATCGCTCAGTCGCCGGCTTTCCGCCTTCCCAGAATTTGTAGAGAACGCCCTCCCACATGACGAAAACGGATCGGAATTTCGCACGTGCAGCCGAAGTGCTCTCACTGATGATTGGCAGACCTTCGGCTGTGTATGCACCATAGCAGCCGAGATTTAAGTAGATCACGAGGCTCACGCCGGGAGGATAGTCCTTAGATACTTTCTTTGCGACTACCCGATTTAGGGCCGCCGGAATGGCCTCAAATCTCCTCTGCCAGTTCTCGACGGGATCGGGTTCAAGAGCATGGAGGTCGATCTCGTCACCGCGCCGACGTCCGTCCATATCGGCTTCTGTCACTTCAAATTGCTCGCTCATCTCCCTGTCCTTCTGGACTTCGAAGTCGGGCCGCGCGTGTGGCACGAGCCGCACTAGTCGCGATGAAAGCGCGTTCGCGACCTTGCCAGCTATCCAAGCGTCACGCAGGAACGCCAACCCTCCTTGGCGAAAGAAAATATGACGAGGAAGAGGTCGTATGATCGCGTCGACACGACTGCGGAACGCGCCGGGGACCATCCATTCTGAAAGCTCAGCCTTCCAACAGTCGAGAGTTGTCTTAGGTACTCGATCTATCTCGCTGTCGCTCATTTTCAACCTGAGGAGTTCACGCCTGAGGGGCGCCTCTGACCGCGGCGCGACCATCAACAATGCGAAGTAGGTGGTTCGCAAGAAGGACGATCTCCATCGCTTCGTTGGGATCATTCAGGTCCACGTCTCGGTGTGAGTGTGGATTTTTGTACGATCCAATTGCGCCGGCAAACAGCGCCGATCTTGCTAGCCGCTCGCTTTTTTCAACCGACTTGTCTGTCAGAGGGCCGGTCTCTTCGTGGAAAGCGCGCCGCATTAAATCCGTGCCGAGATCAGCCGCCGAAAAATCGCCGGCCTCGCGGACGTAAACCTCAACTGCTTTCATCGCCTGAAAGACAGCTACATCGTACTCGCCGCGCAGATAGGCAGACCACACGGATTGGGCGATCCGGGGGTGCAACTTCTCCCTTTCGATCCGACGAGAACGCGCGAACGTAGTGACGTCAGACGGCGAAGCCATGATTTCGGCGCGACGGCTAAAGCGCTTCCAGCCGTGACTTCCGTTCGTCCCTGAAGCTGGGACTAACAGCCCTTGCACCTCAAGCCAATTCCAAGCCTCAGCTATCGCCAATTCGATCTGATCCTGCCTGGATCGATCAGCGTACGAGCCTGAATGGGGATGGTGGTTGAACAAGCCACTCAGGAAGTTCGTTGCATGGACATTTCCGTTTTGCCGCTGCGCCGAAAGGGCGATCAGAAGATAGCTTGCCAATTCCTCGGCCTCTAGGCTGAGTAGATAGTCGACGTCAGGGAGTAATTGAGGAAGTGAGGTCATCTTACGCTGAGGCTCAATTCGAGGGGCAACTTAGCAGCGCTGGCTGCTTATTTTTGCAAGCCCAATCGTGGTAGGCCGCCCAACCCTGGGCGGCTGCGCCGATCGCGCCGAAGATCGTGAACATAGCAACTACAATGGCGAACGCGGATTGGCCGCGGGTCAGATCAACTCGACGCCCAATGATTTCGACCGGCTTTCCATTCCAGTGCAAACGCCCGTCGTTGTCGATGCCAAGACCGTTCGTTTCGGAAAGCGCGATAGGTCTAACGCCCTTTGGCCACTGGCTCTTGTCGATCGTCTGAAGGGGCACGCGTTCCAGTTCGGCTTCTCGCTCCGCGTTTTGGCGCCGCGTTCTTTCGTCGTCTGTTTCCAACTTCTCGCCTTTCTTCTTTTCGCGCGCACCTGACCGGGTGAGGCCCCTTTCACCACGGCAGCCACGGCTTCGTCTGCTTGTCGGTGAACTTCAGATAAGGCCCGAAGGCGACCGTCAGCTGCGCGGGCTGTTGGGCCAGCCGCAGTTCGATCTGGTATTTCTGATCGATCAGCGCATCTCGGTTAGCCGTTGCAAGATCAGCAAGCATCGCATCGGAGTAGGTTAGGCAAAAAGCGAAGTCCCGATGCAGGGAGTTCAAGTAATCTTGGACGTCGCTGCCGAATAGGAAACGCGCGCCAGCTTTCGCGGTCAGCAAGTCGTTGAAGTTTTGACCGGTGACCTTTCCGCTCGATTGGAACGCTCCGACGGCCCGTTCAACCATTTCAACCACCTTCAGCCGGCGGTCGAAAAGATCAAGCATCAGCTTCCGGCGAGCCGTGACAAATTGGAAGTAGGCAATCGCCGCGCCGGCGATGGCAACGATCGTCGTGATAATGCCTAACCCGAACGTCATGCTTCTGTAGCTCGCGCCACCACTGCGCAGCCGCGTTTCAATGCCACCTCGAATAGTTGCTTCAGGCCCGGGTCGGCAAGGACGGCATCGCCCGGCAGGAAGTCATCCACGATCTGCCAATCGAAGCCGCTGCCAGGTTCTGGCAGCTTCGTCGGATCAAGCACGTACGCAGCGCGTCCGGTGCCTTCACCAAAAGCGCCCCGTTCCACGAATTTTTGAAGTCGGTTCATTCTGTTCCTCTAAACGTCGGCGCGGCCCGACAGCTGAAGCATTCGCTCGATTTCTTCGTTCGTCAGATCGTCGACGGTGGGAGCGGCGCGCCGGCCGCGCCGCTGGTGGGAGATGTCATCATCGATCCAGAGATGGAGGATGAAGTGGTGGTTCGGGCAAAGGAACTCGTGCTCGTGGTCAGCGGCGGGAAAGCCACGGTCGAACTGTTCCCCCAATGGTACGACATGGTGAGCCTGAGCGATGGACTGAAACTTGCCGCAAACAAAGCAGGCCTCGCGACGCCTAGGTTCGAAGGCCATTCGGGCAGCAGCAATCCACGCGCGTTTCCGATTGGCGTACTCGATCAGATCGGCGGTCCCAAGGCGGTGGGTCATGGTTCTGATGCCGCGGGCCGCGCGGCGAGAAGCTTCAGCGCGATCGGTTCGACGTCTTCGCGCCAGTAGTCATCACCGTTCGGAAGGACGCTTCCCAGCATGCCGGAAGAGTAGACGGCTGGCTCCGGGCGGCCGGGATAGGCCGTCCAGCGGGCGTTGGTCGGGGTATGGGTCACCCCGTTTTCGTCGACCCGAAACTGATCTTCTGTGACCCGCGTCCGCGCCATGACTTGCCCCCCGGTTGCAGGCACCGATACTACACGCGATACCGCGAACCGGGCATGCTCCCGGTGCCGTTTTCCACGTCAAATCTCAGGGGACCGGCTGGGGGGCTTCAATACGACCCGACGCCGGCGCTCGCGCGCCGTCAGCGGACTACCTGAACAAGTTCATCGCCCTTCCAACCCCGACGATCCAGAGACCGGCCCACATCAGCGAGGTGATCGCAATTAGTGGAATGAACACGACGAAGACAGCGACCTTTGCGAGCCGTCTGGGATACAAACTCGCGTAGACCGCAGCATTCTTGGTGATGAAGATCTGCCACAGCAGAAGCGTGAGGATCGAACTCAAGACCCGCTTTGTCAGTTTAAGCCCCAGTGCATCTGTTGGATCACGTTCAACGGCGGCCGGCCCCTATCGGGGGCGTCCGGGGACTGGTCGTCCTTCGTCGGGACCGAATACAGCTTTTGAACCCACCGGATCGATGTACTGTCCGGTGTCGTCACGTACAGCTGTAGGCAGAGGATGTAGCTGTCGTTCTGTTCTCCCTTGCTCCGCCGAAACCGGAGTGCGTTGCCGTCCTTCACCCAAGGATAACGCTCCACCACGTTCGCGTGCACAGGCAAAATGTCTCCCGGCTTTACGACGATCTGGGTCGGGTTGAAGACGATCGATTTGGCGAAGCGGCCATCGCATCCAGTCTTAGGATCGGTGACCAGCACCAATTCTCCATAGATTTCGGTGATGACCGCCGCGCGGTTTCCCGAATTGATGAACGTGAATTGCTGATCCTGATCCAGCAGCAAATCGCCCTTATCGGGCCGCACTGCCAGCGTGCCGTCGACAACGACCCGGATGTCGTCGCGTTGGATTAGCAGCGTGCGGTAGGCCGTGAACCCGGTGATGCACAGGGATATCACCGCAATTGCCCAACCAGCCCAATCGAGCCAGTGCTTCTTTGGCTTGCCTTCCGATGCCTCACGCCTGCGATCGTGCCAAGCCAGCCAGTCTTCGGCGAAGCCGATCGTCATTTGCGTCGTGCCGATCGTAACCGTGCCGGCAGGGCCGGCGTCGGTTTGCGTCAGCCTATTGCGGACGTTCAGGGGACTTTGCGTTTCCAGTTCTTCGAACCAGCGTCTGGCTTCGTCCGGCTGCGCCGGCGACCATCGCGACGCTTCATAGGGAAAGCGATCAGCCTTCATCGAACTCCAACCTTCGGTATCCGATCGCCGGAACTTCCCGTTTACCGGCGCTTCAAGCAATCGTTGCGCCCAACCAGCGGCGAGAACAGAACTCGCCCGTCCGCGCCCTTGTAGAAATACTGCACCTCACCGCCCAACCCGACGAACGCTGCGAGTGCTTCCATGCTGCACACCGAATTTCGCGTGTACTCTTCCACCTGCGCAGCCCAGTCTTGCATGGTTATGCCACGCGCCGTCGCCGTCGCCTCTGCTTCGGCAGCGGATGAACTCATTGCAGCCACGTAGACGAGGCGCGGTCCCGCAGCCGCCACCGACACTATGGTGAGGTTCGCGCTGGCTTTCATCGGCAGTGTCGGTGCCACCGCGGCTTGTGCCGATCGCGCGTAGTCGCAAACGTTGGTCTTGGTGTATTGGGAGAAGCACTCAGGGCCGTCTTCTGCCGCAAAGGCCGTTGAACAGGGCATCAAGGCGAGTGCTGCCGCGGTCAGAACGGCGGCCGGAACTGTCGTTCGCATTGGACTGGCGCGCCTTCCTTTCAGGGTTGGTGCTGCTCAACAATACCCGCAGCGTCGCTGTCCGGGCATGCTCCCGACACCATTATCCCCGCCCAAATCTCCGCTAGCGTCCGGAAGATGTTGGTAGCTCCGTTGGTAGACTGGCAATTCGAGAATAGACTTTACAATAAAATTCAATGCCTTAGATCGATTTAGCAATCCCCTCAGCCGCACCAGCTTTTGCCGCACGGCTCTCACCTCGAATTCTTCGGCGCGCTGCTTTGCTGGAAGTGCTCGGCGTCAGCGATCTTCACCCACACATGCTTCGCCTGCTCGAACACCGATCTGACGGGAGCGGGGTAGTTCGGGTCCGCGATCGCACCGACGGCAACGGCGATCATCGCGGGTAGATTGTCGGCTTTCCAATAGACCGTCGAACCGCAGTCGGTGCAGAAATAGCTGCGGACCTTGCCACCGCTTGCGGCAGCGCGGACGAACTCCTTCGGCGTCCCTGAGAACGTGACGGCGTCAGCTGGATAGAAGGCGCCGACGCCGAACGGCGCGCCGGTTCGGCGCTGGCAGTCGGTGCAGTGACAGGCAACGACGAGACGCGACGGCCCCGGAAGCGACAGCGCAAGCGCGCCACAACTGCATCTGGCATCAATCATCGAAAACGCTCCTCCGTGGCAAGGCAGACACGATCAGGCAATTGATCCAGCTGCCAGAGCCCGAGGCTCTTGTCGCGCCAGCCGCCACCGCCCTCCTCGCAACGCTCGCTGATCAGCGCGTGCGGCGCCGGCCAGTCGAACGGCGGCTTCTCCATGTTCAGCGCCCGCCAGTCGCCATCCTCGCAATCGCGATTTGCCTCCCATTCCGGAAAGGTGGTGGCGAGCAGGAAGCGCGCGCCGCTCATCTGAAATTGCGCGAGGGCGCGATCGATATTCGCAAAGCTCAGATGCACCAGACAGTCCCGGCAGAGAATGACATCCGCACGCGGCAGTGCATCGCGCGTGATGTCGGCAACGAGAAACCGGCCCGACGACCCGCCTGCCACACGCCGGCGGTTGGCCTCGATCAGCGACGGCACGATGTCGATGCCGGTGTAATCGACATCGAGCGTCATGCGGCTGATCCAGCCGGCATCGCCGCAGGGCGCGTCGAGCAGCGAGCGGGCACCGAGGCGTTGCAGCAGTGGAGGAAGCCCCTCTCGGATCGCGGCGGTCGCTGGGTCCTCAGAGCCGAGGCCGGAGACGGAAGTTGGCGCGCCCCAAAGGTTGGTCCGCTCGATGCGTTCGAACCGGGCGGCGAGATCGAGGTCCGCGAAATTCTCGCGGTCGGCGAGGAAACGTTGGTGGGCGAGCACGGGAGGACGGTGGGCGGTCATCGGGTGAGCCTCTAGGCAAGTCGGAAGCCCAGTGTACAGGCGATTCGAGCCTCCGGAATCGCAGCGTGCCATCCGATCTGATCGTTAGCGTTGGGCAGAGTCGGAGACGCTGATCCGATGGGGGTCGGGACCAAAGCCGTGCGTCGCTCGTTCTCGACCCATGCGGATCAGGGAAGAAAATCGAAACATATTTTTGCTGGCGAGCGTGACGCTGTGCTGTGGCGTCGTGGCCGGCACAGTTGCGCTGTTCGAACCGGCGCCAGCACCGACTCCTGCAAAGCAGGTGGCCGAGCGGATGGCAATCGACGCCACCGCTCCGACACCGGTTCGGGTGGTCGGCGCACCCTTCGAGCCCAACGTCAATCCGCGCCAGCGATAACCATCACGTCGGCGATGCCTCCGTGCCCTTCTCGGGCCGGCCATGGGCCCGCGCCAATTCCTCGACGAACGCGATCACCTCCGCCCGCTTGTCGGGCGGCAGCGACAGGAACGCGCGGACGAGCCCTAAGCCCTCCGCTTCGTCCACCCGTTCGTCTTCGTCATTCATCCGACCAATGTCGGGCGATCGGGAAAAATATGCAATCCCTTTCAAACGACCTTGATTCGGCGCGGCCGCTTTGCTGGAATGGAGCGCGGCAGAGGTGGATCATGAAGTGGATCAGGGAACGCGACGCACTGATCGCGCAGACACTGGCCTTCGTTCAATCGGTGACGGGCAAAAAGGATGATTTCCTTCAGCCGGCCGCGCTGTCGGATTCGCCGGCGGCGACCGTCGAGACCGCCCCGGTCGAGATCGGACCGCTCCAGCCCGCTCCGCAGGCTCAGTTCGTCAAGCTCCCGCCGGCACGGACAAGCGGCGATTTTCGCAGCGAGATGCAGGCCCGGATCGCCAATTTCCGCAAGCATCAGGAGCGGTTCGCGCGCGAGCGCGAGGAGTATTGCGCGGCCACCCTGAGCAAATTGCGCGCCGCCATGAGCGACGCCTCCCCCCGCCCACCGGCCGAAAAGTAGGGCCGGCGCTCCAATCGGGGCTTACAGCCAGGACCACACCAGCCAGAGATTGGCCGCGCAGGCGCCAAACAGCGCCAACGTCAGGGGCAGGAGCATGTGCCCGCAGGAGGTTTTCAGGTCGCTCGTCATGGCCGAAAACATCCGCTGATTCCAGCCGGAGAGTCCCAGGGATTCTTTTTTTACGGATTCAGGACTCGTTTACGACTCAGGACACGAACTGCCCGATCACGGCGCCGTGATCGACCAGCCGGCCGGAACCCGTTCCGCGCAAAGTCGTTAACGGGCTTTCCTGGAGCGGGAAGAATGCCCTACGCCCTGTTCTGCAACGACGCCCAGATCAGCAAGGCCTATCCGAGCGAGTCCGACGTCTGGAAACTCGCGCAGCGAAGTGGTCTCGTCGTGGACGTGACCGCGGACGACGAGCGGCCGGGACCGCGCCGGGTGCTCGACAATGACTACGAGATCGCGCCCTGCCAGGCAGCCCAGGGCGAGGACCCCGCCAAGAACAAAGCTGAGGCCGAGCAGCAGTCGAGGATGGAGCTTGAGCTGAACACTTGAGGTCCGGAGCTCCGGGGCGGGAAACCTGAGCGAAGGCTCAGGGCGTCGCGGTCGCGAGAGACGCCTGCTCGCCCGCCAGGGCCACGCAGGCCTTCCGGCGATGCAGCCCGCGGATCGCGCCGGTGACCTTCAGCACCTTGCCCGACGGACAGGAAGCGTCCTTGACGAAGGCCACCTCGTAGGGCGCCAGCATCAGAGGCTCGGATTTAAGGATTGTCTGTGCAGAGCACGGCAAGCAGATGACGCACGCGAGCACCCCTGCCGACACCAAGATACGCATGTTCGTCGTCCCACCAGCCCGGCAATTCTCATATAACGCGTTCCGGAGCGCGAGTTCCGTAAGCGGCAAAAATTATTTTTGCTTTACCCCGCGGCCATGACGCGCGTGAGAAGACGCGCGCCGGAACGTTTGCTTGCAAGCGATGCGCCAGATGGTTGACGCAAAGCGAACAACAGGCCGGCGAGCAAGAGGCGGGCAAACGAAAGGCCGGCGGGAAAGCCGGCCTTGTCAGATCGCGTCGTTGGCAGAGGTCAGTAGCGCGACGCCGACGGACCGCCCCAGCCGAACCGGTAGTTCACGCCGACCTTGACGGTATGTTCATCCTCCCGGCCGCGGACGCCGACGATATCGGCTGGGCCGGAGGTGAAGGTGGTGCTGCCAAAGTTGTAATACTGATACTCGGCCTTGGCCGACCAGCTCGGCGCGAACATGTATTCGAGGCCGGCGCCGACGGTGTAGCCGTCCTTGCTGTTGCCGGTGGTGGTGAAGGCCTGCGGCACCCCGGCGATGTTCACGCCAAGGCCGTTATTGCGCCAGGCATAACCGCCCTTGGCGTAGAGCAGCGTCGGTCCCCAGGTGTAGCCGATGCGACCGGTCACCGACCCGAGCTGGTCGGTGTTGGACGTCACCTGCGTGCCCAGCGGGAACGTGACGCCGTTGTTGTTGGTCGGCAGCCAGGAATACTGGGCCTCGATACCCACCACCCAATTGGGCGCGAACTGGTAGTCGAAGCCGCCCTGCACGCCGCCGAGGAAGCGGGCATCGCTCGACTGGAAGCCATTGTCACCGGCAAAGGCGCCGCCGACATGGCCGCCGATGTAGAAACCTGTCCAGTTGTAGATCACCTGTGGCGGCGTATAGGCCGGTGCCTTGGTGTAAGGGCGCGGCTGCATGTCGGCTGCAGCGGCTGGCGCGGCCAGCGCCAGCAGCGCGACTGCACCGAGCAAAATCGTTTTCATGATCATCCCCGTTCTCTCAAATTCGACCCTCAGCAAACAACGTGGCGTGAATTTGGTTGCTTCGCGGCGATGCCGGAACGTTGATCGTTCGTTACTGTGACGGGTTGGCAACAACGCGATTTTGTTCCGTCACGTCCCTTGCGCCGGCCGTTCTCGTCGTCGGCGCAGGGCGAGCCGTAACGATTTGTCGCGAGACGAAACCGCCCGTTCAAAGCTCGCCAAGATGTGATCCAGCGGCTCCGGCGCGGTCTGTCCTATCATGAGGCGATGAAGGCGGGCTTTGCGCTACCGCGTCATCTTTTCCAGTTCCGGAAAGGGTGCGTAAACCGCACCGGCACAGAGCTCGCTCGTCCGATCGATAACGCGGTCGCTCCGCCCGTTGACGAAAATCACGGCGCGCTCGCGCATGCCCTTGTAGCTGCCATCGGTCTCGCGCGGGGTGAAATGCAGGCAGCTCACGTAGAACTGGCGCCCGCCAACTTCGCGCAGCACCGGATCGGCCATGCTGGCGTCGCGCACCCCGACCGGGTTGTTCAGATAGCTGCGCATCAAGGCCAGCGTGTCGCTGCGGAAGTTGTCGGGAAACGGCTGCGGCCCTCCGGCCTGGGTCCCGCCCATCAGCGTTGGACGGTCACCGTCGCTGCCGAAGCATGCCGCAAGCGCCAACGGCAACGCCATGATCACTGCATATCTCGCCAATCGCCCCACAGGCACCGCTCTCCGCTCGATCAGACTCGGAGGTGTTCTAGCCCCAAGCTTCCACGAACCCAAGCCTGCATGATCTAAGCTTGCACAAAGGGAATTCGCTTGCAGCGGCGCAAACGGCGCGCCGGTCCGCCGCCGACACCTCGGGCTTTCGCACGAGGCATGGCGAACGGACCGGGCCTGAACTCCGCACGCGGCGGCGGGGCAATGCCAGGGATGCCGCCGCGCGGGATCAGTGGTCAGTTGCGCTTGTCCGATGTCGCCGGCTTGGTCACGTCCGGCTGCGCCTTCAGCGATTCCTTGGCCGTGACCTGCTTGTGGTGATGGCGATGCTTGCGCACGGACTTGTGCTCGTCGGGCGTGGCGGCGGCGTTGGCGTTCATCGCGTTCGACTTGGTGTCCACCTTGGCATTCGCCTTGACGTCGGAAGCCTTCGTGTCGGGCTTGACGCCCGCATCCGATTTGACCGCAGTATCCGCCGCCTTGGTCTGGCTCTGGTCCGCCTTGATCACCGGCGCGGTCGTGGTGGTCTTGCCCGCCTCGGCGGCGAAAGCCGGGGCTGCGATCACGGAGGCTGCGAGCAAGGCTGCGGAAATGGTCTTCAACATGGTTGGTCTCCTCTGGGAAGGATCTTGAGGCGGCGCCCTCTCGTCACCCCTTCGATCGTAAGTCCGAGCCTAGAGAGCAGCCACTGAACCCAGTCTGAAGCCCATTGCGGGCTCCCGTTCATCTCGATGACAAGTTTGTCATCTGCGCCGGGACGAATAGATCGTGCGAAGCGGGAATGTTTTTGCCCCATGGGTGTTCCGGTCTTCGGGCAATCGTGTAGGATCGCCACGTTTCATACGGGAGAACATCAATGCGCAGACTCTCAACGCTTCTGGTGCCGGGACTGGTCTCGATGGCGCTGGCGGCCGGGCCGACGCTGACCAGCGCCTATGCCGCCGGCAGCGATGAACCTTCGCCGCCGCCGAAGTCGGACACTTCGACCAAAAAAGGCAAGAAGAAGAGCTCATCCGTCAGCGATCCCAAATTCGTGGCGGCCTATCGCGCCGCCTACACTGCGATCTACGACCGTCACGACTACAACGGCGCGATCGACCAACTGAAGTCGCTCAAGCGCGACGACGTTGCCGATGTCGCGAACCTGATCGGCTACTCCTATCGCAAGCTCGGCGATTACCAGTCGTCGAAGGCCTATTACGAGCTGGCGCTGAAGGACGATCCGAACCACGTCCGCACCTGGCAGTATTACGGCCTCTGGCAGCTCGAGCAGGGCAACCGCGAACAGGCGCAGTACCACCTGAACAAGATCGCCTCGCTCGCCGGCACCGACAGCTCCGAATATCGCTCGCTCGCCGCCGCGCTCGACAGGCCTACCGGCGCGACGCTGGTCTACTAAGACATCACTATTTGAATGAAGCGAGCGCGCACAACCTTGGGGTTGTGCCCGTTCCACTTTCTCGGCTAGCCTTGCGCAGCATCCCTCGCAATTGGTGTGCAATGGATACGTGGCTGCGATCCGCGATCGACTACATCGGCTCCTGGATCGAATTCCAACAGAGGACATTCCAACAGCCCGGCGTCATCATCGCCTTTGCCCATCGCGGCGAGGTCGTCGCCGAGCACGCATTCGGCCTTGCCAATCTCGACACCGGCGAGAAGCTCACTCCGCGGCACCGCTTCCGCATTGCCTCGCACTCGAAGAGCTTCACCTCCGCCGGCATCATGAAGCTGCGCGAGCAGCGCAAGCTCCGACTCGACGATCCGATCGGTCAATACGTCGGCGGCCTGCATCCGCGCGTGGCAGAGACGACGATCGCGCAGGTGCTCTCGCACAGCGCGGGACTGACGCGTGACGGCGCCGATTCAGGCCAGTTCATCGATAGCCGGCCCTATCTCGATGCGAAGGAGCTGCTCGCGGAATTGAAGCTGCCGGCCGCAATCGAGCCCGGCACCCGCTTCAAATATTCCAATCATGGCTTTGGCCTGATCGGCCTCGTCATCGAAGCCGTGACCAAGGAGCCCTACCCTGTCTGGATCAAGCGCGAAATCGTCGAACCCGTGGGCTTGCGTGAGACCGAACCGGATGCGCCGCTTGCCAAGAGCACGCCGTTCGCGCGCGGCCATACCCGAAAGCTGCCGCTCGGCGAGCGCTGCGTAATCCCCGGCGACAATCCCGCGCACGCCATGGCGTCCGCGGCGGGCTTCGTCGCGACCGCCGGCGATACCGCCCGTTTCTTCGCGCAGCTCGCGCCCAATGCGAAGAAGAGCGTTCTCTCGGTCGCGAGCCGCCGCGAGATGACGCGACACCACTGGCGCATCCCGCAGAGCTTCGAGGGCTATTACGGGTTAGGCGTCAACGCCGGCAAGACCGACGGCTGGGACTGGTTCGGCCATGGCGGCGGCTTCCAGGGTTACATCTCCCGGACCTGCTCCATCCCCGCTTGCGAGCTCGCGATCAGCATCCTCAGCAATTCCATTGACGGCGCGGCGCCATTCTGGATGGACGGCTCGATGCAGATCCTGCGCGCGTTCAAGACACGCGGCGCGCCCGACCGGCGCGTGCGCGACTGGACCGGCCGGTGGTGGACGATCTGGGGAGCCACAGATCTCGTGCCGGCGGGCAACCGCGTGCTCGTCGCCAACCCGCAGTTCAACAACCCATTCATGGATGCCGCCGAGATCGAGGTCACCGGCCGCGACAGGGGCAAGCTCGCCTGGGCCGCCGGTTACTCCAGCCATGGCGAGCCGGTCCGCCGCGTCCGGGACAAGCGCGGCAAGGTGAGCGACATCTGGATCGCCGGTGCCAACGTCAAGCCTGCAAGCGTCGTGGCGCGCGAGATCGCGCGCCGGTATCCGCCACGCAAGCGGCGGCCTACTCGCGGATAAGCGCCTCGACCTCACTGCGCATCGACTGCCGCGAACCGTCGCGCGAATAAAACATGTGGCCGCCGGGATAGACGACGAATTTCACGCGTTGCGTAACGAAGGCCGGTAACTGGTCGAGCACGCGCTTCGATCCGAAATAGGGCGTGGCGAGATCGAACAGGCCGTGCGCGACCAGCAGGTTCAGCTTTGCATCGGTGGCGAGAATCTGGCGCAGTTCCGACACCGATTGCGGCGGGTTGAGGCCGCGGCCGAAATCCCAGTGGCCCTCGACGCTGCCGTTCAGGACTTCATAGGAGCCGTCCGGCCGCCAGTTGAGCTTGCGTGTCAACACGTCGACCGCGGCACTCGTCAGCGGCGCCTGGAGTGCATCGCCCGAGGGGTCGCCGAAGCGGGAGCTGCTGGAATCCGGGTAGGGATCGAAGCCGCGCACGGAGCCGTCGTAGCGTCCCGTCACCTTGCCGTTCTTGCGATCGAACTCGCGGCGGAATTCACCGACGTCGAGCCGGCCGGCGAGCCTGCGGCTCACCGCCTGGTCGATGCCGGTGAGCTCGGCGACTTTGTCGGCCAGCCGGTTGGTCGCCTCCTTGTCCGCCTCGCCCTTGACGAGGTCAGCCAGGAATTCGCCGCGCGCGTAGGCCTCGACGTCGGCGAGATCGGCGCGCGTGACCGGTGCCTTGGCTTCGCGCGCCACCGCGACATAGCTCGGCAGCGTCGCGACATATTGCAGCAAGCTCGTGCCGGCGAACTCGCGGAAGTCGAACAGCGGCGAGACCAGGATCAATCCCCTGACGCCGACTCCATGCTGCAGCTGCAACTGGCGCACCACCTTCGGTCCGCGAATCCCGCCATAGCTTTCGCCTGCTACGTATTTCGGCGAGATCAGCCGGTCGTGCTTCTCGAGCCAGCGGCGGATCACCAGCGCGATCGAATTGGCGTCGCCGTCGACGGAATAGAAGGACTTGCGCGCGTCCTCGCCGCTGGCGACGAAGCGGCTGTAGCCGGTGCTGACGGGATCGATGAAGACGAGATCGGTGAAGTCGAGCCATGTCTCCGCGTTCGGCTTCACCTCGGGCGAGGCGGACGGCGACAGGGCTTCGCCATCGAGCGGCAGCCGCCACGGCCCCGCGGCGCCGAACTGGAGCCATGCCGAAGATGCGCCGGGCCCACCGTTGAACAGGAAGGTCACGGGGCGCGTCGCGCGATCGGCACCGTCGAGCTCATAGGAGGTCACGGCGATGTCGGCCAGCGGGTCGCCCTTGCCGTCGAACACGCGGATCGAGCCGGCGGTCGCGGCGAAGTTGAGAGTGCGGCCAGGCAGATCGAGCGTCTGCTTCGTGGTGGAGTCCGGCGGCAGACGATGCAGCTCGGCCGCCGACGGCGAACCAGGCGCAGAGCTTTGCGCGCCACCGCCACGCCCGCCTTTCTGTCCGGCCGGCGATGTCGTCTCGGAGCGCGGCTGCGGCGGATCCTCCGCGCGCGCCCATCCTGCGAAGGCGAAAGCCGACACCGCCATCACCAGCATCGCGTGGCGGAGCGCCGGCAAACTCAATACCATGATCGTTCTCCGTGCCCGGCTCTGAAGGCCGGTGCGCACCGATCATTAGCCAGGAATTGCGACGGTTTGGGGGATCATGGGTTCGGCGGCGCATGGAGAGGTCTTTCGGGCCCGAAGCGCTCCCGTTTCGTCCTGAATCGGGATGGGGCAATCCCCCGTTTGCCTTGAAAGGCGGTCCTCCTCGACAATCCAGGCCCAGGTCGTATAGACGAGCCCGGCGGAACTTACTCGAGCCAGCGGCACCTGCCCGGGAAGCCATGACCAAACCCTCGCGATACGACCGGATCGCCTTCGTCGCCAGCCCGAGCAGCGAGGCGCAGGCCGCCTTCGGCCAGCTCACCCGGGATTATGGCAATTACGACCCCAGGGAAGCCGATGTCGTCGTCGCGCTCGGCGGCGACGGCTTGATGCTCCAGACGCTGCACCGGAACATGCACACGGGAAAGCCGATCTACGGCATGCACCGCGGCACGGTCGGCTTCCTGATGAACGAATACTCGACGCACGATCTGCGCACGCGGCTCGAGGCGGCGCATGAATCCGAAATCCATCCGCTCTTAATGCGCGCGACCGACGTCAACGACCGCGTCCACCTGCACCACGCCATCAACGAGGTCGCACTGTTCCGGCAAACCTACCAGGCCGCACGCTTAAGGATTCTGATCGACGAGCGCGAGCGCATGGCCGAGCTGATCGCCGACGGCATCATGGTGGCGACGCCGGCCGGCTCTACCGCCTACAACCTCTCCGCCCAAGGGCCGATCCTGCCGATCAACGCCGCGCTGCTCGCGCTGACGCCGATCAGCGCCTTCCGCCCGCGCCGGTGGCGCGGCGCGCTGCTGCCCAACACGGCCTATGTCGTGATCGAGGTGCTCGAGGGCGACAAGCGCCCCGTGGCGGCGGTCGCCGATCATGACGAGGTGCGCGACGTTCGCCGTGTTGAGGTCCTCTCCGACAAGACCATCTCGATGCGCATGCTGTTCGACCCCGGCCACAGCCTGGAAGAGCGGATCCTGCGCGAACAGTTCGGCTACTGAGCCGCCGGCCCGCCCCTCTCAAAAGGCCGATCGCAACCCTTCGTTAACCCCCGCCACGATATGGTTAACGAAGGTTGACCGCTTTGGCCCGGGCGTCATGTTCCGTATCGACTTCAACAAGCTGCGCTTCCTCGTCTGCGACGACAATCCGCACATGCGCCGCATCCTGCGGACGCTGCTGCATTCGTTCGGCGCACGCGAAGTCTACGAGGCCGAGGATGGCGCCACGGCGCTGGAAATGTACAGCCATTACGTGCCCGACATCGTCATCACCGATTGGGCGATGCCGATCTTCGACGGGCTCGAGCTCGCGCAAATGATCCGGCAGCCCGAATCCAAGGGCAACCCCTACGCGCCGATCATCATGCTGACCGGCCATTCCGAGAAGCGCCGCGTCACGGTCGCGCGCGATGCCGGCGTCACCGAATTCCTGGCCAAGCCGATCTCGGCCAAGGGACTCTACCAGCGCATCCTCAACGTGGTTGCCAATCCCCGCCCCTTCATCAAGACCAAGACCTATTTCGGCCCGGACCGGCGCCGTAACACCAACTCTGCCTATATGGGCCCGGAGCGTCGCGTCGGCGAAAAGCACGAGGTGCTCCAGCAGCCCTCGCTGCTCGACAAGGCCCGCTCCTCCATCTAGCGCAGCGTCTCACACGAGGCAGGCATCATGGCGAAGAACAGCGCAAAGGACATCGAGGTCAAGGCCTTCGCCACGCATCACGTCATCACGCAGCCCAATCCCTTGCGAAAAGTGCTGCGCCGGGTCGAAGCAAAAGACATGGACGATCCGGTCGCCCGCGCCGAGCAGGCGCTGGCGGGCCTGTCCGGCCAATTCAAGGACTGGATGAGGATCGAGGTCGAGAGACTGTCCGCCGCCTGGACCGAGGTGCAGCAGGATGGTTTCACCAGGAAGCTGCGCGACGAGCTGTTCCACGCCGCACACGACATCAAAGGCGATGCGGCGACTTTCGGCTTTCCTTCGGCAGCGGGAATCGCCGAGAGCCTGTGCCGCATCATCGAGCATGCGCCGGATCTTTCGAAGGTGCCGGCCGAGCTGTTCACGCACCACATCAACGCAATCCTCGCCATCGCGCACGAGAACACCAGGCTTGACAGCATCAGCGTCTCCGCGGAGCTCAGCCGGCGCCTGCGCAAGGTCGCCGACGAATATCTCGCCCATGTCAACCGTGATCGCCCCGAACATCTCGAGGTGATCCTGGCGCCAAGCATTGCGCCGGCGGAATAAGGCCCAGCTCTTCCCTCTCGTCGTTGCGAGCGCAGCGAAGCAATCCAGAACTGTCTCCGCGGTGAGACTCTGGATTGCTTCGCTGCGCTCGCAGTGACGGAATTCGCAGGACCTGCTACGCCGCGATCAGATCGTCATAGAGCGGATCGACCGCGTCCTCGGCGACGAGCTCGTCGCAGAACAGCCGCGCCTCTTCGCGCGCGGACTCGGTGGCGAAGCGGCGGAGCAGGACCATCAACGGTTCGGTAGCGCCGCGGTCGGTCTCACAATGGGTGAGCACGCGCTCCACCATGCGACGGCGCAGCCGTACCGCGCGGTCATCGGTGTCGACAAAACCCTGCTCGTGGCAGGCGTCGAGCGCGACTTGGAATGCCGCAAATGTCGCCTCGGGCAGCCCGGCGCGGCGGAGCAACGCGTGCAGGGTGTTGCCGCCGCGCTCGTGCAGCAGCGCCGAGACGCGCGCCAGCGGCAGATCGGCGAGTTCGGCGAGCGCCGCGTCGAACAGGTCGAGATTGCTCGACAGCAGCGCGCGCAAAATCAGACCCGCCGTGAGCTGGCCGGTGATGCGCAGGTGCCGCACCAGGCCCTGCATGTCCCCACCGCGCGAGCGCGCCGCGATGTTGATGGTGGAGCGGTCGCGCGCCTCGATCGTGATGCGTTCGGCACGATCGGCACTCAGCCAGTTTCGGGCCACGACGAATTGCGCAAGGGTCTCGGAAAGCTTGGCCACCAGCGCCGCGCGCGTTGCGGCCGGCAGATCCTCCAGCACCAGCATCGCTTCGCGGATCGCGGCGAGGTGGCCGTGGCGCTCGACGATACGATTCCACGAGAACGGCGCGAGCTCGGCATGGGGATTTTCGATCAGCTCCAGCGCGGCCGCCGCGCAGCCGACCTCGGCGATGGCGGCGCAGACCGAGACCGGCAGCGCGATACGGCGGGCGACCGCGCACTGCACCTCGTCATTGCCGGTGGCGACGATGTCGACGAGATCGGCATCGATCAGCAGCGGAGAATGTTCGAGCACGGGCAGCGCAACCGTCGGCTGATCCGCCGACAGCGCCCGCACGATTGCAGCCGGCGCCTCGGTGCTGCGCGCAAAGGCCTCGGCCATCGCCCGCCGCACCAGCGGCGAGGGATCGTCGAGCAACATCAAAAGCGCGCCTTCGGCGGCGACGCGGTCATCATGAGAAAGGTCTGAAATCAGCCAGGCCCGGGCCAACGCCCGCGTCGCCTCGGCCCGCTCGCCCGCGGACGCCGTCCTGATCCAATTGATGAACTGCCGAACAATCATGGTGCTTCCGGCCTACGCAACGAAAACGAAAAATAGTGACGGCTTGTCACCTGCAACACAAAATAAACCACGACGCTTAACAAAGCGTTCACCATAACTGGCTGGTTTTATTGACGTTTTGTTAAGGGAACAAAGCCGCGCTTTTCTTGTATCCCGCACACGGTGCGGCGCGCGAGCGCTGCGCCGCTAAGCCGGGCCTATTTGTTCGGAAGGATTTGCTGCGCCTGGGTCCCAGCTCAGCGCCGCAAGCGTTGTACGCTGCAGAGCGTCCGGGCACGAGAGCAGATGCTAGCTCGAGAACGTGCCGCTGCGATCGCTGAAGAGATCGAGCGGCTGCGGCGGACGCATGTCCGGCGTTGCTGAGGCCACCGAGGTGAGCGTGGCGTTGTTGCCCCACAATTTCTGCACAGCGGTCGAGACCGGCTGCGTGGCGTCGCCAGGCTGATAGATCGAACGAAACGCCGGCGTGGTCGGCGCATTGTCCGCGAGCGTCGTAGGTGACGTCGCACTGACGGGCGTCACGGCGCGGGTATTGGGGAAGGTTTGGAGATAAGCGGCGTTGTCGATCACCGGCGCTGTCGGCTGTACGCCGTTGGCGCCCGCCACCTGCGTAGTCGAGGGCGTGCCGCCATACATCGCCATCGCACTGCGGGTGATCTTGGAATTCGCCGCGCTGGCATAGCGCGCGTCCAGCACCGAGTAGACTTCGGAGACGCTGCGCGCCCGGCCGTCATTGGCGTAGAAGATCGAGCGGTTGGCGGCGGCCGCGTTCGGAAAGAGCCGCGCGCCGACGGCTTGCGGATTGTCCTCGGCATTGGCGATCAGTTTCGCGGCGCCGCCGACACCCATGAAATGCGCCATGTAGAGTTCGCTGTCGCTCGGCCTGCGCCCGAGCAGGCCGGTGAGCTTGAAACTGTTCGACTGCGTCAGCGCCGCCGCCATGCTGGACGCGGCCTCGGGATCGTCGCGCAGCTTCATGATCGACCGCTTGATCATCGGATCATCGACGATGTAGCTGCCCGACGCGGTCTTCGTAATGGCGTCGGCATAGCTGCCATAGCCGAGCTGAGTGCCCGCCTCCTTCACTGTGCCAAGCCAGGTCTGATCGATGAACTGATAGAGCCCGTGCGCGGACGAGGTGGTGGCACCGGCCGTCGGATTGAAATCCGATTCCATCTTGGCGGTGGTCAACATGTACTGGAAGCCGACGCCGGAGATATTGGAGGCCTGCTTGATCGCGCCGGCGACGCGCGCCCGCGACGGATCGAGACCGGCCGTCTGCGTCGCACTGAACTTGTCGACCGACATGATGAAGTGCCCGCCCCGCGCGGCATTGAGCGGCGCCGGCAATTCGGCGCCCAGTCGTCTCACCGTGGAACAGGTATGGTTAATGCGGGGTAAATTTGGCTCTCGCCCTGCCGAACCGAGTCGTTCGGGGGCGCACCGAAGCTGCGAGCCCCAGAATCCATTCCACCGCACATGATATCGCACGATCGATTCCGGGCTCGTGCTTCACATGCCCCAGAATGACGGATGGCTACTTCTTGTAGATGTCGCCCGGATCGAACAGCCGCTCGGCATCAACGAAGACGAGCCTAGCGCCGCCGCCCTCGGCCTCGACCTTGCGGTAGAAGCACGAACGTCGCCCGGTATGGCAGGCCGCGCCGATCTGCTCGACGCGGATCCAGACCGCGTCCTGGTCGCAATCGGTGCGTATCTCGACCACGCGCTGGGTCTGACCCGATGTCTCACCTTTTCGCCACAAGGCGTTGCGCGAGCGGCTGAAGTACCAGGCTTCGCCGGTCGCGATCGTCTTGCGCAGCGCCTCGTCATTCATGTGCGCGACCATGAGGACGTCGCCATTGACGACGTCGGTTGCCACGCACGTCACAAGGCCCGCGGCGTCGAATTTCGGCAGGAAGGCGAGACCTTCCTCGACTTCGTGAGAGTGGGCGGACACGAGCGTCCTCGCTTAAAACGTTGGCGAGGTCAGCGCTGCAGGCCTCGCACAAGGGACAGGAAACGGGCCTGTTCCGCCGGATTGTCCCGGAACATGCCGGTGAAGCGGCTGGTGAAGGTGGAAGCGCCATGCTTGGCGACACCGCGCACCGACATGCAGGTATGCTCGGCCTCGATCAGCACGGCCACGCCGCGCGGCTTGAGGACCTCGTCGATGGCGGCCGCGATCTGCGCCGTCAGATGTTCCTGGGTCTGGAGCCGGCGGGCGAAGATATCGGTCAGGCGCGCGAGCTTGGATAGGCCGACGACGCGCTCCACCGGCGTATAGGCGATGTGCGCCTTGCCGTAGAACGGCATCATGTGATGCTCGCATTGCGAGGTGAACTCGATATCCCGCACCAGGACGAAATCGTCATAGCCCGCCGTCTCGCCGAAGGTGCGGTCCAGGACCTCGGCCGGGCATTGATGGTAGCCCTGATAGAGCTCGTCGAAGGCCTCGACCACGCGGCGCGGCGTGTCGAGCAGGCCTTCGCGCTCGGTATCCTCGCCGATATAGGCGAGCAGCGTCTTCACCGCTGCTTCCGCCTCGGCGCGCGCAGGGCGCGGCTGGTCGGCGCGGACGGCGGCCGCGAGAAATTCAGCGGGATCAAGCTCGGCCGGGCGGCTCTCGGGCTGGCGGTCCGAGGGCTTGTTGGGGCGGATGGATTTGATTGCAGCGTCCATATCGACTCCGTTCGACGGCCTTACGGCCGGAGTGTCACCGGCAGACGGGGCGGCAAGCCGCCGGACGCCTGAACAGAACAGTCTCGGCGAAAAAGGTCCGCTCGTCGCCACGCCGGCCGCACCATTCTGGATCACCGCCGGTGGGCCGCTGGACTGTTTTTCCGCGAGTTCCGACCCTATATAGGACCCTGGACGCCGCCCGCCAAGGCCGATCGGGTGCGGAAGTGCTGGACTCCATCACATGCTGAACGACATCTACAACAAGCGGATCATCGAACTGGCCGGGAATATTCCGCGGCTCGGGCGGCTGTCGGACCCCGATGCCTCGGCCACTGCCCACTCCAAGCTGTGCGGCTCGACCGTGAAGGTCGACCTCAAGATGAACGGGAACACCGTCACCGACTTCGCCCATGACGTGAAGGCCTGCGCCTTGGGACAGGCCTCTTCGTCCATCATGGCAAGTCGGATCGTGGGGTCGACTGCGAGCGAACTCCGTGAGTTGCGCGAAACCGTTCGCAAGATGCTGAAGGAGAACGGTGCGCCTCCTGAAGGAAAATGGGAAGAGATCAAGTTCCTCGAGCCGGTCCGCGACTACAAGGCGCGGCATGCCTCGACCCTTCTCACCTTCGATGCGGTGGTCGATGCTATCGGCCAGATCGAGGCCAAGGCGAAGCAGCCGGCGGCGGCTCAGGGCTGAGTGCTCTCCGTCGTTCCGGGGCGATGCCACCGGACCCGGCGTATTGGCCGGGTCGACGACATGCTCCGCATCGAACCCGGATCCAGAGATTGCCGATCTTCCGGGCTGGCGCTGTCGCGCGCCACGGAATGACCCATCAAAGCATATCGTTTACTTCTGCGCCGCCGCCGCTGGTGTCGCCACGCCGCCGGCCGTCGGCACCAGGGCTTCCGCGGTCTTGGTTGATTTGGCAGATTGCTGCGGCTGCTCCGGTTCCGCGCCGTACCTGGCCTGCGTCTTCGATGTAAGCTCCGCCATCGCCGGTGCGGAGATGTCCACATGCGGCAACACGTCGGCCACGAGGTCGGTGGTCACGAGATTGGTGAGCTTAAGCTCTCCGGCGTCGAGCTCATGCAAATCTTCCCACGGCGGCACGCTGAGTGCGAGCGACAGCAGATCGCCGGCACCCCCCATGTCGAACGTGTATTTGGCCAGCCGGCCGATGTCGCGCTCCACGATCATCAGGTCCTGGGCGCTGTAGCTCGCAGCCTTGGCATCGTCAGCGCGGTCGCCCATCCAGATCTGGTGGACCCGGACATGGGCAGCTTCCGGCACATAGCGCTTCTTGCCGGCGAGCAGCAGGAACACGCACATCGATTCGCAATAGGCCCCCGGCGCGACCGCCGGACGGGCGCCTTGCCCGCCGCGGTTCTGAACGCTGATTCCGACCGTGGTCAGAAGTCCGAGGTTGCGGAAGCGCCGGCCGAGCGTGATCGCGTCGTTGACCGAGCCGCCGCTGGAGTCGAGCACCACCGTGGCGCCGCCCAGCTGGCGCCCGCGAGAAAACTCCTCAAAAGCCTTCGGCGTATCGGCGGTGATGATTCCGACCGCGCTGACCCAGCCGCGGCAGTTCGGCTCGCAGGCCACCCAGCTGAACTTCATCGGCAGCTTGCGCTCTTCGAGCGCAGCACCGGCTCGAGCTGACGTTCCAAGGGTCGCGACGGCGCCAGCCAGCGCGACTCCACACACGGCGGTTCCCACCAGCAACCAGCCGCGAAGATTAAGGGAGTTCAGAAGTCTCAATCTGGTTCCTTCCCCAAGCCCTAAAAGGTCCCCAAACAATCCCCGGTAGCGCCCTCTGAGTCCATCATACAGGCGTATGTTTCTACACACGGGCGTCATAAAAATGGTATCCGGGCGAATACAGATCGTCCACAGATACTTGCTGCACTGCTCCCAGAAAGCAGGCAAAATATGGCGCGCAAACAACAGCTTACAGTTCCCTGCTGCGGAACTGAGCAATACTTCGCTTAACCTGACAGCAAAGCGCACATGAAGCATTCAGCCTGCGAGCACTGTTCCAGCCCGGTCGCGGGCGCGCTCCGGCTCCCGCGCCGATTCGGCCGCGCGCTGATCTGGCTCTATCGGCACACGTTGTCGCCTCTGGTTGGTTACAATTGCCGGCACCTGCCGACCTGCTCCGTCTACGGCGACGAAGCGATCGAACGGTTCGGACTCTGGGCCGGCGGCTGGATGACACTCGCGCGCCTATTGCGCTGCAATCCCTTCGGCACCTCGGGCATCGACAACGTACCGCTCACCGCACCGCAAGGCGCGCGCTGGTATGTGCCCTGGCGCTACGGCCGCTGGCGCGGGGTCAACGCATCCTGAGTGCTGCGGTGCTGTGCCGTCGCGGTCGGAACCGGAACTCTCGCCTCGCGTTGATGTGATGCTCCCATCGGGAGGAAACAACAATGCGCTGGAAAATCAGCCGTCATTTTCCCTCCGGACCTGGTCTCAATTCTGGTCGGAGAGGCCATCACGATCCCAGAATCATCGATCTGCTCGCGATCGTCGCCCTACTGGTGTTCGTGCTCGGCTCCGGCTGGTATCTGGCGACGAGCTTCGCCACGCCGCCAAGCACGACGGCGTTCATCGTGCCGAGCCAGAATGTGCACTGGTAGCTAGCGGAACCAGAAGAAACGTCCGGACTGCGGCGGGATCGACTCCGGCGGGCGTAGCCGCTTCGGTCGCGGCGGCTTTGACGACGGCTCGGCGGACGAGGTGGTCTCCGCCGGCGCGATCTCGCTGCCCGGCACCTTCACCGACAGCAGCAAGTTCGATTCGTGCGTCCGCCAGCGATAGCCCACGCCGAAATCGATCGGCTGGGCGCGCGTGAACAATTCGGCATAGCGCTCCTGGTAGCGGCTTGCGAATTCATCGATCGGACCGAGATAGCGGCCGAACGGAAAGAACCGCCATTGCCGTGCATTGTAGTTCGCGAGCGGAATGCCGGAATCGTCCTGGATGATGGTGGCGCTGTTGGCGAGGAGCCAGTCGCGCACGAGGGTAAAATTGCCGGAATGCAGCAGATAGGACGCGCTCTTGAGCAGGCTGTTGCCGGGGCCCAGCGTCTCGCAGAATTTCAGGAAGCCGGCCGCGCGCGCACCGGAATTGGAAAGATCAGTAGAGAAATAATACAGCGTGCGCGCTTCCCCGTCGCTGCCGGCGAAGGTGATGCGGACGCCATGCGTCGCGTTGGGTCCCGGATTGTCGCCGGCCGTGTGAACCCCGCCCTTGTTGTCGAGCGCGATCATCTCGACATTGCGGATGGTCTTGCCGGAGCGCGCGAGGAAAACATAGAGGATCGGCAGCGTACCGTTGACCTGATTGGCGTGCAGGTCGACCTTCATCTGCTTGGTAATGAAGAAGGAAAAGCTCAGGATCGAGCCGAGCGAGCGCTCGACGTTGTAGAGCGCAGCGCCGATCGAACTACGCGGCAGCCGCGTCAGCTCGGGCACCGCTCCCACCGGCTCCAGCGCGCCAAGCACGTAGGTGCTGGCGTTGGCATAGAAGGCATTGGCGTAGAGGAAGTCCGGGCCGCTGAACATGTAGAACATGGTTGGCCGCGGCGCGGCGAGATTGACGTCGGCCCAATTGCGGATCTTCGAGAGCTGCCGCTGCTCGAGCTGGGCGAAGGCGCTGTCAAAGAATTTTGCATGACGCTGCCAGCCTGGATCCTTCGTGAGCGGCACCAGCGGCGAGTCCGCCGACGGCTGCATGCCCGCAAGGAAGCGCGCAGTGTCGTCGAAGGTGACGTCGGCGGCGCGTGCGGACGAGACAGCCGCAGCCAGCAAGGCAAGAGCGACGGCCGCAATTCTCAGGGGTCGGATCATGTCGATTCGCGATGTGGTGAAGCGGCAGCGGCCACCGGCCGCCTGCGGAAGACGACATAAATCAACAGACCCGAGAGCATGACGAGCATCCCCGACAGCGACTGCACCGGCCGCTCGATCAAGAGGTAGTACATCATGAACGCGGTCACGAGCAGGAAAACGAGCGGCGTGAACGGGTATCCCCAGGCGCGATAGGGCCGCGGCAAATCGGGATCGGTGATGCGGAGCTTGATGACGCCGGCGACGGTGAAGAACGAGCAGAACAGCAGCGCGAACTGGATGAAGTCGAGCACCGCCTCGAAGCTGCGCGTGAACAGCAGCAGGGTCGCGACGGCGAGCTGAAACAGGATGGCATAGGCCGGCGCACCGTTCGCCGATCGCTGCGAGAACACGCGCAGCGCCGGAATGTCCTCGCCCATCGTCATCATCACCCGCGGGCCGATCCACATCATCGCGCTGATCGAGGAGATCAGACCGGCACAGATCATCGCGCCGACGATCCGGCCGCCGAGGCCGCCGAAGATGGCGCTGCCGGCGACGCTGGCAACGTCGAGCTGGCCCGCCAGCGCACTGACCGGCGTCGAGTAGAGGAACACCGCGTTCAGCGCGACATAGAGGACGAGCACGATCAGCGTGCCCACAAGCAATGCGCGCGGCAGGCTCCGCTGCGGCGTGGTCATCTCGCCTATGATGTAGGTCGCGGCATTCCAGCCCGAGAACGAGTACATCACGAAGACGAGCCCGATCGCGAAGGGCGCGCTGACGATGTGGGCGAGATCGCCCGGCTGCGGCGTGAAGGCGATCTGCTGCGGCACGCCGATGACGAAGCCGGCCACCAGGAAGGCGACGATCAGCACGACCTTCAAAATCGTCGAGATCAATTGGAACGTCGAGGAGTGCCTGACGCCGGTCAGTTGCACGAGCGAGACCAGCCACACCACGCCGATGGCGAGCGGGATCGGAGGCAGATCGTCCGCGACCGATTTGGCATATTCGCCGAACGCCATCGCGGCGAGCGCGACTGGCGCCGCAAACCCCACCGTGGCCGAGACCCAGCCGGCGAGAAAGCCGAAGGCGGGATGATAGGCGCGGCCGAGGAAATTGTACTCCCCGCTCGAGCGCGGAAACATCGCGCCCAACTCGCTGTAGGAGAACACCCCGCACAGCGCGACGATGCCGCCGACCGTCCAGAGCAGCAGGATCGAGAAGCCGGACGGGATGTCCTTGACCTGGAAGCCGAGGCTGGTGAAGACGCCGACCCCAATCATGTCGGCAATGACGATGGCGGTTGCGACCAGAACAGAGACCCCCGACCCGCTTTCGGTCAGCCGGCCAGTCCAGGGCGCGGTACCCGCATCTGATGCCGTCATCGGGGTTCTCAAGCCTCAGGCGTCACGCCTCATCGGGAGGCATCGTGCAGATTGATCCAGTCAATTCAAGCAGGGTTAACAAGGGTTAAATGAGGCAGGCGTGACGGGTATGTTGACACCTTTCACGCACGGTCTTGGGCGATAAAGCTGCACCACCCCCGAGAATCCCTTTTCCCTTCCCCACAATCACGACACGATTGTATGGTCCCTTTGACGGTTCCGGATGTGGGGAAATTTCTCTGGACGCTTAACGTCACCTAAACGCCAGTCGGCTGAATTGATTTGAAATTGCCGATGGACGTGACTTGGGGTCATGGGTGGATGGTCGGGGCCGTTCCGAAACTGAGAGCGAACGCGCGTGCCGATCGGACGACGTCCGGCGCGCGCGGTCGTGTGCTCCGGGTCGGCTTGATTCTAGCCCTGGTGCCGCTGTCGCTGACGCTGGTTCAATGCGGCAAGGCCCCCAATCCGGCGGCGCTCGCGGCGAACTCGCAGGCCAACGTGCAGGTCGTCGCAAAGACAAATGCGCAGGTGGCAAGCGGCGACACGTTCGAAGATCGCTTTCCGGCCCCGCAGTTCAAGGAGCGTTTCCCCTCGGCGAGCGAGAGCTTGCTGCAACGGCAGATGTCGGACTTCTCGCCCAAGCGCGCCGTCCAGCAGCAGCCCCAGGCTGAGCAGGCGCCCTACAAGGTCGCTTCGCTCGAGCCGCAGCTCCCCTACAAGCGCCCGCCCCGTGAGGACCTGACGACGCTCGTCAGCATGAAGTCGTCGGCCTTTCCCTATTTCGGCAACAACCCCGCCTCCGACGCACCCTTCCTCAACATCTCCAAGGGTGACCGCCGCGGCCACCGCAGCTATTCGGGGCGCGTCTACTGGCAGGACGAAACCTACAGCGACAGCCGCGTGCTGGTGCACGTCCCAGAGCATTTCGACGTTCGCAAGCCGGGCGTGATCGTGGTGTTCTTCCACGGCAATGGCGCCACGCTCGAGCGCGATGTGCGCGACCGGCAGCTGGTGCCGAAGCAGATCACCGATTCCGGCGCCAATGCCGTCCTGCTTGCGCCGCAGATGGCAGTCGATGCCGCCGATTCCAGCGCCGGCAAATTCTGGCAGGCGGGCGGCTTCAAGCGCTTCATGGAGGAATCGGCCAACCACCTCGCCCGCCTGACCGGCGATCCCAACAGCGCGCGGGCCTTCGCCAACATGCCGATCGTGATCGTCGGCTATAGCGGCGGCTTCCTGCCGACGGCTTGGAGCCTGGAGGTCGGCGGCATCAGTGACCGCGTCCGCGGCGTCGTGCTGCTCGACGCCGTCTATGGCGAAATGGACAAGTTCGCGGCCTGGATCGAGAGCCACCGTTCCGGCTTCTTCGTCAGCGCCTACACCCGCTACACCGCGCGGCGCGACCGCGAGCTGATGAGCCTGCTGCGGCAGAAGGGCATCAGCGTCTCCGAGGACATGGACGAGCCATTGCGGCCCGGCAGCGTGGTGTTCGTCGAGACTGGCGAGGGCATCACCCATCGCGACTACGTGACGAGGGCCTGGACGCGGGATCCGCTCAAGGACGTGCTGGTGAAGATGTCGGCGACGCCCGCGCTCGCGCTCACGCGCGTGGCCTCTACCAATCCACCCGCATCGAGCCGCTAAACGGACGTGACTCTAAGGCGCCGAGGGGCCCGGTCTCTCGCTTAGGTTTTCGGCAGCTTCGGAATGCTCTCGGCAAAGCCGTTGAAGCAGGCCAGCCGCTCGTCCTCTTCCTTGAAGAAACGGCAGTCTGCGTAGCCCTTGGCCTTCGCCGGCTTCGGCTTCGGCGCCGGCGGGATCACGGCGTCGTAGCAGTTGAGGCGGTCCTTGGTGCCGTCGTCGATCTCGAGGCAGGCCTGGAGCCGCGCCGCGATCGATTGCGGCTTACCCTTCGCCGCCGCAGCTGGTTTGGCCGCAGCCTCTTTGGTCCCTTTGGGCTTGACCTGCACCAGCGGCTTGTCCCCCACCATCGGTGGCTTGTCGGCTTGCGCAAATGCGGAGGCTGAATAGAGCACCGCGGCAACCGCCAGAATCATCCTCATTTCAGTCAACTCTCTTTGGTCCCCATGCATGGCGTTCTAGCGCCCTCATGCTCGGTTTGCCAAGCACCTTGCGCATAGGAAGCTGCGAGATTCAGGCTGTTGCGGCGGCAGCCCGCCGGGGCCTGGTCAGGAGCACCAGCAGCAGCGCCAGCACCACGAAACCGACCGCGACGAAGCCGAGCGTGTGCAGGAGCTCGCGGGCGAACAGTAATCCGCCGATGGCCGAGCCGAGCGCTTGACCGATATAGAGGACGGACGTGTTGAGGGCCACGGTCGCCGATGCCAGTGATGGCGCGGCCGCGACCAGCCGCACCTGCTGCATCGAATTGGTCGAGGCAAAGCCAAGGCCCCAGACCGCGACCGCGCCCGCCATCAAGACAAGCGTGCCGGCGCCGAGCGCCCAGCCCGTGACCCCCGCAAGCAGGAGGCAGGTGAACAGCAGCGAGGTGCGATAAGGCCCCCAGGTATCGACGATGCGAGTCGCGATGGCGACGCCGAGGAAGCCGCAGACCCCGTACAGGGCAAACACGATGCCGATGGCATCGGGTCCGGCGCCGGTGAGCTTCTTGAGCAGCGGGCCCATGAAGGTGAACACCACGAACTGCCCGGACATTTGCAGCATGGTGATCGCGAGCAGGAGCAGGATGGCCCTGCTGCGGGCGACCTCGGCCCAAGTCTTGATGTCCACCGGCGCGCCCTTCAGGCCCGCCGGCAGGCGCAGCAGCAGCAACAGGAAGCTGATGCAGCCGAGCGCGCCGATCTCGCCATAGGCGGCGCGCCAGCCATAGCGGCTGGCGATGAAGGTGATCAGCGGCAGGCCGACGGCGGCAGCGAGCGACCAGCCGAGGAAGATGTAGGCGATGGTGCTGCCGCGTCGCTCCACCGGCACGATCAGCGCCGCCGTGCCGGCAGCCTGCGGCGTATAGAGCGCGCCGATCGCGAGCATCACCAGACGGATTGCAAGGAGGCTCGCATAATCGGGTGCAAAGGCCGAGGCAAGATTGCCGAGAGCAAGCACGGCCAGCGTCGTCGTGAGCAGCGTCCGCCGTTCGATGCGACTGGTGAGCCAGGCCGTCAGCGGCGAACCAATGCACAGCGTGATGGCGCCAAAGGTGATCAGGAGCCCGGCCGCATGGATGCTGACGTCGAGCCCAGTCGCCAATTCCGGCAGCATGCCCGCCGGCGCAAGCACCGAGCAGCCGGTGACGATGTTGCCGAGCATCAGAGCGGTTGGCGCGAAGCGGCGGACAGCAGGCGATCTTTCCATGCAAGTGCATGTAGAGCAGAGCTGCGGTCTGTTAAAGGGCACGGTCTGAAATAGTTGGTGCACCGTCCCGGCTTTTGCGCGCCACTTTCTTGGAATTGCCGGATTGCGCAGGCCGAATCGGCTGATATATCGCTCGTTCCCGCTTACCTGCGCTCGTTCGCAGGAGTGAGCCTCAGGAGTAAAGCAATGACCGACCAGCCCAAATCCGAGTCCGGCTTCCAGTACAGCCTCTCCAATCTGAAGCCCGCGACCCCCGCCCCCAGAGTCACCCTCATCTTCCCCGACGGCGCCCAGCGTCAGTTCGACAAGGGCATCACCGGCCTCGATATCGCCAAGGGCATTTCGCCGTCGCTGGCCAAGCGCACTGTGGCGATGGCACTCGACGGCACGCTCGCCGACCTCAACGACCCGATTGAGGCCGACGCCCGGATCGAGTTCGTCCATCGCGATGATCCCCGCGCGCTCGAATTGATCCGCCACGACTGCGCGCACGTGCTGGCCGAAGCCGTGCAATCGCTGTGGCCGGGCACCCAGGTCACGATCGGCCCGGTGATCGAGAACGGTTTCTACTACGACTTCTTCCGCAACGAGCCGTTCACCCCGGAAGATTTTGCCGCGATCGAAAAGAAGATGCGCGAGATCATCGCGCGCGACAAACCTTTCACCAAGGAGGTGTGGGATCGCGAAAAGACCAAACAGGTGTTCCGCGACAAGGGCGAAGCCTTCAAGGTCGAGCTGGTCGACGCCATTCCCGGCAACGAGCCGATCAAGATCTACTACCAGGGCGACTGGTTCGATCTCTGCCGCGGCCCGCACATGACCTCGACCGGCAAGGTCGGCAATGCCTTCAAGCTGATGAAGGTCGCCGGCGCCTATTGGCGCGGCGACAGCAATAACCCGATGCTGACCCGCATCTACGGCACCGCTTTCGCCAAGCAGGAGGACCTCGACGCCTACCTCAAGCAGATCGAGGAGGCCGAGAAGCGCGACCATCGCAAGCTCGGACGCGAGCTCGACCTTTTCCATTTCCAGGAGGAAGGTCCGGGCGTCGTGTTCTGGCACCCGAAGGGCTGGACCATCTTCCAGCAGCTCATCGCCTATATGCGGCGACGCCTGACCGGCGACTACAGCGAGGTCAACGCGCCGCAGATCCTCGACAAGGTGCTGTGGGAGACCTCGGGCCATTGGGGCTGGTATCGCGAGAACATGTTCGCGGCGCAGTCGGCCGGCGACGAGGCCGAGGATAAGCGCTGGTTTGCGCTCAAGCCCATGAACTGCCCCGGTCACGTGCAGATCTTCAAGCACGGCCTGAAAAGCTATCGCGACCTGCCTTTGCGCCTTGCCGAGTTCGGCGTGGTGCATCGCTATGAGCCCTCCGGTGCCATGCACGGCTTGATGCGCGTGCGCGGCTTCACCCAGGACGATGCGCACATCTTCTGCACCGAGGATCAGCTCGCCGAGGAATGCCTGAAGATCAACGACCTGATCCTGTCGACCTACGCCGACTTCGGCTTCACCGGCGATCTCACCGTGAAGCTCTCGACCCGGCCGGAGAAACGCGTCGGCACCGACGCGATGTGGGATCACGCGGAGCGTGTGATGGCGACGGTGCTGCGCGAGATCCAGTCGCAGAACAACCACATCAAGACCGAGATCAATCCGGGCGAAGGCGCCTTCTACGGCCCGAAGTTCGAATATGTGCTGCGCGACGCCATCGGTCGCGACTGGCAGTGCGGCACCACCCAGGTCGACTTCAACCTGCCCGAGCGGTTCGGCGCGTTCTACATCGACCATGACGGCGGCAAGAAACCGCCGGTGATGGTGCACCGCGCGATTTGCGGCTCGATGGAACGCTATATCGGCATCCTGATCGAGCACTATGCCGGCAGCTTCCCGCTCTGGCTCTCGCCGGTCCAAGTGGTGGTCACCACCATCACCTCGGAAGCCGACGAATATGCCAAGCAGGTCGTTGAGCAGGCGCGGCGCGCAGGCCTTCGGGTCGAGATCGACCTGCGGAACGAGAAGATCAACTACAAGGTCCGCGAGCACTCGCTGGCCAAGATCCCGGCGCTGCTCGTGGTCGGCAAGAAGGAAGCCGAGACGCATTCGGTCTCGGTCCGCCGGCTCGGCAGCGACGGCCAGAAGGTGATGACGACGCAGGAGGCGATCGCCGCGCTGGTCCACGAGGCAACGCCGCCGGACGTCCAGCGGGCGCGTGGCGCCCTCTGATCCCTGAAATCGATCTAAATTCGCTTCCGGTTGCGGGCGTGCATGCCTATCTCGGGTCTGAACGTCCGCCGACCAGTTGAAGAGGAATATCGCAGTGCCCGATGCCATCGAACTCCTGAAGACACGCCGCTCGGTCAAGCCGCGCGAGATGACCGAGCCCGGCCCCTCCGCAGCCGAGCTCGAGACCATCCTCACCATCGGCGCGCGCGTGCCTGATCATGGCAAGCTGGCGCCCTGGCGCTTCATCATTTTCGAGGGCGATGCCCGCCAGCGCGCCGGCGAGGTGATCGCAAAAGTCTTTGCCCGGAAGAATCCAGGCGCGCCCACCGCCGACATCGAGATCGAGCGCAAGCGCCTCACCGACGCGCCGCTGGTGATCGGCGTCGTCAGCTTCACCAAGCCGCATCCGAAGGTGCCGGCCTTCGAGCAGGAATTGTCGGCGGGTGCCAGCGCCATGAACATCGTCACGGCCGCAACCGCCCTCGGCTACGGCGCCTGCTGGCTGACCGGCTGGTTCGCCTTCGATCGCGACGTGCTGGACGGCCTCGGCCTCAAGCCGGACGAAAAGCTCGCCGGCTTCGTCCATATCGGCACGCCGACCAAGCCAAGCGAAGACCGTCCGCGACCGTTCCTTGCGGAGATCGTGACGCGTTTTTAATCGATGTCTTGTTGACGCCCTTGGCGTCTTGCGGCTTTGATCCCGCCGAGGGAGGAAGCCCGGATGAGACGGCGTGAGTTTCTGGTCGGAGCCGCGGTGCTCGCCGGCTCGATGGCGCGAGGTCGCGCCGCCGACATCCCTTCCCCGTCGCCCGACGGGCTCGATCGCATCACCGCATATTTCAACAACGAGGTAACGAGCGGCCGGCTGCCGGGCGCCGTCATCCTGGTCCAGCAGCACGGCAAGCCGGTCTATTTCAAGACGTTCGGCGTGCGCGACGTCCGGACCGGCCTTGCCATGACGCCGGACACGATCTTCGCCATCCACTCGATGACTAAGCCGATCACATGCCTCGGCGCGATGATGCTGATCGATGAGGGCAAGCTCGCGCTCACCGACCCCGTGTCGAAATACATCCCGCTCTTCGCCGATACCAAGGTGGGCCTCGAGATTACCAAGCCCGACGGCAAGCTGGAGCTCGATCTCGTGCCGCCGGTCCGTCCCGTCAACATCGAGGACCTGCTGCGGCACACCTCGGGCATCAGCTACGATTATATTGGCGGCAAATGGGTCGAGCAGGCCTACAAGGCCGCCAATATCTTCGAAGGTCAGTTCAACAACAGGGAATTCGCCGACCGGATCGCGAAGCTGCCGCTGGCGCGGCAGCCGGGAACGTTGTGGCGCTACGGTCATTCCACCGACGTGCTCGGCGCCGTCATCGAGATCATCTCGGGCCAGACGCTGTACGAATTCCTGAAAGCACGCATCTTCGATCCGCTCGGCATGAGCAGCACCAAATTTGCGCTGGCGACGGAGGACGAGCTGGCGCGGATGGCGCGGCCGCTGCCGAACGATTTCATCCTGCTCGCCGCCGAGCGCGAGCGCCTCGACCATCCCGAATGGCAGTCCGGCGGCGGTGGGCTGCTCTCGACCATCACCGATTATCAGCGCTTCGCGCAGATGCTGCTCAACGGCGGCCAGTTCGAGGGCAAGCGTTATCTGAGCCCGGCTGCGTTCAAGGCCATGACGACCGACCACATCGGACCAGGGTCCGGCGTCGGACGCGACTATTTCTATTTCCCGGGCGACGGCTTCGGCTATGGCTACGGTCTTGCGGTGCGCACCGATCCCGGCAACGCGAAACCGCCGCCGCCGGGCTCGATCGGCGAGTTGAAATGGGACAGTGGCAGCGGCACCTATTTCGGCGTCGATCCCAAGCTCGACATGGCCTACCTCATGATGCAGCAGACCCAGAACGAGCGCAGCCGCATCACACCCGCCTTCAAGGCACTGGTCTACGATTGCTATCCTCCGGATCTACGCCGCCCGTGAGGCGCGCTGGCCGAAATCGGCGAGCAGCTTTGCGATCTCGGCGGCGGGCCGCGCTGCGCTGAACAGGAAGCCCTGCACCTCGTTGCAGCCCTCGGCGCGCAGCCAGTCGAGCTGATCCTCGGTCTCGACGCCTTCCGCCGTGGTGGTGATGTTGAGGCTGCGGCCAAGACCGGAGATCGCGCGCACGATCGCGCCGCAATCGGGCCGCTGCGCCAGATCCTTGATGAAGGAACGGTCGATCTTGATCTTGTCGAAGGGGAAGCTGCGGAGATAGCTGAGGCTGGAATAGCCGGTGCCGAAATCGTCCATGGAGATGCCGACGCCGAGCTCGCGCAATTGATGCAGCGTGGCGAGGTTGGATTCGGTCTCCGCCAGGAAGATCGACTCGGTGATCTCGAGCTCGAGCCGCCTCGACGACAGGCCGGACTGCGCCAGAGCGGAGATCACGACCTGAACCAGATTGCGGCTGCGGAATTGCGCCGGCGACAGATTGACCGCGACTTTGACGTCGCCAGGCCATTTGACGGCTTCGGCGCAGGCCTCGCGCAACACCCATTCGCCAAGCTGGGTGATCAGGCCGATGTCCTCGGCGACCGGAATGAACTCGGCGGGCGAGATCATGCCCTTGTCCGGGTGCCGCCAGCGCAACAGCGACTCGAAGCCGGAGATGCGGTCGGATGCGATCGACACCAACGGCTGGTAGTGCAGCTCGAACTCGCCATTGGCAAAGGCGCGGCGCAGGTCGAGCTCCATGTCGCGGCGCTTCTGCGCCTGAAGGTCCATCTCGCGCTCGAAGAAATGGTGCACGCAGCCGCCGTCGGACTTCGCCCGGTACAGGGCCATGTCGGCGTTGCGCATCAATTCCTCGGACGTCATGCCATCCCCCGGTGACAGCGCGATCCCGATGCTGGCGCCGATCACCATCTCCTGGCCATCGATCTCATAGGGCGCCTTCAACATGTCGATCAGCAGGGTCGCGCAGGCGCTGGCCTCGTTCGGCGAGACGTCGGCCGCCAGGATGACGGCGAACTCGTCACCACCGAGCCTCGCCGCGAGATTGGCACCGCGAACCGCATTGGTCAGGCGTTCGGCAACTTGCTTGAGCAGGCGGTCGCCCGCCGGATGCCCGAAGGAATCGTTGATGTTCTTGAACAGGTCGAGATCGATGTAGAGCACGCCGACCCGCTTTCCGCCGGCCTGGTCGAGCGCCTGCTTCAGCCGCTCCTGGAAATATTCGCGGTTCGGCAGGTCCGTGAGCCCGTCGTGATGGGCCATGTGGGCGATCCGCGCCTCGGCCTTGCGCCGTTCGGTGATGTCGACCACCGCGACCAGATAGCCGTCGCGATCGTCGAAGGCGACGCGCCGGCCGAAGGTGAGCACCTCGATCTCGCTGCCGTCGGCGCGTAAGTGCCGCCAGTTGCGCGAGGAATGATAGGCATCGCCGACGCGCTCGAGCGCCTCGGCGTGGCTCTTCCACTCGTCCTCGGGCCAGATCTCGTGCAGCTTCATGCGCAGGAAGGTGGCGCGACTGTAACCGTAATGCTGGACCGCGGCGTCATTGACGCCAAGGAATTGCTTAGTCTGTGCGTCGAACACCCACATCGGCATCGGGTTGTTGTCGAACAGCAGGCGGAACGAGGCGTCGCGCCGCTTCAATGCGGTGACGTCGGAGATCGTCAACGAGACCACGTCGGCGAAGGCGGTGGTGCCGAGGCGCAGGTGTCGTCCGTCGCTCTCGATCTCGAGCTGCTCGCAGCGGCCGCCCGAGACGGCCTTGAGCAGGAAGTCCATAATCTCGGGCGCGGCCAGCAGCGTGCCTGCCTCACTGACCCGCCGCCATAGCAGGCTTCCGGTCGCGGCCTTCAGCAGCGCGCTCGCACTCTTGTTGTGGTGCACGATCTGGAGATCGAACGGCTTGCCGCTTGCGTCGCGCAGCGTCGTCAGCGAGACGACCGCGTCATCGGTCGCGGAAAAAATTGCGTCGAGGAGATTATATTGCGTCCCGCGCTCGTTGATGTAGGTGCCGACCAGCGTCGCGCTCCAGCGCGAGGCGGTCGGCAGCGCCAGTAGATCGTAGGTCCTGACCATGCCGTCGCGCACGCAATGCGCGCTCGCGTGATGCGGCCGCCCCGTTGCGAGCGCGATCGCGGCCGCTTCCGTCAGCGCTGTGGCGCAGTCGGGCGACAGCTCCGCGACGGGAATGTCCCAGCGCTCCTCGCAGAGCCATTTCTGCACGTAACGTCCGCTGCGCGACAGTTCGAGCGCGCCGTCACCTTTCAGCAGCGCAATATGGTCGGCGAGTCGTCCGAGGCTGCCGAGCATCACGTCCTCGTAACGCGGCAGCCGTTCGCCCGGCTTCAACGCGGCACGCCATTTGCGTTGAAGCACCGGGATGTCATCGAACATTTCGGCGGCCGGTTTTCCCGGCACTTTCTTTGCGGCACTCATGGCAGTCCCCAACGCACTATGCGGGCGCATCCCAATGCAGGTGCGCTTAACGGCGTGTAAAGAGCGCACAGGCGCAGGTTCCGTTCGGTGATTATGACAGTTTTAAGTCAGGTGTTGGTTAGTGGGCGTTAGAGACTATGACGGTTGCGCTTCTACGCATGCTGAAGTGGACGCGGCGTCGCGCAACTGCATCAACGTCGGCATTGCGACCTCTAACGCCCAGCTCAATCGCAGACACATCTTCGCATCCTCGCGGCTTGTTCGCCCGAGCTTTGTCTCGATGCCTTGCCCTCTCATGAAAGAAGGCGCAGGGAAGACCGGGAGCCGGTTGGCTCCGATGGACCGCCATGCCAAGAGCAGATTGCGTGTGCTTCATGCATAGCGGACAACAGGGCAACCGGAGACATCCCGGCCTTCCCTGCGCGGATGGTTGGAACGGCTTATGTCGCGCTCTTGTGTCTGGGAAATCTGCCAGAATGTGCAAACGGGCGGTTCTCGCAAAACCGCCCGTTGCTGGATCTGAGCCCGGTCGCGCTCAAAGGCCGTGAGCCTGTCGGGGAGCGAGGGACAGATCCGGTGGTCTTCCTCAACCCGAACAGTTGCATGGGCTTCGAGCCCGGACCGAGCAAGGAAGGGATTGGATGATGGCACAAAACGATCTTGTTGTCGCCGGTATCGACGTGGCCAAGGACAAGGTGGATGTGTGTATTCGATCATTGTCGCAACGGCGGACGTTCGCGAGCACGGCAGAGGGACGGCGAATGCTGATCCGTTGGCTTCGCAAGTACAAGATCACTAAAGCAGCGATGGAAGCGTCCGGCGGCTATGAGCGAGAGTGGGTCAAGGCGCTGCGCGAGGCCGATATCGAAACCCTGATTGTCGATCCGAAGCGGGTGCGCAACTTCGCAAGATCGGCCGGGCAACTTGCCAAGAACGATCCGATCGATGCGGAGATGATTGCCTGGTT
>NZ_JADPKE010000065.1:0-82614 GCF_023073795.1 Bradyrhizobium sp. 159 | reverse complement strand
CATCGGCCGCTCCTTCCAACTCAGGAGCCACCTTCAGAATCGATTTCTGCCCAATTCGCAATGCCTTACAGAGAACGCTCACATGCGATTCCCCTGCCCTCCAGGGGAGGGAAGAGGCAGCCCGCAAATGGAGAGACGAGGGCGCCGACCTTACCCGAACGCCTGACGCAGACTGCGCGCCAGGTCGAGCAGCATCTGGTTCTGCTTCACCAGCCGCTTGCCACGGTTCAGCGAGGACATTGCCACCGCCGCGAGCCTTCCGCGCGAGGTCAACGGGACAAAGCTGTCAAAAATGTCTTCGTCGTCCTTGCAGAACATCCGCTTGTAGTCGTCCGAGCCGATGCCGAGGTCGAGCGAGCGGTACCCGCGCTCGGCGCAGCGGTCGATGATGTAGCGCATCAGGATCAGACCGGGACTGTAGCGGGCATTCTCGGACATCGTGTAGGTGTTGAACATCATCGAGAGGCGCTGGCCGTCGGCGACGCCGGCAAAGATCGCGATCACTTCCTCGTCGCATTCGAGCGCGTGGACGTCGATCACGCGTCCTTCTCCTCGCCGGGCAAGGCAGGCGCTGCGGATGAATTGTTCGACGCCCGGTTCGGCGAAGACGTTCGGCAGCTTCTGCTCCGCCATCCGCGCCGGCTTGACGCGGAAGAACCAGTCGAGCAGGCGCACGATGTCCGCATCCGTGGTCGCAAGGTGGTAGCGGTAGCCCGCGAGGGCCTGGAGCTTCTTCTCCTTGCTCTTGAGGCGACGACGGAAGGAATTGCTGATCCGCGATGCGGGCGGACCGCCCGGCTCCATCGCCAGCAACGGGCAGCCGTTGACCGAGCTCTGCCGCGGCAGCAGCGCAAACGGGTTCTGCTGATCGTGCCAGCGCTTAGGCTGCTGCGTCAGCGAGAGGACGTCGACATGCTCGCGCAGCGGCGCAAACAGCGCATCGAGATCGGCGAGGACGGCCTGTGCCGCGAATTCGACGTTCCACAGGCCCATGTTGAAGGTGGTATGCTTGCCGCCCATGAAGCAGGCCGTGCGCACGCCGTGGGCTTGGCGCAGCGACAGCGGCAGCAGCACGAGCGGCCGGTACTCGACGTCGCGGGCGATCACGACGAACGGGCGCGCGCCCTCGCGTTTGCCGACCAACTGCTGCCAGGGACCGAGCAGGTCAAACCGCTGATACGGCGTGAAGAGGTGGCCGCTCTCCTCGAAGGCGCGCCAGACCGCCTCGGCCTCGTCGAGATCAGCGACGATATCGACCTGGCCGATGCGGCCCGCTTTCGACCGCGCTGGCGCTTCTGCCGTCCGGCTTTGCATCGCCGCAGCCATGGTCATTCGCGAAACCTGTCGAGAAATCGAAAATATACGTATTTCGGCCGGTGGCCGACCTTTGCAAACAAATGTCAACAAAGGGTAATGACGATAGGAAAGGGAACAGGGGGGCTGCGCGAAGGTGGGGACCTTGGCATCCGACGACAGATGGCTGGAGCGTCTTCGGCTTGAGCTGGCCTGGTTCAGCGGCCAGGCTGCGTTGCGCAGCCGTGGTGCCGGCGCCATCCTGCGCTTTGCGCATGTGCGGCCGCGGCGGCGCGGCGGCTTTCAGCCGCTGGGGGCGCACGAGATCACGCCGCAGTTCCTCGACCGCGCCATTCGCGCGCTGAAGCAGTGGAAGTACGATTTCCTTGGCATGGACGAGGTCTGCCGCCGCGCGGTGACGCTGCCGGAGAAGCGGCGCTTCGTGGCGCTGACCTTCGATGGCGCCAACAAGGATTTCATCAACTTCGCCTATCCGGTGCTGGCGCGGCACGCTGTGCCTTGCACGATCTATGTCCCTACCGCCTTTCCCGACGGCGTCGGCGAAGCCTGGTGGTTCGGGCTCGAACGGATGATCGCGCGCGAGAGCCGCATCAGCCTGATGATGGGCGAGAAGGAGCAGCGCTTCACCGTCACCGACAATGCCGAGAAGCAGGCGCTGTTTTCGTATCTCGAGAGCTGGTTGCGTTCGCTACCGCCGGCGGATCTGTCGGCGGCGATCGCCGATCTTTGCGCGCGCTACCGGATAGACCTCGCCGCGATCTCGCGCGAGGCGTCGATGGGTTGGGAAGATCTGACGAAGCTCGCCGCCGATCCGCTCGTCACGATCGGCAGCGCGACCGTCAACTATCCTGTTCTCGCTAACATGAAGGATGCGGCCGCGCTCCGCGAGATGACCATGGGCAAGGCGGTCGCGGAAGCGGCTTTCCGCCGCGAGATCAGGCATTTCGCCTTTCCGTTCGGCGATCGCTCTTCGTTTGGGCGCAGCCACGTCGTGATGGCAGAGGAGGCCGGCTTTGCCAGCGCCGTGTCGACGATCCCGGGCATCGTGGATGCAGAGGGACGCACCAATCTGCGCGCGCTGCCGCGGATCTCGTGGGACGGCCGGGTGCGATCGCTGCGCATGATGCGCGTGCTGGTGTCCGGCGTTGCCTTTGCGCCGGTGAAGCCGACCGGCAGTGCCGCGAACTAGAAGGGCTGCGAACTGGACTTGGCGCGATCGGGACGCTGCATCCAGCTCACGATCGGCATCGCCGGTAGCACCCATCCCATGCCAACGACCACGTAGTAGATCGCCTGGCGCCAGCCGGACTCGGCGATCCACGGCATCTGCGCCAGCGCCATGCCGAGCAGGGCCCAGACCGTGGCCAGCATCAGGAGCAGGATGGCGCCGAGGAACTTGCGGGTGCGGATCGTCATGGCGGGAGCTTGCTGCGTTGGCGTAACTTGCGCTGCGGGAGCGGGGGACTATAAGGGGCGCGCAGTCCGGTTCAAGCCTCCTTGGTTCAAGTCCTGGTTTTTGCCCTAATGACGACGATTTCCGCCCCGTCCGAACCGCATCGCGCCGTGCGCGTGTGGCTGATCGCCGTGGCCGCGCTGATCGCGCTGATGGTGCTGGTCGGTGGCGCGACGCGGTTGACGGAATCCGGCCTCTCGATCGTCGAATGGAAGCCGGTAACGGGCAGCGTGCCGCCGCTCACCGAGGCGCAGTGGACCGAGGCGTTCGAGGCCTACAAGAAGATCCCGCAATATCGCGAGCTCAATGCAGGCATGAGCCTGTCCGAGTTCAAGGAGATCTTCTGGTGGGAGTGGAGCCACCGGTTGCTCGGCCGTTTCATTGGCATCGCCTATCTGCTGCCGTTCCTGTTCTTCCTATGGCGCGGCGGTCTGTCGGGTGAGCTGAAGCGGCGGCTATGGCTGCTGTTTGCGCTCGGCGGGCTTCAGGGCGCGGTCGGCTGGTGGATGGTGGCCTCGGGCCTGTCGGAACGCATCGAGGTGTCGCAATATCGGCTGGCGACGCATCTGGTGCTCGCGCTTCTGATCTTCGCCGGCATCGTCTGGACGGTGCGGCGGCTCAAGGAGCGGCCGCAGATCGCAGCACCTGCGCGCCTGCGGTTCACGAGCGCGCTGCTCCTCGTCGTGACTTTCGTGCAGATCTATTTCGGCGCGCTGGTCGCGGGCCTGCGCGCCGGACGCGCCTACAACACCTGGCCGCAGATCGACGGCGCGTTCATTCCTTCGGCAGAACGGCTGTGGTTCGAAACGCCGTGGTGGCGCAACCTGTTTGACAACGTGCTGACGGTGCAGTTCGAGCACCGTATGACCGCGTACGCGTTGTTCGTGCTGGCGGCGCTGCACGCGGTTGACGCCGTGCGTTCGCGCGCAGGTGCGGCGGCAAGCGGCGCGCTGTGGTTGTTGGCTGCGGTAAGCATGCAGGCGGTGCTCGGTATCCTGACGCTGCTCAACCAGGTTCCGATTGGACTGGCGCTTGCGCACCAGGCGGTCGCGATCGTCGTGTTGATACTCGCGGTGGTGCAGACGGAGCGACTGGCTTCGCGGCAGTCGATCGAGGCGCGGCCGCGCGGTGTTCCGCTCGGTCAGGCGAGCTGATCAGCAATAGCCATAGATGCCGCACGCGTAGGGCAGTCGCCAGAAATAGTCGACCTGCTTTCCGCCGTAATACGGGCCCTGATAATCGTAATCCCAGGGGCGACCGTAATAGCCCGGCAGCGTGTGCGAGCCGGGCAGCAGCGGCGTGCCGGGCAGGTTGCGGATGTAACTGCCGATGCCATAGGCCGGCGAGATCAGCGCGTCGGGATCGGTCTCGACATAGACTCTTGGCGCTTCCTGCGGCGGAACAGCTGCGCGCCGCTGCGGCGTGGCCGGCAGATCGGCAGCCAGCGCGGTTGAAACCGTCAGCATCGCCGCAAGGGCAGGCACCATCCAGCGCAGCATCGTCGGCTCCGAATCAAAGGAGGGATCCAGTGACGATGTATGCGGCAGATATGGTTAACGACTGTTAACTGACGTGAGCCATTCCGCGCGGGCGAAGCACCGAACCCGGAATCTCGGGTTCAGCGCTACGCGCCCCCTGGCATGACGCCAAAGCCTTACGCGCCCAGCGCCTGTTCCAGATCCGCAATCAGATCTTCCTTGTCCTCGATGCCGATCGAGAGCCGCACCACGTCGGGGCCGGCGCCGGACTTGATCTTGGCGGCATCGTCGAGCTGGCTGTGCGTGGTCGAAGCCGGGTGGATCACCAGCGAGCGGGTGTCGCCGACATTGGCCAGATGCGAAAACAGCTGCAATTTCGACACCAGGCTGACGCCGGCATCATAGCCGCCCTTAAGGCTGAAGGTGAACACGGCGCCCGCGCCCTTCGGTGCATATTTGCGCGCGAGCTGATTGTATTTGTCGCTCGGAAGGCCGGCATAACTGACTGAAGCCACCGCCGGGTGGCCGACGAGGAATTCGGCGACCGCCTTGGCATTGTCGCAGTGCTTCTGCATGCGCAGCGGCAGCGTCTCGATGCCGGTCAGGATCATGAAGGCGTTGAACGGCGACAGCGCCGGCCCAAGATCGCGCAAGCCCAGCACGCGGCAGGCGATCGCGAAGGCAAAATTGCCAAAGGTCTCCTGGAGGCGGATGCCGTGATATTCGGGCCGTGGCTCCGACAGCATCGGATATTTGCCGCCGGTGGACCAGTCGAAGGTGCCGGCATCGACGATGATACCGCCCAGCGAATTGCCATGGCCGCCCAGGAATTTCGTCAGCGAGTGCACGACGATGTCGGCGCCATGGTCGATCGGGCGGATCAGATAGGGCGAGGCCAGCGTGTTGTCGACGATCAGCGGCACGCCGGCTTTGCGCGCCACCGTCGAGATCGCTTCGATGTCGGTGATGCCGCCGGCGGGATTAGCGATCGACTCGATGAAGATCGCCTTCGTGCGCGGCGTCACCGCGCGCTCGAAGCTTGCGATGTCGTCGGGATCGGCCCACACCACGTTCCAGCCAAAGCTCTTGAACGCATGCGTGAACTGATTGATCGAGCCGCCATAGAGCTTTCGCGCCGCGATGAATTCGTCGCCGGGCTGGAGCAATTGCTGCAGCACCACGACTTGCGCAGCATGGCCCGAGGCCACCGCAAGCGCGGCCGTGCCGCCTTCGAGCGCCGCGACACGTTCTTCCAGCACCGCGTTGGTGGGATTGCCGATGCGGGTATAGATGTTACCGAACGCCTGCAAACCGAACAGCGAGGCGGCGTGGTCGGCATCGTTGAACACGAAAGACGTCGTTTGATAAATCGGAGTTGCGCGCGCACCGGTGGTGGGATCGGGCTGTGCACCGGCATGCACGGCGAGCGTGGAAAATCCTGGAAGGCGATCGCTCATTGAGGCGTCCTGTTCTCTTGATCTGAAATCGCGCGGCATGCTGATCGGCGCGGCATCCGCCGTCAAGCTGCTGCTTCACATCGGAACGATCGTGCTACGCATTGTCGCGATCGCGAAATGAATCCTTCGCGATCGCGTCAGCGCTGCTCGGTCTTGTTTTTGGCGGCGCGATCGGATGCCGCGGTGTCGCCACCGCCGACACTCATCCGATTGAGGGATAGCCGCATGCCTTGCGTCGGTGCCGGAGCGCGCTTGGAACTGAGCGTGCGTGAATTGACGCCCATCCAGGAGATCTCGGACGACAGGCGGCCGTATTCGATCTTGGGACAGCGGTTCATCACCACCTTGATGCCGACGGACTCTGCCTTCGCCGCCGCCGCGTCGTCGCGCGCGCCAAGCTGCATCCAGATCACCTTCGGCAGCGGATCGAGCGTGAGCGCCTCTTCGACGACAGGCATGATGTGGCTCGAGTTGCGAAAAATGTCGATCATGTCGACGGGACGGCCGATGTCTACGAGCGAGGCGACGAAGGGGTTTCCGAGCAGCTCCTTGCCGACATGGCCGGGATTGACCGGGATCATGTCATAGCCGCGCTGCGCCAGATATTTGAACGCAAAATAACTCGGCCGCACGTTGACGGGCGAGGCGCCGACCATTGCGATCGACTTCACGCTGTTGAGGATGCCGCGGATGTAATTGTCGGGGTAGGCGTCGTGGTTCATCTCTTATCTTTTCTTGTTATCATTCATCCCGCCACGTCGGCGTACGCTTCTCGATGAAGGCGCCAATGCCTTCCTCGGCGTCGCGCGCCATCATGTTCTCGGTCATCACCTCTGCCGCATAGCGATAGGCATCGGCAAGGCTCATCTCGGCTTGGCGATAGAACGCCTCCTTGCCGAGCTTGACGGTGTAGGCGGATTTCAGCGCGACCTGATTTGCGAGCGCAATCGCGGCCTCGCGCTCAGTGCCGGCGGGGACCACGCGATTGATAAGGCCGATCTCGCGGGCGCGCGCGGCCGGAATCGGCTCGCCCGTCAGCAGCATCTCCATCGCCTGCTTGCGCGGAACGTTGCGCGACAGCGCCACCATCGGCGTCGAGCAAAACAGTCCGATATCGACGCCGGGCGTGGCGAAGCTCGCAGCGTCCGAGGCGATCGCGAGATCGCAGCTTGCAACCAGCTGGCAGCCGGCCGCGGTGGCAACGCCCTGGACCGCGGCGACGACCGGTTTGGGCAGGCGCACGATCGCCTGCATCATGGCGCTGCAGGCGGTCATGATCTGCGCAAAATAGGCGCGGCCGTGATCAGGATCGACGCGGCGACCGCTCAGTTCCTTCAAATCGTGGCCCGCGCAGAATGCCGGTCCGTTGGCCGCGATGACGGCCCCGCGGATACGCTTGTCCTCGGCGATCGCATTCACGCTCGCGTGCAGATGCCCGATCATCGCCTCAGAGAGGCTGTTGCGGGCCTCGGGCCGGTTCAGCGTGAGGATGGCAATGCTGCCGACGATTTCGCGCAGCAGGATCGGCGGTTGCGGGGAAGGGGCGCGGGCGACCTGGGCGGACATCGAAGCGTTTCCGGTTAGATTATTGCATTTGGATGACGCAGATAACTTAATGTACCAGGGGACATGAAGCGAGGGTGGGGAACAGCATGGCGTTAGCAAAAATGAGCGTGGCAGAGCTCGAGCAGTTTCTGCGCGACGAGTTTCCCCAGGCCTTCAGCGGCGATGACGTTACGATCGAAAGCGCCGATGGCCAAACCTGCCTTTTGCGTCAGCGCTACAGCGAAAGGATGCTGCGGCCGGGCGGAACCGTGTCCGGCCCGACGCTGATGGCGCTGGCCGATTTCGCCATGTACGTGGTGCTGCTGTCGGCGATCGGGCCGATCGGGCTGGCGGTCACCACCAATCTCAACATCAACTTCCTGCGCAAGGGCCAGCCGGGGCAGGACGTGCTGGCGGAGGCGCGGCTGCTCAAGCTCGGCAAGCGCCTTGCGGTCGGCGAGGTAAATCTGCTGTCCGGAACCTCGCCCGACCCAATCGCGCATGTCACCTCCACCTATTCCATTCCAAATGTTTGAGGTTTTTGCAGGTATATTAGTACCATAATTTCAAACCATTGATATTGTTAGTGTAATTTCGCGCTTTGGGCATTGACCGCTGCGCCGCTCTTCTCTAGAAACCGCCCAGTCCGGTGCGGTGTTCGCGCCGATGTCTCCCTCACGGAAATTCTGACATGAAAACCTTTTCGGCAAAGCCGGCCGAGGTGACGAAGAAGTGGGTGCTGATCGACGCCAAGGGTCTGGTCGTCGGCCGTCTCGCCACCATTGTCGCCATGCGGCTCCGCGGCAAGCACCTCCCGACCTACACCCCGCACGTCGATTGCGGCGACAACGTCATCATCATCAACGCGCAGCATGCGGTCCTCACCGGCCGCAAGCGCGAGCAGAAGACCTACTACAAGCACACCGGCTACGTCGGCCACGTCAAGGAGCGCACAGCGCGCCAGATCCTCGAGGGCAAGCATCCTGAGCGTGTGCTCGAGAAGGCCGTCGAGCGCATGATCCCGCGTGGTCCGCTCGGCCGCGTGCAGATGGGCAATCTCCGCGTCTACGGCGGCGCCGATCATCCGCACGAGGCGCAGCAGCCCGAGAAGATCGACATCGCCAAGTTGAACCGCAAGAACACGAGGGCCGCATAACATGGCCGAATCCATCCAGTCGCTCGACCAGCTCTCGCAGCTCAAGACGGCGGCCGCGCCCGAGGCGCCCAAGCACGAGAAGAAGGTCGACAAGTTCAACCGCGCCTATGCTACCGGCAAGCGCAAGGACGCGGTCGCCCGCGTCTGGATCAAGCCGGGCGCCGGCAAGGTCATGGTCAACGCGCGTGAGGTCGAGGTCTATTTCGCCCGTCCCGTGCTGCGTATGATGATCCAGCAGCCGTTCGTCGCGGCAGCGCGCGCCGGCCAGTATGACGTGATCTGCACCGTCGCCGGCGGCGGCCTGTCCGGCCAGGCCGGCGCCGTCCGTCACGGCATCTCCAAGGCGCTCACCTATTTCGAGCCGGAGCTGCGCAGCGTACTCAAGAAGGGCGGCTTCCTCACCCGCGACTCCCGCGTGGTCGAGCGCAAGAAGTACGGCAAGGCCAAGGCCCGCCGGTCCTTCCAGTTCTCGAAGCGTTAATCATTTCGGCCGCATTCGCCGCGAAAGCGGCTTCAATGAGATGCAAAAGGGCGCTGATTTCAGCGCCCTTTTTGTTGTTCGTTTGTACGCAAATTGATGGCGTGTTTCCCGAAAACTTGGGTCCGCGCGAAAACCTGAATGGAACCCGCGGGACATAGCGTCGCATTCGGAAGGGCGCGCAAATCGGCGGTGCCGATCGCGTAACTGCTATGTTCTAGAGGGGGCCGACATGATGTCGCTCGATAGCATCACGCTCTATTTGGTCGCCACCATGGTTGCCGCACTGCTCGGCGCCATGATGGTGTTTTTCGGCAGGCAAGAGAACAGCCCCGCGCTGAAATGGTGGGGCACCGCCTATCTGCTCGGTGCAGCCTCCGTCGCGCTGTGGACTGCGGCCGGCGAAAAGCTGGGGCCGCATCTTTACCTCGCGCTGAACGCGATCGGATTCGCGGCCTGCGGCATGGTCTGGAACGCCGCGCGAGTCTTTCATGGCCGCAAGCCGAACTGGCCCGGCCTCGTGCTTGGCGCGCTCGCCTGGATCGCCGCCGTGACGCTGCTCGGCGCCGAGCCGTCCATGCTGCGTATGATCATCGGTGCTGGCATCGTCTCGGTCTATGCGGCGCTGACCGCGAGCGAACTCTGGACCGAGCGGCGCAAGAGCCTGCAACGGCGCTGGCCGGCCTTCGCGGTGCCGATGATGCATGGCTGCGTCTTGATGCTGCCAATCCTCATCGGCAGCTTCCTGCGCCCCCACGATGCGACCTTCTCGTCGAGCATCTGGGTCACCGTGTTCGCGGTCGAACTCGTGCTCTATGCCGTCGGCACCGTGTTCGTGATCTTCATGCTGGTGTCCGAGCGCACGGTGACCGCGCACCGGACCGCCGCGTCCACCGATCCCTTGACCGGCATGCTCAACCGGCGCGGCTTCTCCGAAGCCTGCTCGCGCGTGATCGAGCGCGAGGCCAAGGCCGGGCGGCCGGTGACCGTGATGATCTTTGATATCGACCACTTCAAGTCGATCAACGACCGGTTCGGCCATCCCGCCGGCGACGAGATGCTGAAATTGTTCTCGACCGTAGTCGTCAACAACCTGCGCATCTCCGACCTCTCGGGCCGTATCGGTGGCGAGGAGTTCGCAGCCCTGCTGCCGTGTTCGCTGGAAGAGGGGGTGGTGGTCGCCGAGCGCGTGCGCGAAGCGTTCGAGACCTCCGGCGTCGTGGTCGATGAAGGTCCGGTCGATACCACCGTCAGCATCGGCGTCGCCGGCGGTCCGGCCGGCACCGAGCTCGAGGTGCTGCTGGCCTCGGCCGACACCGCGCTCTACCAGGCCAAGCGCGGCGGCCGAAACCGCGTCGAGGCGGCGGAGGAGCTGCCGCTGTCGCTGGAGAACTGGCGCCGCCAGAGCGCGGCGCGGACCGGCGCCGCGCAGGTGCGTCCGGCCACCGCCTGAGACGGCAGGCGACCTTGCGGTAATCCTCTGTTTACCATTCGATCCCTACCATCATGGTCATGGAATCGATCCGTCGACAGACCCCGCAGGCCGCCCTGATGTCACTCGAAGCCCAAGCTGCCTCGGCGCGCGGTGGCTTCGCCTGTCTGTTCTCGACCGCGGACGAATACGAGCGCGCGCTGATCACGGAGCGTCGTTCTCAAGGACGATACGGCCAACGCCGCAGCTACTGGCCCTTCGTGCTGTTCGTCGGTTGCGCGTTCATCGTGGTGGGCACCGTGCTGCTGCTCGCCTGAGAGATCTGCGTTTGCCAGCCGGCCAAGCGCCGTTTCGGAGCCTTTTTCTTTTGCGACGGCTGCGGTAGACACGCCCATCGAACAAAAATGGGTGGAAACCGATGATCACCGAGATCGCGCAGATCGACGTCAAGCCGGGCAGCGAAAAGGATTTCGAGGCGGCTGTGGCGAAGGCAAAGGCCGCCTTCGGCCGCTCCAAGGGCTTTCACGGCTTCGAACTGCACAAGTCGATCGAGAAGCCGCAGCGCTATCGGCTGATGGTGAAGTGGGCGAGCCTGGAAAACCACACCGTCGATTTTCGCGGCTCCGAAAACTTCACGGAATGGCGCGGCCTCGTCGGCCAGTATTTTGCTTCACCCCCTGAAGTCGAGCACACCGAGATCGTGCTGACGACCTGACGAGCAGGCTCAGGCCGCCTCGGTCAGAGACGGCGCCTCATACGTCTTGAAATGATCGATCATGACCTTGGCAATGGCGACCAGTGGCAGCGCCAGCGCGAGGCCCCAGATTCCGAACACGACGCCGAGCAGGATCTGGAACGCGAACAGCGTGGCCGGTGGAATGTCCAGCGCCTGGCGCTGAAGGAGCGGCGTCAGCACGTAGCTCTCCATGGCATGCACGCCGAGGAAAAGCAGCAGCGCGGACAGCGCCGCGATCCAGCCCGAAGCCAGGCTCGCCAGCACCACGATGACGCCGGCGATAATGGCGCCGACGGTTGGGATGAAGGCAAGCAGGCCAGCCTGGATTCCCAGGATGAACGCGCCGGGGATGCCGATGATGGCCAGGCCGATCCAGGTCACCGCCCCGACCGCGAGCATGACCGTAATCTGCGCGATCAGCCAGCGCTCCAGCGTCTCAGCGGTACGGTCGATGATGAGGGTGACGCGCGTACGATGCTTGGCCGGCGCGAGGAACAGCAGGCCGTCGTGATAGACGCCGGGTTGGGCCGCGAAGGACAGCCCCAGGAACAGCACGATAAAAATGTTCCCGACACCGTGGATGGTGCCGAGCAGCAGCTTGAAGGTCTGGCTCACAATCGCTCCGCCGCTGGAAGCGAGTGCGCCGGCGCCGGGCAAAGGACCGCGCGTGGGCGCTGCTGGTGAGGGCGTAGAGCTCGCCGGCGCGTCGGCCGAAGAGTCAGATGCAGCATTGCCGAGGTCGAAGAAGCTGGTGTCGATGCCGTGGTTTTCGAGGAAAGACCTGACGTTGGTGATCTGCGACTTGATGGTCTTGCTCAGCAGCGAGGCCTGCTCCGCGATGGTGGCGCCGCCGAGGTAGGCGACGCCCGCGAGCATCAAAGCGAGGGCGATGCAGACGATCGCGAGCCGGACGGGATGGGGCAGTTGCACGCGGCGGCCAAGCGCGCCCGTCAGCGCGTTAAGGCCAAGGCCGAGCAGCATGCCGGTGAAGATCAGCAGCAGGGTGGCGGCAAAATACCAGGTGAAGACCAGCATCGCCGTGAACAGCACGACACTGACGCCCCCGACCGAGATCGCCCAGGCGAGATCGGCGCGGGCGCGGGGCCGTTCATCTGCGGGAATGGTCACATCGGGTCCTTTCGGCGGCTGCGGGGAGGCACTCTTTCGCGAAATCCCGCCTCGGATCAAGCCGGTCGAAAACCGCCGGTTTGACGTTGTCCACGGCCTCGTCGGGCCAGCGCGAACAGTGTCGCGGCCGCCCTCCGGCCAGGCATTTGCGCGAAAATGGCATTGCCGTCCCGCGATCCCCTCTGTTGAATTTGTTCTCCCCCAAGGGCATGTTTGGAGAATCTTCTTGCGGGAGGTCGGAACGGGAGATGAGAAAGCCGGTCGTCGGCGTGATCGGGAATTCCCATCGCGTCGAAAATCGATTTCAGGTCCAGATGGTCGGCGAGCGAAATCTGCGCGCCGTAGCCGAGGTCTCCGGTGGCTTGCCGCTGATGTTCGCGGGCTCGCCCGACATCACCGATATCGGGGCGCTGCTCGATACTGTCGACGGCGTCATCCTCACCGGCGCCCGGGCCAACGTGCACCCGACGCGTTTCAACGTCGATCCTTGCGAGAAGCACGAGCCTTACGACATCCACCGCGACGAAGTCGCGCTGGCGCTCTCGGTGGCCTGCGTCGCCCGCGGCATCCCGCTGTTCGGCATCTGCCGGGGCCTGCAGGAGATGAACGTCGCGTTCGGCGGCTCGCTGCATCCCGAGATCCGCGAAATCCCGGGCCGCATAAACCACCGCATGCCCAGGCTCGAGAATGGCGAGATCCATCCTGATCCCACCGTGGTGTTCGCCGACCGCCACGACGTCGACCTGACGCCGGGCGGCGCGTTCGCGAAGATCCTCGGCTGCGAGAAGATCCGGGTCAATTCGCTGCATGGTCAGGGCATCCTGGAGCCCGGCAAGCGCGTTCTGATCGAGGGCGTCGCCGAGGACGGCACCATCGAGGCGATCCGCATCGCCGAAGCCCCGACCTTCGCGCTCGGCGTGCAATGGCACGCCGAATACGATCCCCAACGCAATCCGATCAATCGCAAACTGTTCGAGGCCTTTGGCGAGGCGCTCGCGGCGCGGCAGAAGGCTGCGGCGTAGGCTAAGCACACGGCGAGAATGCCTCGGTTTTTCGGCAATCCGGTTTCTGCCGCAACGTCTGTGCCAGAATCGAGGAGCACGAGCCCTCGCACTGATCGCTCGGCGGCATGCAGCCAACGAGCGAGATCATCGCGAGCACGGACCGGTCGGCACGGACGGCGTGAGGGTGGTAGGACGGCAGCGCCTGGCGCCGGGCGGATCAGCTAGGCATGGTCGGCCGCTGCCTCTCTTGGCCCAATCACATCGCCATCCTGCAGGACCATCGCATTGCGTTGCACAATCGCGACGTTGGTCTCCACGCGCAGCATTGAGGTTCACGAGAGGACCACCATATGCTCTGCAAGGGAGCCCTTGCCGTGCAGACCATGAAGGCGGCCCTCGTTGCGGCGATTACCGTCGTGGCTTTGACCTGCTGCCTCCTTCCCAGCTCAGCGGAGGAGAGCGGCCGTGTTGCACTGGTTGCTTCGATCGACGGGGCCATTGGCCCTGCGTCAGCCAGCTACGTGCGGGAGGCTTTGGCCAAAGCGAGCGAACGGCGCGCCGAGGTCGTGCTTCTGAGAATGAACACGCCCGGCGGTCTCAATTCCAGCATGCGCGAGATCATCGCGGATGTGCTCGCCTCGCCCATCCCTGTCGTCGGCTACGTCGCCCCCTCCGGCGCCCACGCGGCGAGTGCCGGGACCTACATTCTTTATGCGACCCACATCGCGGCGATGGCACCAGGCACCAATATCGGTGCGGCGACGCCGGTCCAGATTGGCGGGCCGCTACCGGGCCTGCCGAGCGGCACACCCGAGAAGGATGGCAAAGACAAGAAGGATGAGCCGAAGGACGCGATGACGGCGAAGGCAACGAACGATGCCGTCGCCTTTATCCGCAGCCTTGCCGAGCTGCGCAACCGCAATGCGGATTGGGCAGAGAAGGCGGTGCGTGAGGCCGCCACTCTCTCTGCCAATGGCGCGTTAGGGGCACATGCCATCGATCTCGTCGCGCGCGATCAGGCCGAATTGCTGCGGCAGATCGATGGCCGTGTGGTGGAGATTGCAGGCGGCAAAACGCAACGCCTCGCGACGAAGGATGCTGTCGTCGAAGCCATCGAGCCGGGACGGATATCCCGCTTCCTGGCGGTCATCACCGATCCGAACGTGGCGTTCATTCTCCTGATGGTGGGCATTTACGGTCTGATCTTCGAGTTCATGTCTCCCGGAGCCGTCGCTCCTGGAGTGGTCGGCGCGATCTGCCTGCTGATCGGCCTCTATGCGCTCAATTTGCTGCCGATCAACTATGCCGGCCTCGCCCTGATGCTGGTCGGACTCGTGCTTCTCACGGTCGAAGCCTTCAATCCGACGGTGGTGATCGGTCTCGGAGGGATCATTGCCTTCGTGCTGGGTGCGCTGATGCTGTTCAGGGTCGAGGCGCCCGGCTACCGCCTGTCGTGGTCGGTGATCGGCATCACTGCAGCTGTGTTCGTCGGCTTTGCTCTGGTCTTGCTTGGTTCGCTTCGGCGTGCCGCCAAGGCTCCTGAACGGGTCGGCGCGCAGGCCATGCGAGGCTTGCCTGCTGAGGTCCTCGACTGGAATGGGAGCGAAGGTCATGTCTTCGCCCATGGCGAGCGCTGGCAGGCGCGCGGCGCCGACACGTTCAAGCCCGGAGAGACGGTGGAAGTTACCAGCGTCGTCGACCTGACGCTGCTGATACGGCGCGCGCCGCTGCGGACCGGTAAGGGAGGTACATCATGATGCTGGAATATCTGACCTATGCGGCACTCGCGCTGCTGGTCATCATGTTTCTGTCCCAGGCCATTCGAATTCTGCGCGAATACGAGCGCGGCGTCATCTTTACGCTCGGCCGCTTTACCGGTGTGAAGGGCCCGGGCCTCATCATCCTCGTTCCGATCGTGCAGCAACTCGTCAAGGTCGATCTACGCGTGATGGTGCAGGTCGTGCCGCCGCAGGACGTGATTTCGCGAGACAACGTGTCCGTCAAGGTCAATGCCGTTCTGTACTTCCGCATCGTCGACCCCGAGCGCGCCATCATCAAGGTCGGCGATTACATGGCGGCCACGAGCCAGCTCGCCCAGACCACGTTGCGTTCGGTGCTTGGCAAGCACGAGCTCGACGAGATGCTTGCGGAGCGCGACAGGTTGAACGCCGATATCCAGGAGATCCTCGACAAGCAGACTGACATCTGGGGCATCAAGGTCACCGGCATAGAGATCAAGGACGTCGATATCAACGAAACCATGGTTCGCGCGATTGCCAAACAGGCCGAGGCGGAGCGCTTGCGGCGAGCCAAGGTGATCAATGCGATGGGCGAGCAGCAGGCCGCCGAAAAGCTCGTCGAAGCCGGCCGGATCCTCGCGCAGGAGCCTCAGGCAATGCAGCTGCGTTATTTCGCGGCTCTGCACGACATCGCCGGCGAACGGTCGTCGACCGTCGTGTTTCCGCTACCGACGGGCTTGCTCGACCATTTCATGCCGCGGCCTAACAACCCGTAGCCGCAAGCGGCGCGGATGACCCATCTCGGCCCAAATGGGCCTCTCGAATGTTGATGCCTACTTAAACGGGAGAAACATTCGAAGGACCCCGCCTATGGCGGACCCCCGGGCGAATATCACGCCCTCATGGTGAGGAGCTCGCCTCAGCGTGCGCCTCGAACTATGCAGGCAGGCCGAGCACGTTCGGCAAGATTGCAGCAGTCATCTGCGATAGCCTTACCACAACTTCCGAAACGAAAAGGCGCCCCCTTTCGGAGCGCCTTTTGCTTGTCGCATGGCGTTCGAGCCGATCAGCCCGAATAGTACATGTCGAATTCGATCGGATGCGGGGTCATCTCGAAGCGCTCGACTTCGGTCATCTTCAGCTCGATATAGGCATCGATGAAGTCGTCGTCGAACACGCCGCCGGCCTTGAGGAAGGCGCGGTCCTGGTCGAGATTCTCGAGGGCTTCACGCAAGCTGCCGCACACTGTCGGGATCTGCTTCAGCTCTTCCTTCGGCAAATCGTAGAGATCCTTGTCCATCGCCGGACCCGGATCGATCTTGTTTTTGATGCCGTCGAGACCGGCCATCAGCATCGCGGCGAAGCCGAGATAGGGATTGGCGAGCGGATCGGGGAAGCGCACCTCGACGCGCTTGGCCTTCGGCGAAGCGGTGTAAGGGATGCGGCAGGAGGCCGAGCGGTTGCGCGCGGAGTAGGCGAGCAGCACGGGCGCTTCATAGCCCGGGACCAAACGCTTGTAGGAATTGGTCGAGGGATTGGTGAAGGCGTTGATCGCCTTGGCGTGCTTGATGATGCCGCCGATGTAATGGAGGCAGGTCTCGGACAAGTCGGCGTATTTGTTGCCGGCGAACACCGGCTTGCCGTCCTTCCAGATCGACTGGTGAACGTGCATGCCCGAACCGTTGTCGCCATAGACCGGCTTCGGCATGAAGGTGGCGGTCTTGCCGTAGATGTGCGCGACCTGGTGGATGCAATATTTGTAGATCTGGATGTGGTCGGCCATCAGCGTCAGCGTGTCGAACTTCATGCCGAGCTCGTGCTGGGCGGAGGCGACTTCGTGATGATGCTTCTCGACCTTGACGCCCATCTTGGCCATGGCCCCGAGCATCTCCGAGCGCATGTCCTGCACGGAGTCCTGCGGCGGAACCGGGAAGTAGCCGCCTTTGGTGCGGACGCGGTGGCCGAGATTGCCGCCTTCATATTCGGTATCGGAGTTGGTCGGCAGCTCCGAGGAATCGAGACGAAAACCGGTGTTGTAGGGAGTCGAGGAGAAGCGCACGTCGTCGAACACGAAGAACTCGGCCTCGGGGCCGACGAAGACGGTGTCGCCCACGCCCATCGACTTCACCATCGCCTCGGCCTTCTTGGCGATGCCGCGGGGGTCGCGGTTGTAGGGCTCGCCGGTGGTCGGCTCGAGCACGTCGCAGGTGATGACCATCGTGGTCTCGGCGAAGAATGGGTCGATCGTCGCGGTCACCGGATCGGGCATCAGGCACATGTCGGACTCGTTGATCGCCTTCCAACCTGCGATCGAGGAACCGTCGAACATCGTCCCTTCGGCGAAAATATCCTCATCGATCATGCTGACGTCGAACGTCACATGCTGCCACTTGCCGCGCGGATCGGTGAAGCGCAGGTCGACGTATTTGACGTCGTTGTCCTTGATCGATTTCAGGACGTCTTTGGCGGTCTTCATGCATACCCCTTTTGGCTCTGCGGGTCGGTTTCCAGATGAGCAAGATTATTCTCGCTTTGGGCGAGTTTTGCGCGCGTACAAACGAAATCAGGCCGCCGAAGCAGCCTTATTTCCTGTCAGAGTGTCGCAAAATGCGGGATAGCACCCGGCTCAGATAGCGTCCAGCCCGGATTCGCCGGTTCGGATGCGGATCGCCTCTTCGATATTCGAGACGAAGATCTTGCCGTCGCCGATGCGCCCGGTCTGCGCCGCGCGACGGATCGCGTCGATGGCGCGCTCGACCAGATCGTCGCCGATCACGATCTCGATCTTCACCTTGGGCAGGAAGTCGACGATGTATTCTGCGCCGCGGTAGAGTTCGGCGTGACCCTTCTGCCGGCCAAAGCCCTTGGCTTCGGTGACGGTGATGCCCTGTAGGCCGACTTCCTGAAGCGCTTCCTTCACCTCGTCGAGCTTGAATGGCTTGATGATGGCTTCGATTTTCTTCACTGCGCGCCTCCCGGCCTTTCGATCAAATAGCAACGTCTTCGTCAGGATGCGCTTTTGTCACGCACGATCTTGTCTTCGCTATGCCGGAATGCCTGACCAGCCCGGCAACGACGGCCGGCCACACCCTGATAAATGCCAGTGAGCACGACAAACCGAAGCGGCTTCCTCGAAAGCAGGGTCTATGCCAAGTTGCAAATGCCCTGATTATTGGAGCGTTATCAGCCTTTTAACGAGCACAATCTGATGGGTGGCGCCGACCGGCACAAAATACCGAAGACTACGAAATAGGCAAACGGTTCAATATGTGTGCAGATCGTTGGTCCGTGGGATGGGTCGGCACGGAACGTGCCTGTTGAACGGGCGTTTGGACAGGGAAGTGGCATGGAAGTTCTGACCAACGCTGAAATGCAGCGCGCCGATCAGCTCAGCATTGCGGCAGGCACGCCCGGCTTCAAGCTGATGCTCGGCGCCGGCCAGGCGGTCGCCGAGGCGGCCAATGCGCTGGTGGAGGAGGGGCCGATCCTGATCGTCGCCGGTCCCGGCAACAATGGCGGCGACGGTTTTGTCGCAGCTGCCGAGCTCGCCGCCCAAGGGCGCGAGGTCTCGGTGATCCTGATGTGCGAGCGCGACCAGCTCCAGGGTGACGCCGCCTCGGCCGCGCGCGGCTGGAAGCACCCGGTGCTCCCGTTCAATCCGCAGGCGATCGGAAAGCCGGCACTGATCATCGATGCGCTGTTCGGCGCGGGTCTCAGCCGTCCGGTCGATGGCGAGGCGCGCGCGATGATCGAGGCGATCAACGGCAACGGCGCGCCGGTGCTGGCCGTCGACCTGCCGAGCGGCATCAACGGCACCAGCGCCGCGGTGATGGGCGCGGCCGTGAATGCCGCGGAGACCGTGACTTTCTTCCGCAAGAAGCCGGCGCATCTGTTGCTGCCCGGTCGCATGCATTGCGGCCGTGTGCGCGTCGCCGACATCGGCATCGACGCAAGCGTGCTGGACGAGATCGCCCCGCAGCTCTTCGAGAACGATCCGGATTTCTGGGGCGCCGCCTTTCCGGTGCCGCGCGTCGACGGCCACAAATTTGCGCGAGGCCATGTGATGGCCGTCTCCGGTGATGCAGCCGCAACGGGCGCTGCGCGGCTTGCCGCGCGCGCGGCGCTGCGGGCCGGCGCCGGGCTCGTGACGCTGGCGAGCCCGCGCGATGCGCTCGCGATCAACGCGAGCGCGCTAACCGCGGTGATGGTTCGCCCGGTCGACACCGCGATCGAGTTCGGCGAGCTCCTCGGCGACAAGCGCTATAACACCTGCATGATCGGGCCCGGCGCGGGCGTCGGCGAGCGCACCTGCGATCTCGTTCACACCGCGCTGACGGCGCAGCGGCGCCTGGTGCTGGACGCCGACGCGCTGACGAGCTTTGCCGCGAAGCCCGAGCGGCTGTTCGAATCGATCAAGTCGTCGCAGGACAATACGGTGGTGCTGACCCCGCATGAGGGCGAGTTTCCGCGGCTGTTTTCCGACCTCAGCAACAAGCATCCGGGCCGCTCGAAACTCGAGCGCGTTCGCGCCGCCGCCGAGCGCTCCGGCGCCGTCGTGCTGCTGAAAGGACCGGACACGACGATCGCCGCCCCCGACGGCCGCGCCACCATCGCCGCCAACGCGCCGCCCTGGCTCGCCACCGCCGGCGCCGGCGACGTGCTCTCGGGCATCATCGCTGGCCTCCTGGCGCAAGGCGTGCCGGCATTTGAGGCCGCCAGCATCGGCGTCTGGATGCATGGCGAGGCGGGAAGCGAGGCGGGGCCCGGGCTGATCGCGGAGGATCTGACCGAGACACTGCCGGCTGTGCATCGGCGGATCTATGACGCGCTCGGGGTCGAATACTGAGCGTTCACTCCACCGCGTACCAGCGCACCAGGCGCGGGGCGGCCCAGTCGGTCAGAACGGATTCGAGCAGCCATCGTCCGGGTGAGGTCGCCGCGAACGCGATGCGCTGGGTCTGACCGGGCTCGATCGCGAGCGTGTCGAGCCAATAGGGCTTCCAGCCGTCGTCGAGCTTGTCGAGCAGGCGGAAGGGGTGGCCGTGCAGGTGGAACACGGTGGTGATCGGGGCGGGGTTCTGCAGGGCCAGTACGACGGTGCGGCCGGCCTTGGCGCGGAAGGCGGGGGCGGAAGCGGTGGAAAAGTTTGCCGGCCGCGCCCAGCCGGAATCGGCTGCGCCCAGCGCGACATCGAACCGCAGGGCGCCTCTCAACTCGAGCTTCTCAGGTAGATCGTTCGACGGGAGTGGCTGCGGTTCGAACAGCGGAATGCGCCGCTCCAATTGGCCCGATACCTTGAGGCTGCCTACGCTTCGCGCCTCCTTGCCGTCATGCAGCACGAAAGCGGCCGATATGGCCGTGTTCACAAACGCGTCGGCCCGTCCGCCGGGGGCCAGCACGAGAGCGCCATTGCGAGCTGGGAAGGGCTCGGCCGGCTGTCCGTCCAGGGCCATGACCCTGACCTCGTGGCTTTCCAATTTGATCGCCAGAACAGTGCGTTGGGAGCCATTGATAAAGCGCAGCCGTAGCCGCTCATTGGCGGCAGCTGAGAGCTCGAATGAAGTCTGTCCGTTGATCGTGTAGAGCGGCGTCGTGTCCTGGGGATCGCGACCGGGGGAAAGCGCGGTCCCGTCCGGCCGCAGGCGCCATTCCTCGATCAGCAAAACCTCGTCGCGATCGACGGGGACCCGATTTGCCTCCTCGGCGATGATCGGAAGCGGGCGGGCGGGTTGCTTCAGGCCGTCCTCGAAGAGCCGGAAGTCGGCCAGCAGGGTTCCTGCACTAGATATTGAGATGATTGATGTTTCAGTCGCACCCGGGGCGGTTGGCGCGCGCCCCCGTAGCGGGTCGGAAGCGGCCGGGCCGTTCAGGCCGGACCAGACCGGTGCAAGCGGCACAGGCAGCTCGTTCCGGAACACCACCTCGCAGCGGTTGCCGCGCTTGAGACGAACGTTTCCCAGATGGCTTACGGCGGCGAGCTCCCAGATCGGCGTAGGCGGCTGACCCTGCCTCAGCGCCAACGTGGCCGGCCTTGCCTGGAGGGCGAGCTGGGCTGTGGCCGGCGGGGTTGCGCCGCCGGCGATCAGCCCGGCCGCCGAGGCGCCGAGGCCCGCCAAAACCTCGCGTCGGCTCAGGTCAAAAATCCGCGTTGTCATGGCCGATCCGGACCACGCCGCGCTGGATAAGTCCAGCCGGCGTGCCTATTTGATGCCTGCCTCCGACCAGCCATTTTTTGCTGCGAACAGTCAGGCACATGCTATAAGCCCGGCCGCCCGCGGCATCGCGGCCGGCCTTGATGCGAATTCACGCGGGCGTGGCGGAACTGGTAGACGCGCTGGATTTAGGTTCCAGTGTCGCAAGATGTGGGGGTTCGAGTCCCTCCGCCCGCACCAAGCGCTTTCAGCGTTTGCACGGATTACGACGCCAGCTTCCTCGCGGATGTTTGTCCGCTTGGAGCCGGCCCGCTGAACCACCGGCGTTGAGGCGTCTGCCTCGCGCCGGATCGATTAATGACAGCGTCCCGACGCATGCGCGCCGGGACCGAACGAGAAGAAGATTGGACGCCATGCAGGTCACAGAGACCCTCTCGGAAGGTTTGAAGCACGAGTTCAAGATCAGCGTCCCTGCGTCTGATCTCGACGCCAAGGCCGATGCCAAGCTCGTCGATCTCAAGGACAAGGTCCGCCTCAACGGCTTCCGTCCCGGCAAGGTGCCGGTCGGTCACCTGAAGAAGGTCTATGGCCGCTCGGTGATGGCCGAGACCATCGACCAGACCATCCGCGACACCAACACCCAGCTGTTCTCCGAGCGTGGCTTCCGCCTTGCGACCGAGCCGAAGATCACCATGCCCAGCGAGCAGGCCGAGGTCGAGGAGCTGCTGTCGGGTAAAACTGATCTGACCTACACGGTCGCGATCGAGGTGGTGCCTTCGATCGCGCTCGCCGACTTCAAGACCTTCCAGGTCGAAAAGCCCGTCGCCGAGGTCACCGATTCCGACGTCGACGAGGCGATCAAGCGCATCGCTGATTCCAACCGTACCTATGCTGACAAGGGCGAGGGCGCCAAGGCCGCCTCGGGCGACCGCGTCACCGTCGCCTTCAAGGGCACCATCAACGGCGAAGCCTTCGAGGGCGGCACCGGTGAGGGCATCCAGGTCGTCATCGGGTCCAACACCTTCATCCCCGGCTTCGAGGAGCAGCTGACCGGCATCGGCGCGGGCGAGACGCGCACGCTGAAAGTGTCGTTCCCGAAGAACTACATGAACGACAAGCTCGCCGGCCAGCCCGCCGAGTTCGAGACCACCGCGACGCTGATCGAGGCGCCGCAGGACATCGCGATCGACGACGAGTTCGCCAAGACGCTCGGCCTTGAATCGCTCGACAAGCTGAAGGAAGCCGCGCGCGAGCGTCTCGCCGCCGAGTTCGCGACCGCGACGCGTCAGCGTGTCAAGCGCGCGCTGCTCGACCGCCTCGACGAGGCGCATCGCTTCGAAGCGCCGCCCTCGCTGGTCGACGAGGAGTTCAATCTGATGTGGAACTCGGTCAAGGCCGAGATGGACTCCGCCGGCAAGACCTTCGCCGACGAGAACACCACGGAAGACGCCGCCAAGGAAGAGTACCGCAAGATCGCCGACCGCCGCGTGCGCCTCGGCCTCGTGCTCTCCGAGATCGGCGAGAAGAACAAGATTACCGTGACCGACGACGAGGTCGGCCGCGCGGTGATCGAGCGGGCGCGCCAGATGCCCGGCCGCGAGAAGGAGGTCTGGGACTATTACCGCAACAACGCCCAGGCGCTGGCCCAGCTTCGTGCACCGATCTATGAGGACAAGGTCGTCGATTTCATCCTCGAACTCGCAAACGTGACCGAGAAGAAGGTCTCGCGCGAGGACCTCTACAAGGACGACGAGGCGGAAAAGACCGCTGCCTGAAGGGATTGAGGCAGTCTTCTATTAAGAATGATCAGCGAAGAGGCCAAGCTAGCCAGATGGCCGGCTGGGCCTCTTTGTGCGAATCAGCTTCAACTACCCGAGGGATTAAGCCTTAATGCGCTCCGCACTTGTCAGGCGCGAATTGGGCTATATCTGTCGGTACGCCCTGTACCAATGTTCTACCTCTGCCAAGTTCCTGCATCACAGGACGTCCATCCGCCTTCCGGCAAATCCAGCCAAACTGGCAGCCAAGCTTGGCGATGTCCGTCTCCGAAACCCTAGGTGACTCATGCGCGATCCGGTTGAAACCTACATGAACCTCGTGCCTATGGTGGTCGAGCAGACCAACCGTGGCGAGCGCGCCTACGACATTTTCTCGCGCCTGCTGAAGGAGCGCATCATCTTCGTGACCGGCCCGGTCGAGGACGGGATGTCGACGTTGATCGTCGCGCAGTTGTTGTTCCTCGAGGCTGAAAATCCGAAGAAGGAAATCTCGATGTACATCAACTCGCCGGGCGGCGTGGTGACGTCGGGCCTTGCCATCTACGACACCATGCAGTTCATCCGCCCGCCGGTCTCGACGCTGTGCACGGGCCAGGCGGCTTCGATGGGCTCGCTGCTGCTTGCCGCCGGCGAGAAGGACATGCGCTTCTCGCTGCCGAACGCGCGTATCATGGTTCATCAGCCCTCCGGCGGCTTCCAGGGCCAAGCCACCGACATCATGCTGCACGCCCAGGAAATCCTGAACCTGAAGAAGCGGCTCAACGAGATCTACGTCAAGCACACCGGCCAGACCTACAAGTCGATCGAGGACGCGCTGGAACGCGACAAGTTCCTGACTGCGAACGACGCCAAGGAGTTCGGTCTGGTCGACAGGGTGATCGACAAGCGCGCCGAGGAACCGGTGCCGGCGAAAACCCAATAGCACTACCCGGTGGTTACGGCGATCCCTCGGGATCGCCGGGGACCGTCAGGACGATGTTCACGTTAAGGACCGCGCGCGCGTTGCAAAACGCCGTTTTGCGTCCTGCGACAGGCAGAAAGTTCCGCTTTCGTGCTTGTTTTTCGTGGTAATCCAGCAACGCCGGAATGATTTCGATCACTTCGCCCGTGCCAAGACCGGAAATCACGGTATTGTCACGGGTAGCCGGCGAGCCCCGATTAGCGAATTCTTGATAGTCGGGTGACAGCATGGTTGGCTACGATTGATCGGCTAAGATCGCGGAGAATCGAGCGACCGTGATTCGCACGGGATGTAACGCGTAGGGTCTTTTTTGGTACGGAATTTGCTCTACTTAAGCTTCATGCCGGCCATCGTGTCGGAATGGAGCGATCGAGCGGAACGGGATCGAACCGCGGACGGAGACATGAATGAGTAAGGTCGGCACGAGCGACTCCAAGAACACGCTATATTGCTCGTTCTGCGGCAAGAGCCAGCACGAAGTCCGCAAACTGATCGCGGGTCCCACGGTCTTCATTTGCGACGAGTGCGTTGAGCTCTGCATGGACATCATCCGCGAGGAGAACAAATCCTCGCTGGTCAAGTCGCGCGACGGCATTCCGACGCCGAAGGAAATCTGCAAGGTGCTGGACGACTACGTGATCGGCCAGAGCCATGCGAAGAAGGTCCTGTCGGTCGCGGTGCACAACCACTACAAACGCCTCAACCACCAGACCAAGCACAACGACGTCGAGCTCGCGAAGTCGAACATTCTGCTGATCGGTCCGACCGGCTCGGGCAAGACTCTGCTCGCGCAGACGCTCGCCCGCATCCTCGACGTGCCGTTCACGATGGCGGACGCGACGACCCTGACCGAAGCCGGCTATGTCGGCGAGGACGTCGAGAACATCATCCTGAAGCTGCTCCAGGCCGCCGACTACAATGTCGAGCGCGCCCAGCGCGGCATCGTCTACATCGACGAAATCGACAAGATCAGCCGCAAGTCCGACAATCCCTCAATCACGCGCGACGTGTCGGGTGAGGGCGTGCAGCAGGCGCTGCTCAAGATCATGGAAGGCACGGTGGCTTCGGTCCCGCCGCAGGGCGGCCGCAAGCATCCGCAGCAGGAATTCCTGCAGGTGGATACCACCAACATCCTGTTCATCTGCGGCGGCGCCTTCGCCGGTCTCGAAAAGATCATCTCGGCGCGCGGACGGTCGACCTCGATCGGCTTCGGTGCCCAGGTGCTCGCGCCAGAGGATCGCCGGACCGGCGAGATCTTCCGTCACGTCGAGCCTGAGGACCTCCTGAAGTACGGCCTCATCCCTGAATTCGTCGGTCGTCTGCCGGTGGTGGCGACGCTCGAGGACCTGGACGAGACCTCGCTGAAGAAGATCCTCACCGAGCCGAAGAACGCGCTGGTGAAACAGTACCAACGCCTGTTCGAGATGGAGAACATCGAGCTGACCTTCGCCGACGAGGCGCTTGGCGCGGTCGCGCGCAAGGCGATCGAGCGCAAGACCGGCGCGCGCGGTTTGCGTTCGATCCTTGAGGCGATCCTGCTCGAGACCATGTTCGACCTGCCGGGTCTGGAAGGTGTGGAAGAGGTCGTGATTTCGCGAGAAGTCGTGGAAGGCACGGCGCGTCCGCTCTACATCTACGCCGATCGGTCCGATCGCGCCGTCGAGAATGCCAGCGCCTGATTTCTCGGCGCTGGAACGCTCCAATCGTCTCATCAAGGAGGGCTGCGGAGCTGTATCTCCGCAGCCGGTGTTGCGTCGCTTACCTGCGTGCGTAAGCGCCTGAAGGCGCGCGTTTTTCAATGACTTGACACCCCCCGGGTCGATAGCCACCTAATGTCGGCGGCGAGCGAAAATTCTCTTCTGGATTCGCCTCAGTTCCGATCCGGCAAGCCGGTCCGACTCGCAAAAGGACCGACCGGCTCTGCGGATCACGTCGGCACCTTGTGGCGGTTGCGCATGATCAGCGGGCTGCGTGCAAGGGGGCAAAGCAAAAGGAAAAGGCCATGACTAATCCCAAACCTCGGCCAACCATCGTTCATGGCGAAACGCACGCTTATCCCGTGCTGCCGCTGCGCGATATCGTCGTCTTCCCGCACATGATCGTGCCGCTCTTCGTGGGTCGCGAGAAGTCGATCCGCGCGCTCGAAGAGGTGATGAAGAACGATGCGCTGATCATGCTGGCGACGCAGAAGAACGCGTCCGATGATGATCCGGCGCCCGATGCCATCTACGAGACCGGTACGCTTGCCAGCGTGCTCCAGCTCTTGAAGCTTCCCGACGGCACCGTGAAGGTGCTGGTCGAAGGGCTCGAGCGTGCGCGCGTGCAGAAATACACCGATCGCGCCGACTATTACGAAGCGACCGCGGTCGCGCTCGCCGACACCGACGCGAAGTCGGTCGAGGCGGAGGCGCTGGCGCGCTCGGTCGTGTCCGACTTCGAGAGCTACGTGAAGCTCAACAAGAAGATCTCGGCCGAGGTCGTCGGCGTCGTGCAGGCGATCACCGATTTCGCCAAGCTGGCCGACACGGTTGCCTCGCATCTTGCGGTCAAGATCGCGGACCGCCAGGGCATCCTGGAGACGCTGTCCGTCACGACGCGCCTCGAGAAGGTGCTGGGCCTGATGGAGAGCGAGATCTCGGTGCTCCAGGTCGAGAAGCGCATCCGCTCGCGCGTCAAGCGCCAGATGGAGAAGACCCAGCGCGAGTATTATCTCAACGAGCAGATGAAGGCGATCCAGAAGGAACTCGGCGACGACGACGGTCGCGACGAGCTCGCCGATCTCGAAGAGAAGATCTCCAAGACCAAGCTCTCCAAGGAAGCGCGCGAGAAGGCGCAGCACGAATTGAAGAAGCTGCGCCAGATGTCGCCGATGTCCGCGGAAGCGACCGTCGTGCGCAACTATCTGGATTGGCTGCTGTCGATCCCGTGGAACAAGAAGTCCAAGGTGAAGAAGGATCTGGAAGCGGCGCAAGCCATCCTGGACTCCGATCATTACGGGCTCGAGAAGGTCAAGGAACGCATCGTCGAGTATCTCGCGGTGCAGTCGCGCGCCAACAAGTTGACGGGTCCGATCCTGTGCCTCGTCGGGCCTCCCGGCGTCGGCAAGACCTCGCTCGGCAAGTCGATCGCGAAGGCGACGGGGCGCGAATTCGTGCGCGTCTCGCTTGGCGGCGTGCGCGACGAGGCCGAGATCCGTGGCCACCGCCGCACCTATATCGGCTCGATGCCCGGCAAGATCATTCAGTCGATGCGCAAGGCGAAGTCGTCCAATCCGCTGTTCCTGCTGGACGAGATCGACAAGATGGGCGCCGATTTCCGCGGCGATCCGTCCTCGGCGCTGCTCGAGGTGCTCGACCCCGAGCAGAACGCGACCTTCAACGACCACTATCTCGAGGTCGACTACGATCTGTCCAACGTGATGTTCATCACGACCGCGAATACGCTCAATATTCCGGGCCCGCTGATGGACCGCATGGAGATCATCCGGATCGCGGGCTACACGGAGAACGAGAAGGTCGAGATCGCGCGCAAGCACTTGATCCCGAACGCCGTGTCCAAGCACGGCCTGGACTCCAAGGAGTTCTCGATCGACGACGACGCGCTGCTGCTCTTGATCCGCCGCTATACTCGCGAAGCGGGCGTGCGCAATCTTGAGCGTGAGCTTTCGACACTCGCCCGCAAGGCGGTGAAGGAGCTGATGATCTCCAAGAAGAAGTCGGTCAAGGTCACCGAGAAGACTCTGGAAGAGCTGCTCGGCGTGCCGAAATACCGCTTCGGCGAGATCGAGAGCGAGCCGCAGGTCGGCATCGTCACCGGCCTTGCCTGGACCGATGTCGGCGGCGAGCTGCTGACGATCGAAGGCGTCATGATGCCCGGCAAGGGCAAGATGACGGTCACGGGCAATCTCCGTGACGTCATGAAGGAGTCGATCTCGGCGGCGGCGTCCTACGTCCGCTCGCGTGCGATCAACTACGGCGTCGAGCCGCCGCTGTTCGACAAGCGCGACATCCACGTGCACGTGCCGGAGGGCGCGACGCCGAAGGACGGTCCCTCCGCGGGTGTCGCCATGGCCACCGCGATCATCTCGGTCATGACCGGCATTCCGGTTCGCCATGATGTCGCGATGACCGGCGAGATCACGCTGCGCGGCCGCGTGCTGCCGATCGGCGGCCTGAAGGAGAAGCTGCTGGCTGCTGCCCGCGGCGGCATCAAGACGGTGCTGATCCCCGAGGACAATGCCAAGGATCTCACGGAGATTTCCGATGCGATCAAGGGCGGCATGGAGATCATCCCGGTTTCGCGCCTCGACGACGTCGTCGCCAAGGCGCTGGTGAAGAAGCCGGTGCCGATCGTCTGGGAAGAGGACACCAAGGTGACGGTGAAGCCGGACGGCGATGAGGCCGCCGGCGGCCTGACCGCTCACTGAGATTCCGCAAAAGATGATAAAACGGCGCCTTCGGGCGCCGTTTTTGTTTTGGAGCCAAGGGGGAGAGGGCGATGCAGATCGATGGGCAATGCCATTGCGGCAAGATCAGCTTCGAGGCCGACATCGATCCCGAGGCGGTCTCGGTTTGCCACTGCACTGACTGCCAGACCCTGACCGGCTCGCCGTTCCGGGTGACGGCCGTCTGTTCCGGAGCCGACGTCCGCCTGACCGGCGGCACGCCCAAAATCTATGGCAAGCGGGGCGACAACGGCCAGATGCGCTTCCAGCATTTCTGCGCCGATTGCGGTTCCCCGCTATTCACGAGCGGCGAGGGCGACCAGGCCGATGATTGGGGCATCCGCTGGGGTAGCATCCGCCAGCGCGACAAGTTGCGGCCGACGCGGCAAATCTGGTGCCGGTCGGCGGCGGTGTGGATCGACGCGGTGCCGTTGCTGCCGGGCCGGCCGCAGGATTGAGCTCGGCGAGTGTCGGGAAGTCCGCCTTCGCCTGTCCGGCTTCGGCGTGACAGCCCTCGCCCGCTTCGCGTCAATGATGTTCCGAAGGTGGCTTGCCCAGCCGTAGCTCGCGAAGCGAGCGAAGGCTGGTGGGCGGTCACGGATTCGAACCGCGGACCCTCTCGGTGTAAACGAGATGCTCTAACCAGCTGAGCTAACCGCCCAAGTGCGCCTCTTTAGCGCCCCGGCGGGTGCCGAAGCAAGGGCCGAGCGCGCCGCCAACTGGCTCCAATTTGCCGCCTGGGCAGGGTTTTGATGCTGAACACGAGTAGCCCTGCTGCAGGCCCGCTGCAGGGCCCTCCTCTTTTTTCGTAGCGCGAATCTCGTCGTCCGGCTGAGGGGGCGGCGATCAGCTCGCCGCCACCGTGCGTTTCGAATCTCCCGTCTGATGTCACGCCGTCTTGGTGAACATCGTCAGGACACCGTCGGCGATGTTGATCGCGACGACTTGTGACGAGCTCAAGCCCTTGGCCTTGAGCACGGAGGCTGCCTGCGGTGTGGCGTCGATGGACTGCCGAAGCGACTGGATGTCCTGATCGCTTGTGTGCGCCACGAGTTCATCGACTTTCGCGCGCACCGCCGGCTGCAATTCCTTAACGTCGACAACCTGTATGCTCCGGATCACCGTGCTGGACTGCGTGGACGGGGACTCGGCGCCGGATTGCGGCGATGCGCCCTGTGCCTGCACCAGAGCCGGTGTCCCGAGGGCGAGAGCTGCAACGATGACGGATGCCGTGAAGCTGCGCATGGTATGCCTTTCCAGTTTGAGGAACGGCGAACCTATCGAGGTAATTTGGTTGGCATCTGATTCCGATGTGGCCGTTCGGTGAAACCAATACGGCCGGAATGCGCACAGATCCCGCGCCAGCGTTCCATTCCCGAGCCTGCGTTGTGCCGTCACGTCATCGGCCTTGCCGTTTCCTTGACCGCCTGGGCCGTCGTCGCCATACCGGCGGCATAGGCCGCTCCTGCGCCGAGGAGCAGCGAACAGAAGCTTGCAAACATCACGTACGAGAAGTGTTTGCGGGCCTCATCGAGCTGGGCCGGCGTGGCCGGCCGAGTCGTCGCACCGACCGTATCCCGTCCCGTATTGTTCGACCAATAGGCGATCCGGGCGCTCGCTGTATATGACGGGCCGACGAGGTTGCTGGCGATGCTGGTCGCGGACGCCGGCATCATCGCTGCCGCAGCCACCACGACCACGGTTGTGACCGCCCAGGCGGCAAGTGCGTGACCGACGCGGCCGAGCCCGGACTGATCCGGCGAGTTGGCTGCCGCAACGGCACCGCCGACAAAGGCGGCGATGATTCCCGACACCGCCCACCACACGAACGCCGCCCAGCCAGCGCCAGCGGGTGCCGTTGAGGCTGTGGGTATGTCGATTGCGAGCAAGCCAATGCCCAGACCGAGCATCGTCAGCAAGATCTGGACGACCAGCGAAGCGAACATGCCAGCCAGCACGGCCGACCATGTCCAGCCAAAAAAGGGATTAGGTATTGCACGTGTCACCATGGTGAGATCCTCCATGAACTTCCACTTTCTGTTCCAACGCGCCCTCAAATCTTCCGTTCCTGAAGCAGGAACTCCCGAGGGCTTCGCGGCTTGGTCTATGTCAAAGCTAGAAGAGGCCGGACACCATGACACTTGGTCGAGGCGCCCTGTTGTGGCTGCTAGGAATTCCGCTTCCGGTCATCCTGCTGCTGGCGCTGTTCTGGCGCTAGCTTGGAGGAACGGCGAGTGAGGCGCGGCGCTCGATAGAGGGCGCCGGCCTACGATTTGCTGTGGCTAGAAACGAGGGGCACCCGCAACGGCGGAGAGGCGCCTCAATGACTGAGCTCCTCCTCGACCCGTCGTAAATCCTCCTGACGTAACCGGTGCTGATCGCCTTGCGCCGTCATCCGTCCGGATCAGACCGTCTGCCGGACTGTATGTCATCATCGATGTGCTGCCGCGCCTGCCTGCGCGAAAGCCGGCGCGATCGGCAAGTCTTGGGGTGTCACGTCGCTGGGCGTGCAGCGACGGAGGATTTGACCGCCTCCGGCTGCCATTGGCGAAGCCAGGCAAGCGGGTGGGTCAGGCACCCATATGATCGAGATTGTCCGCAAGCAATCGATGTCGACTGATCGTTCCGACTTCACGGGGTTTTCTCCCGTTCGCTGAGTTCATACAGGGCCGCTTGGCCGTGTCGACTTGGCTTGGCAAAGCGGCGTCGGGGCTTGTCCCGCGCGGAAATCGGCCTTGCGGCTGGGATCGGCATGTGGATAAGCGTCTCGGGCCGAGCGCGGACGTTCGGCACCGTCGCGGAGAGGGTTGATGGAACAGTCAAGCGGACACGAGCTCAACGCCGACCAGATCGCCTATTGGAACGGCCCGAGCGGCCAACGTTGGGCCGATCGTCATGCGGTGCAGGAAAAACTGCTCGGGCCGATCGCGGACGTGCTGATCGACCGTGCCGAGCCGAAGCCCGGCGAGCGCGTGATCGACGTTGGCTGCGGCTCCGGTGCAACGACGGTCGCCCTTGCGAAGGCGGTGGCGCCTGATGGCTTTGCGCTCGGTCTCGACGTCTCCGAGCCGATGCTGTCGCAGGCGCGCGCGTTGGCGCCGAAGGGCCTGCCGCTCGATTTCGTGCTGGCGGATGCCACGGTGCATTCGTTCGAACCGGCGAGCTTCGATCTGCTCGCCTCGCGTTTCGGCGTGATGTTCTTCGCCGATCCCATTGTGTCCTTCACCAATTTGCGGGCAGCGCTGAAGCCGACAGGGCGGCTCGCTTTCGCTTGCTGGCGCGAGCCGAAGGAAAACCCCTGGATGATGGCGCCGCTGATGGCGGTCTACAAGCACGTGCCGAAAATGCCGCCGGTCGGACCGGAAGAGCCGGGCCCGTTCGCCTTCGCCTCCGAAGAGCGCGTGATGCGCATCCTGAAAGGTGCCGGCTTCGTGGACCTTGCATTGCAGCCGCACAATCTGGCGATGGATATAGCGATCGGCGGTGGCCTCGATGCCGCTGTCGACGGCGCACTCCAGATCGGCCCCGCCAGCCGCGCGCTTCAGGGCCATCCGCCGGAGACGTACGAGGCCGCCAAGGCTTCGATCCGCGACATGCTCGCGCCGTTTCAGGAAGGGCAGTCGGTGACGTTGCAGGGCGCGATCTGGATCGTGACAGCGAAGGCGGCGTAAGCGCGCTGCTTCCCGATCGTCATTGCGCGCAGCGAAGCAAATCAGGCGGCCTCAGCAGAGACAGTCTGGATTGCTTCGTCGCATCAGCGCAAAATTGCTGTGCAATTTTGTCGCGAGCTCCTCGCGATGGCGGGTGGATGGACCGTGAGATCCTACGCCACATCGTCCGGCGCCAGGGCGCAGCCGTTGTCAGGATGCGTCTCGACCTGAATCGTGGTGTGACCGACGCGGAACGAGGTCTTGAGCAGTTGCGCGGTCTCCATCAGGAATGCATCGCCTGTGCTGCCGGCGGGCATGACGAGGTGGCAGGTCAGCGCCGTCTCGGTGGTCGAGATCGGCCAGACGTGGAGATCGTGGATCGCGGAGACGCCCGGCCGCGCCAGCAGGAACGCCCTGATCGCGGCGAGGTCGGTGCCCTTGGGCGCTGCCGCCATTGACATATCGATGGAGCCGCGCAACAGGCTGGTCGTGCCCCAGAGGATGATGGCGCAGATGAGGAGGCTGGTTAAGGGATCGAGCCAGAGCCAGCCGGTCCACGTGATCAGCGCCGCCGAGACGACGACGCCGAGCGAGACGGCGGCATCCGCCGCCATGTGCAGATAGGCGCCTTCGATGTTGATATCGTTTTTGCGTCCGCGTGCGAACAGTATGGCGGTAAAACCGTTGATGAGGATGCCGACGCCTGCCACCACCATTACGGTCACGCCGGCGACCGGCTCCGGCTCGCGCAAACGCAAAATCGCCTCCCAGCCGATCGCGCCGGTTGCGACCAGCAGGAACGCCGCATTCGCCAGCGCGGCCAGGATGGTGGAGGCGCGCAGGCCGTAGGTGAAGCGGCCGCTCGGCGCGCGTCGCGCTGCAATCGACGCACCCCAGGCGACGACCAGGCCGAGCACGTCGGAAAGGTTATGCCCGGCATCCGCGAGCAGGGCGGTGGAGTTGCCGATATAGCCATACACGGCTTCGGCCACGACCAGCGCGATGTTCAGCGAAATGCCGATCGCGAACGCCTTGCCGAAGCTGGTCGGCGCATGCACATGCGCGTGGCCAAGACCATGAGCATGATCGTGACCATGATCGTGTGGATAGCCGGCATGATCATGATGGCGATGTTCGTGATGGTCGGGGCCGGCCATCTCTAGCGCTCCCCGGACGCTGCCAAATCAGGCGCCATTGTAGGCGCTTCGCGCACCTCGTCACGGCGGAACAGCACGTAGAGCGCCGGCAGCACCAGCAGCGTCAGCACGGTCGAGGAGATGATGCCGCCGATCACCACGGTCGCGAGCGGCCGCTGCACCTCGGCGCCAGCGCCGGTCGCGAGCGCCATGGGCACGAAACCGAGGGAGGCGACGAGGGCCGTCATCAGCACCGGGCGCAGCCGCGTCAGCGCGCCCGCGCGCACGGCATCGACGACGGATCGCCCCTCGCTGCGCAGCCGCTCGATGAAGGCGATGATGACGAGCCCGTTGAGCACGGCGACGCCGGACAGCGCGATGAAGCCGACACCGGCGCTGATCGACAGCGGAATGTCGCGCAGCAGCAGCGCCGCGACTCCGCCGGTCAGCGCCAGCGGCACGCCGGAGAACACCAGTGCCGCATCCGCAGCCGATCCCATGCCCATGAACAGCAGCAGGAACACGAGCAGCAGCGCCACCGGCACCACGATCGTCAGCCGCTTGGTCGCGGAGACCAGTTGCTCGAACTGCCCGCCCCAGCGGATGAAGTAGCCCGGCGGCAGCTTGACCTTCTCAGCCACCGCCGCTTCGGCCTCGGCGACGAAGGAGCCGAGGTCGCGCGCGCGGACATTGGCGGTGACGACGATGCGCCGCTTGCCATTTTCGCGGCTGATCTGGTTGGGGCCGGGCGTCGCATCGACTGTGGCGACCGATGACAGCGGCACATACCGCATCTGGGCGAGGGGAGAGGCGGCCAGCGCGGTTCGCACGGCCGTGCCGGAGCTGGCCTCCTCACCGGGCGGCAGCGGGATCGGGATAGCCCGGATCGCCTCGAGATTGCCACGCAGATGCTCCGGCAGGCGCACCACGATGTCGAAACGGCGGTCGCCCTCGAACAGTTTGCCGGCCGACTTGCCGCCCACTGCGATCTCGACGATACCCTGCACCTCACTGATGCTGAGGCCATAGCGGGCGAGCGCCTGGCGGTCGAGCCGGACGGTGAGGATCGGCAGGCCCGCAACCTGTTCGATCTTGACGTCGCTGGCGCCGCGGATGCCGCGGATCGCTGCCTCGACCCGTTTTGCCGCGCCTTGCAGGATGTCGAGGTCATCGCCGAAGATCTTGACGCCGACGTCGCTGCGCACGCCGGAGATCAGCTCGTTGACACGGAACTGGATCGGCTGGGAGATCTCATAGGCGCTGCCGGGAATCTCGTTAGCGGCATGGTCGATGGCCTCGATCACCTCCGACTTCGGCTTGTTCGGGTCGGGCCATTCGGCGCGCGGCTTCAGCATGATGTAGCCGTCGGTCTGCGCCGGCGACATCGGGTCGGTGGCGATCTCGGCGGTGCCGATACGGGTGAAGAACTCCTTCACCTCCGGAATCTGCTTGATGCGTTTCTCCAGCGCCTTCTGAAGATCAAGCGACTGCGTAAGGCTGGTCCCGGGAATCCGGATCGAGGCCAGGGCGACGTCGCCTTCGTCCAGACTCGGAATGAACTCGCCACCCATCCGCGCGGCAGCGATGCCGCTTGCGACCACGATGAGCGCGGTCATGATTGCGACGGCGAGCCGGTTGTCGATGGCAAATCGGAGCAGGGGAAGATAGGCGCGCTTCGCCGCCCGCATGAACAGGTTCTCGTGCTCGGATACTTTGCCGGTGACGAAGATGGCAACCGCCGCCGGCACGAAGGTGATGGAGAACAGCACGGCAGCGCCGAGCGCCATCAGCACGGTCAGCGCCATCGGCGTGAACATCTTGCCTTCGACGCCGGTCAGCGTCAGCACGGGGAGGTAGACCACCGCGATGATCAGGGTTCCGAACAGGCTCGGCTTGATCACCTCGCTCGACCCGCGCAGGATCGCACGCAGCCGCTCCGAGGTCGTCAGCAGCCCGCCTTTCTCGCGCTGGGCCGCGGCCAGCATGCGCAGGCAGTTCTCGACGATGATCACCGCGCCGTCGACGATGATGCCGAAGTCGATCGCGCCGAGACTCATCAGGTTGGCGCTGACCTTGGTCTTGACCATGCCGGTAATGGTCATGGCCATGGACAGCGGAATGACGCAGGCGGTGACCAGCGCGGCGCGGATGTTTCCGAGGATCAGGAACAACACGGCCACCACCAGCGCCGCGCCTTCCAGCAGATTATTCCGGACCGTGCGGATGGTGGCTTCGACCAGATCGGTGCGGTCGTAGACGGTCCGCGTCACGACGCCTTCGGGCAGCGACTTGGCGATGTCCTCCAGGCGGGCTGCGACGCGGCGCGCCACGGTCCGGCTGTTCTCCCCGATCAGCAACATCGCGGTACCGAGCACGGTTTCCTCGCCGGCCCGCGTCGCCGCGCCTGTGCGCAGATCGCGGCCTTCCGTCACTGTCGCGACATCCCTGATCCTGACGGGATTGCCGCCGCGCGAGCCGATGACGATGTCCTGGATCTCGTTGATATTGCCGACCTGGCCCGGGGAGCGAACCAGGTATTGCTCGCCGTTGCGCTCAATATAGCCGGCGCCCACATTGGCGTTGTTGGCGGCGAGCGCCGTCATGACGTCGCGAAAGCCGAGCCGGTAGGCCATCAGCTTGCCCGGGTCCGGCAGCACGTGGAACTGCCGCTCGAACCCGCCGATGGTGTTGACTTCGATCACGCCTGGCACGTTGCGAAGCTGCGGCCGGATAATCCAGTCCTGCACGGTCCGCAAATCGGTCAGCGAATAGTCGTGGCCGCCTTGCGTCTTGGCGCCCGCCTTGGCCTCGACGGTATACATGAAGATTTCGCCGAGCCCGGTCGAGACCGGGCCCATCGCGACCTCGACCCCGGCCGGAAGCTGGTCCTTCACCTGCTGGATGCGTTCGCCGACGAGCTGGCGGGCGAAGTAGATGTCAGTGCCGTCCTTGAAGACGACCGTCACCTGGCTCAGGCCATAGCGCGACAGCGACCGGGTGTAATCCAGCTTCGGCAGGCCGCCCATCGCGGTCTCGACCGGGAAGGTGATGCGCTGCTCGGTCTCCAGCGGCGAATAGCCGGGCGCACGGGTGTTGATCTGGACCTGGACGTTGGTGATGTCAGGCACGGCATCGATCGGCAGGTGCTGGAAATTCCAGACGCCGAAGGCGAGGGCGCCGAGCGCCAGCAGCAGAACCAGCCAGCGTTGATGAACTGAGGCGGCGATGAGACGCTCAATCATGCTCGGCCTCACCCTTGCCCATCTCCGCCTTCACGACGAAGCTGTTCTCCGCGACGTAATGCTCGCCGGCCGCAAGGCCCGCCTTGATCTCGACATGGCGCGGATCGGCATCCCCAAGCTCCACCGGCCGCGCCTCGATCTTGTCGCCGTCCTCGCGGACGAACACGATGGTCCGGTTCTCCAGCGTCTGGATCGCGCTGCGGCGCACCGCGACCGCGACGTTGCGCGCGGCGAGGATCAGCCGCGCCGTGACGAACAGGCCGGGACGCAGGCGCCCGTCCGAATTTGGCAGCACCACGCGGGCCAGCGCGGTCTGGGTTTCGCTCGAGCCAATCGGCGCCATGTAGGAGATCATGCCCTTGATCTCGCCGCGGCCATCATCGGGATCGATCAGCACCTCGTCATTGAGGCGGACGCGCCGCAGGTCCTGCCGGTAGATCGACAGGTCGACCCAGATGGTGGAGAGATCGGCGAGGACGAAGGCCGGCTTTTGTTCGGAGGCGTATTCGCCGAGCGAGATCTGCCGCTCGATGATGGTGCCGGCGATCGGTGCTTTCAGCTCGTAGACGGTGAGGCTCTGGTTGCTCTCGATCGCGGCGAGCAGATCGTCCTTGGCGACCTTGTCGCCAATGCGCTTCAGGAGCGATTTGGCGATGCCTGGAAAGCGCGGCGTCACCTGCACCACGGCTTCCTGATTGGCGCGCAGGATGCCGTTGAAGGCGAGCGTGTCGGTCAGCGTCGCGCTCGCGGCCTCCGCCAGCACCACGCCGGCGGCGGCGAGCTTGACGTCGGAGATGCGGATGCGATCGGCGCCGTGCTCGTCCTGCTCGACATGGTCGTTCGGTTTCTCCGGCTTCTTCTCCGCGGCATGCTCGGCTGGCGAGAGCCTGGCCGGCGCGAGCATGGAATAGGCGTAGGCGCCGAGCCCGGCGGCAACGAGGGCGACGACAAGGGTGGAGGACGTCTTCATCGTGCGCTCTCCCGCGCCAGCGTGAAGGGATTGCCGACAAGGCCTTCGATGGTCGCAACGCCTGCATGGAAATTCTGCAGCGCCTCCTGCTCCCGCAGCCGCGCCTGGGCGACGCTCGCCTGGGCGTCCAGCACTTCGAGCAGTGTGAAGCGGCCCTGGGCGTAACCTTGCGAGATTGCTTCGGACGCTTCGACGGCCTTGGGGATCGCGGTCTCGCGCAGGACCGCGAGTTCGCGCAGCGAACCCTGGAGCGAATCATAGGCGCGGCCGGCGATCACGATCAGCATGTTGCGGTTGGCCTCGCGCTCGGCTTTGGTCTTGGCGAGGCTTTCCTGGGCGGAAAGGATGTTGCCTTGGTTCTGGTCGAACACGGGAATCGGCACCGAGACGGTGAAGCGCACGGCATCGTCATTGGTTTCGTTGTAATGGCGCCAGCCGGCTGCGATCCGCACGTCGGGATAGGGCTTGAGCCGTGCCAGCAACAGCTCGGCATTGCGCTGGGCATAGACGGCGGTCCAGCGCACCAGTTGCGGATTGGCATCGATGGCGGCGACCACCGACTGGAACGTCGGCGGCCGATCGGTGGTGTCGAGCCGGCCGGAGACCTCGCCGAATTTCGCGGCGGGATCTCCCATCAGCACCCCCAGCTCGCGCCGGGCGCTGGCCAGCGTCGCCTTGAAGCGCTCGCGGTCGGCTTTCACCAGGGCGGAGGCGACTTCGGCGCGGCCGGTCTCGGCGGGCGAGGAGGCGCCGGCCTCGACGCGGCGGCGCAGCAGCGGCGTCAGGCGGTCGATCGCGGCGATCTGCTCGTCGAGGATCTGGATGCGCCGCTGCGCGCCGAGCACGCTGAGGAAGGCGATCGCGGTCTCCGACAGCAGCTCCAGCCTGACGGCCTTGCGCTGGATCGCGGCGACCTCGATGCCGGCTGCGCCGGCGGCAATCCGCGCTTCCCGTTTGCCGAACAGCTCGAAAGCTTGGCTGATTTGGAGCGTAGTCTCGGCCGACCGCGTCCCGCGATATTTGCCAGAGCCGAGTGAATCGTCCTGCTCATAGGACAGCTCCGGATTGAGCAGCGCGCCCGCCTGGATGCGCTGGCCCGTGGCAATGCCAAGGTCGCGCTCAGCTGCCGTCAGGCGCGGGCTCGCCTCCAGCGCGCGCGACAGCGCGCTCCGCATCGTCAAAGTCTGGGCGTAAGCCGGTGCAAGCGCCAACCCGGCAATCAGACACGCCGCAGCGCACGCGAGGCGCGCGGCCATACCCCTGCAAAACATGAAGCCGACCTGTGAAGGATGAACCTAATGGGCGCGGGCGCCCGACCAATCCGTTCAGGCAATGTGTTTGGGAGGCGGCGAGTCGGTATCGGGAATAATTCCGGCGAGCCGGGGTCCACGCTGCGGGCGCGATGCAGACGCGAGCGCGACGGATGCGGCGGATAGCGCCGGCTGCGCCACCGTCACCGAGAAGCAGCCGTGGCAATGGTGTCCGCCGATCACCTTGTGGTCGCCGTGGCCTGCGGTGCCATCGAGAATCGAAGCGATGTCCGAGCCGCCGGACGGGCTGGTCACATTGATGTCATGAGTGCCGTGGAGCGCGCCGGACAGCAGGTACATGACCGTGACAAACACAGCCACGAGCCCACGCCAATTGCGCGTGTGCCTGAGTCTGAGGGGCCGGCGGTTCAAGACCACGAATTTACTCATCCTGTCGATCAGGCTGGCCTACCACAGCGATGGGAACAGTGTCGACCCGCAACAATGTTACGTATGGGAACTCAACGTCGCAGCCGCACAGGCACTCGCGCGGCTGCGACCATTCGCATCGTCGACGGCTACGGCTTCATTCAGCGGCCTCCGCAATGTGGACAGGCATGACGGCGTCCCCGGCCGAATCCAGTCCAAGACCCTTCACCAGGGCGAAGATCGCGGGGATCACGATCAGCGTCAGCAGGGCGGACGAGATCATGCCGCCGATCATGGGCACGGCGATGCGCTGCATGATCTCCGAGCCGGTGCCGGTGCTCCACATGATCGGCAGCAGGCCGGCCATGATCGCGACCACCGTCATCATCTTCGGGCGGACGCGCTCAACGGCGCCCTCCATGATGGCGGCGTAGAGATCCGCGCGCGTCAGCATGCGGTCCGCGAGCGCGCAGCGCGCTTTGGTCGCCGCGAGCGCGTGGTTGAGATAGATCAGCATTACGACGCCGGTTTCGGCTGCCACGCCCGCCAGCGCGATGAAGCCGACGGCGACCGCGACCGATAGGTTGAAGCCGAGCCACCACATCAGCCAGAGGCCGCCGACCAGGGCGAAGGGCAGCGAGAGCATGACGATCATGGTGTCGGTGACCGAGCGGAAGTTGAGATAGAGCAGCAGGAAGATGATCAGCAGCGTCACCGGCACCACGATCTTGAGCCGCGCGGTGGCGCGTTCGAGATATTCGTACTGCCCGCTCCAAACCAGATAATAGCCGGGCGGGAATTCGATGCTTGCCTGCACGGCGTGCCGGGCATCGGCGACATAGCCGCCGAGATCGCGGTCGCGAATGTCGACGTAAATATAGGTCGCAAGCTGGCCGTTTTCGGTTCGGATCGAGGTCGGCCCGCGTGCCGGCGTTACGCTCGCGACCTCACCGAGAGGGACGGCGCCGCCTGATGGCATCGGCACCAGGATGTCGCTGCTGATCGCCTTCGGATTGTCGCGCAGGTCGCGCGGGTAGCGCATATTGACCGTGAAGCGCTGACGCCCCTCCACCGTCGTCGTCACGGTCTGGCCCCCGAGTGCGGTCGCGATCGTGTCCTGCACGTCCTGCACCATGATGCCGTAGCGCGACAGCGCCTCGCGGTTCGGCGTGATCTCGAGGTAGTAACCACCGAGGCCGCGCTCGGCATAGGCCGACGAGGTGCCGGGGACCGCCTTGAGCACCTGCTCGACCTGCTTTGCAAGCTTGTCGATGCCGGCGAGATCGGTGCCGATGACCTTGACGCCGACGGGCGTTCGGATGCCGGTCGAGAGCATGTCGATGCGGGCCTTGATCGGCATGGTCCAGGCGTTGGAGACGCCAGGAAACTGCAAGGCCTTGTCCATCTCGGCGACCAGACTGTCGACAGTCACGCCCGCGCGCCACTCAGCCTTCGGCTTCAGGTTGACGATGGTCTCGAACATTTCCGGTGGGGCAGGGTCGGTTGCAGTCGCCGCGCGCCCAGCCTTGCCGTAGACCGAGGCAACCTCTGGAAACGAGCGGATGATGCGGTCCTGTATCTGCATCAGCTCGGTGGCCTTGGTCACGGAAATGCCGGGTAGCGTCGTCGGCATGTAGAGCAGGGTGCCTTCGTTGAGGTTGGGCATGAACTCGGTACCGAGCCGCCCGGCCGGCCAGACCGACACCGCGAGCACGCCGAGCGCGAGCAGGATCACGGGGATCTTGGCGCGCAGCACACCTGAGATCACCGGGCGGTAAATCCAGATCAGGAAGCGGTTGATCGGATTCTTGTGCTCCGGAATGATCTTGCCGCGGACGAAGATCACCATCAGCGCCGGGACCAATGTCACCGAGAGCAGCGCCGCCGCGGCCATCGCAAAGGTCTTGGTGAAGGCGAGCGGGCTGAACAGCCGTCCCTCTTGCGATTCCAGCGTGAAGATCGGCATGAACGACACGGTGATGATCAGGAGACTGAAGAACAGGGCGGGCCCGACTTCCACCGCAGCGTCGATCAGGATCGCGAGCCGCGAGCGCCCGGGCTCGGCGCGTTCGAGATGCTTGTGGGCGTTCTCGATCATGACGATGGCGGCATCGATCATGGCACCGATTGCGATCGCAATTCCGCCGAGACTCATGATGTTGGAGCCGATCCCGAGCAGTTTCATGGCACCAAAAGCCATCAGAACGCCCACGGGAAGCATCAGGACCGCGACCAGTGCGCTGCGGACATGCAACAGGAACACGATGCAGACGAGGGCGACGACGATGCTCTCCTCGATCAGCGTATGCCTCAGCGTATCGATCGCGGCGTAGATCAGGTTCGAGCGGTCGTAGACCGGAACGATCTCGACCGATTTCGGCAGGCTGGTTGCGATCTCCCTGAAGCGCTTCTTGACGTTCTCGATCACGTCGAGCGCGTTCACGCCAAAACGCTGGAGCACGATGCCGCTCGCAACCTCGCCCTCGCCATTGAACTCGGCGATGCCGCGCCGCTCGTCGGGACCGAGCTCGACGCGGGCGACGTCGCGGAGCTTGACCGGTGTGCCGTTGTCGGCCTTCAGCACGATGTCGCCGAGATCCTCGATGCCCCTAAGATAGCCCTTGCCCCGGATGACATATTCGAACTCGGACAGCTCGACGGTGCGGCCGCCGACATCGGCATTGCTGGCGCGGATCGCCTCGCGCATCTTCTGCATGGTGATGCCGAGGTCGCGCATGCGCTGCGGATCGAGGATGACGTTGTACTGCTTGACGAAGCCGCCGACGCCGGCGACCTCCGCGACGCCTTCGGCCCTGGCCAGGGCGAATTTCAGGTTCCAGTCCTGGATGGTCCTGGTCTCCGCGAGGTTCAGCTCTTTCGACATCACGGCGTATTGGTAGACCCAGCCGACGCCGGTAGCGTCCGGGCCGACCGTCGGCGCCACGCCGGCCGGCAGCCGCGATGCCGCCCCGTTGAGGAATTCGAGCACGCGCGAGCGCGCCCAGTAGATGTCGGTGCCGTCCTCGAAGATGACATAGACGAAGGAGACGCCGAAAAAGGAGAATCCGCGCACCACCTTCGATTTCGGCACCGTCAGCATCGCCGTGGCGAGGGGATAGGTGACCTGGTCCTCGATCACCTGCGGCGCCTGTCCCTGATATTCGGTGTAGACGATGACCTGGGTGTCGGAGAGATCGGGAATGGCGTCGAGCGGCAGATGAACGAGGGCATAGAGGCCCGCGGCGGCGGCAAAGCCAGCGCCGAACAGCACCAGCAGCAGGTTGCGTGCCGACCATGCGATGAGGCGCGCGATCATGGCCTGGCTCCCATCGCCTTGTCGCCGGCTTGCGCCGTGCCGGCTTCGGTGAAGCCTTTCAGCGCGGCCTTCAGATTGCTCTCGGCATCGATCAGGAAGTTGGCGGAGGTGACGACGGCGTCGCCCTCGGCAAGGCCGTCGCGGATTTCGACATAGCCGTCGCCGCGCCGTCCGGGCTTGACCTCGCGCGGCTCGAATCGGCCCTGGCCCTTGTCGACCAGCACGGCCTGTCGGCTGCCGGTGTCCAGCAGCGCGCTCTCGGCGACGCTGAGCACCGGCACCGGTGTGCCGGTGTCGATCTCGGCGTCGACATACATGTCGGGAAGCAAAGCGAGATCGGCATTCGCCAGCTCAATTCGCACTCGCGCCGTGCGCGTCTCCTTGTTCACCTGCGGATAGATCACGCTGATCAGGCCCTTGAAGTCCCGCCCGGGATGGCTGCGGGCCCGCACCGTCACGGGCTGGCCGACCGCGACATTGCCGAGATCGCGTTCGGCCACATCGACGGTCGCCCAGACCTGCGAGATGTCGGCGATGCGGAACAGCACGTCCCCGGGCTGGGCACGCATGCCCTCGATGGCGTTGCGCTGAAGCACGATGCCATCGCGCGGCGACGACCACTGAATGGTGATCGGCAGGGCGTGGCTCTTCTCCATTTCGACGATGACGGGTTCGGGGACGTCGAGATTGATCAGGCGCTGCCGGGAGCCGCGGCCATAGGGCTCGATGCCCCCCGTCGTCTTCGAGGTGATCGTCGCGAGATATTCGGCGGCTGCCGACGCGACGGCGGAGCTGTAGATCTCCATCAGCGGCTGGCCTTTGGTGACGCGGCTGCCCGTGGTGACGTCGGCCACCTTCTGCACAAAACTGTCAGCGCGCATCGCGACCACCGAGACCCGGCGTTCATCGAGCTGGATCGTGCCGGGCGCGCGCAGCAGCATTCTGATCCGGCGCAGTTCGGCCGGTTCGGATTTGACGCCGCTACGCTGAATCTTGCCGGGCGACAGTTTCACCGAACCGTCGTCGCTGTCCTCGCCTTCGTAGACGGGAATGTAATCCATCCCCATCGAGTCCTTCTTCGGCACCAGCGAGGTGTCTGGCAGGCCCATCGGGTTGCGGTAATATTTGATCTTGCGATCGCCCTTGGCGTCAGCCGTTACGACCCTGGGCGATTCGTCCGGCTCGTCGAAGCTGATGTCCTCGTTCGCCCGCACGGCGCGATAGTCGCGGCCGTCGGCCGTCTTCTTCGGGGTGAGCGAGTAGAACGGCCTGCCGTCCGGATCCCGGAAATAGATCGGTGCGCCCGTGTCCGCCTGCGCGGCGAAGGTCAGCGAGCTTGACCCCGACTGAGGCTGCATGGCGCGGCCGCCAATCAGCGCGACAGCGGCCGCCGCGAAAATCGCAGCGGCACTGCCTGTAACGGCGAGGCGGGTCATTTCTCGGCCGTGACGACGAGCTTGTTTTCGACCGTGCCAGTCTCGCCCTGCACCTTGGCGCCCAGTGAGAGCTGCCAGCGTCCGGCCATGCTGAAATTGGCCTTGAAGCGATAGGTCCCGGGTTCGGTGCCCGGCAGCGGCGTGAGCTTGGTGACCATCTCCTGCATGCCGTCAGGCGCCATGTCGAGCCGAGTGGCGAAGATCACCGCATCGGGTATCGCCTTGCCGCTGGTCTTGTCGACCAGCCGCACGGTTACGATGCGATCGGCCCCCGTCTTGATGGTCGGTTGAACTAGTTGGAATTCGTAGTTCTTGATCTCGGCCTGAGCGCTCCCCGTGAGCACAGCACCGATCAGCGCGGCCAGAGCGGTGCGCGCGAGCTTGGTCGTCGTCATGATTTATAGTTCCTCGATGGGTCTGATGGAGCCGCCGGAGCTGCACGCGGCGAGCCGGGATGCAGCCAATCGGCAGGCAATGGCGTGCGCGCCGATGTCGGCGCGCACGATCATCAGGCGCGTCAGCGCCAATCAGGCCCGGGTTCGAGGAGGATGGTCGGGTGGCTTGGCGGCGAGCCCGTCGCGCAGGCGGTCATTGCGCGGCGCGAGCGCGCTCCTCTGCGGCTGCCGCTCGATCATCGTGCTCGCTCCGAACGGAGCGGAGAGCGACAGGCTCAGCATGCACAATGCGACGAACGGACAGGAACCGCAGGCCTTGCTCTTGGTCTGATCCGGGCAGCAGGGCATGTCTTCGGACATGCCTTGCGTGTCGTCTGACATTGCGGGCATGCTGGCAACAGCACCGGATACCGGCATGGCGGATGCAGGCGTCGCCAGCGGCGCGAGCAGGAGCCCGGCTGCCACCAGCAGCATCACCACAGCGTTGGCGAACGGTCTCACGGACATGCCTCATTGTCGCACGGCGGAGCGGAACCTGCAAACCGGCCGGGCATCACGACTTGGCCATTCGTTTGCGTGCCTTGTGCAAAGGAGCCTCCGGCAATCGGGCGTTAACCAGCGCGGAGGCCCCGTTACCGCGACGAGATCGTTCGGCAGATCGCAAGAAGTCGCGGCTCGACCGTGATGGTGGAAACGGGGATGGCCTTTTCCCGGAATGCGCATTTGCCTGATACAGCCAGGCTGTTCTGCGGTCCACGCGGCGCTCCCGATCCGGAAGGTTCCGCCGACCGCATTTCATCATCTGCCCTCGGCGTCGTTAACCCAGCAAGAGACCTCAAAGCCGGCCCTAAGCGCAAAGGCCCCAGCCCGGGACTGACCGGCTGGGGCCTCATGTGCTCACAATCTTCATCCTTGGGACTCGCGCAGACAATGCGCATCTCGCCGATCCGTTCCATGGCAGATGACAAATTTGGAACGTTCCTCATTCCTTGTGATTACCGAGCAGAGGTATCTGAGGAGGAAGGGACCATGGACGGACTGATTTATCTCATCGGCTTGATCGTCGTGATCATGGCGATCCTGTCGTTCTTCGGCCTGCGCTGAGAGAACGGCGATGGCTATTGAAACTCTCATACGGGAAGACGTCATGGAGGGCGGCGTGGCTACAGCCGACGAACGCCGGACCATCCAATGGAGCTCGGTACTTGCAGGCTCTCTCGCCGCCAGCGCAATGTCGTTCATCCTGATCGGCTTTGGCGTCGCGGTCGGCCTGGGTGTCAGCTCGGCCTCGCCGACATGGCGGGATGCCTCAGCGGCCCTTGCGTTGCTGTCCGGCTTGTATCTGATCATCCAGGCGATCGTCAGTTTTGGCTTTGGCGGTTACATCGCCGGCCGGACCGCGCGACCGGCGCCGGCACTTGCAACGATCGAGGATGATGGCGAGCGGCGGGACGGGCTGCATGGCCTGACGTCGTGGGCTCTCGCGGTGCTTCTCGGCGCCGCGCTGCTCGCGCTGCTCGGTGCAGCTGCGATCGACCGTTCGCCGATGCGCAGCTCGGCCAGCAACACTTCGGCCGCCGAACCGCTGTTGAGCTATGAGCTCGACAAGCTGTTCCGCGCGCCGCGGCGCCCGCCCAACACCGATCTGCGGGAACCCCGCGCCGAAGCGGGACGCATCCTGATGACGTCATCGAGCCACAGCGGTGTCAGCACCGACGATCGAAACTATCTCGTGCAGCAGGTGGCCGCGCTGACGGGTCTCGCGGCGCCCGACGCCGAACGACGAGTCGATGCTTCGATCGCGGATGCCAGGACAGCCATCAACCGCGCGCGGCGCAACTCGATCATCGTTGCGTTCTCGGTTGCGGCCGCGACCCTGATCGGGGCCGCAGTGGCCTGGGCGGCGGCCGCCGCCGGCGGCCGACATCGCGATGGAGAACCGCTGCCGAGCTGGATGGCGAGTGCCAACCGGTTCCATCGCAATCCGCGCGCGATGCCGGTGCCCTGATCCCAAAGCAAATGGCCGGGCATAAGCCCGGCCATTTCCGCATGCACAACCCGATAAGGGGCGCTAGGCCCGTTCTTCCCAGATCATCGCGAGATGCACGATGGTCTGCACCGCCTTCTCCATGTCCTGCCGGCTGACCCATTCGAGCCGCGAATGAAACGCGTGCTCGCCGGCGAAGATGTTGGGGCAGGGCAGGCCCATGAAGGACAGGCGCGAGCCGTCGGTGCCGCCGCGGATCGCGGTGCGCATCGGGCGCAAACCGGCGCGGCGGATCGCTTCGATGGCGTATTCGAGGACGTGGGGGTGACGGTCGATCACCTGCTTCATGTTGCGGTACTGCTCGCGCACCTCGAATTTGTAGGTCGAGCGCGGATAGTCCTTCATCACGTCCTTGACGATGTTCTCGAGCAGGACCTCCTTCTCCTTCAGCCCATCCTCGTTGAAGTCGCGGACGATGAAGGAGAGCGTCGCCTGTTCCAGCGCGCCCTCGATGCCGACCGGGTGCAGAAAGCCCTGCTTGCCTGAGGTCGTCTCCGGCGAGCAGCCTTCCTTGGGCAGCCGCTCGACGATGGCGGCGGCGATCTTGATCGCGTGCTCCATCTTGCCCTTGGCATAGCCGGGATGGGCGCTGACGCCGTTGATGGTGATGGTAGCCCCATCGGCCGAGAAAGTCTCGTCCTCGACGCAGCCGGCGCTCTCGCCGTCCATGGTGTAGCCGAAATCGGCGCCGAGCTTCTTCAGATCGACATTGTCGACGCCGCGGCCGATCTCTTCATCCGGCGTGAACAGGATCTTGATGGTGCCGTGCTTCACATCGGGATTGTTGATGAAGAAATGCGCGGCATCCATGATTTCGGCGACGCCGGCCTTGTTGTCGGCGCCTAACAACGTGGTGCCGTCGGTCGTGATGATGTCGTTGCCGATCTGGTTCTTCAGCGCAGGGTGCTCGGCGAAGCGGATCACTTGGCTGGTGTCGCCGGGCAGCACGATGTCGCCGCCGCGATAGTTCTTCACCACCTGCGGCTTGACATCCTTGCCGGTGACGTCGGGCGAGGTGTCCATGTGCGAGCAGAAACAGATCACCGGCACCTTCTTAGGTGTGTTGGCCGGGATCGTTGCATAGACATAGCCGAACTCGTCGAGATGCGCGTCCGCAACGCCCATGGCTTTGAGCTCGGCGGCGAGCACGCGGCCGAGCTCCTTCTGCTTCTCGGTCGAAGGCGAGGCCGCCGATTCCGGATCGGACTGGGTGTCGATGGTGACGTAGCGCAGGAAGCGCTCGGTCACGGTATGCGAAAAGGTGAGGGGGGACATTTCTGCTCAAACCGCCGGGTCAGGGGGAAGCTGGCGGTATACCAGAAAAGCGGGCTGCGTTGCGGACAGAACGATGTTGGGTCGGGCGTCACGAAGCGTAATTGCTAGATCGCCTCTTTCAGTTCCTTGACGGGGCGGAACGCGACCTTCCTGCTGGCCTTGATGTGGATCGGCTCGCCAGTGGCGGGATTGCGGCCGGTGCGGGCGGCGCGCTTGCGGACCTGGAGAATGCCGAGGCCGACGATCCGGACGCGGTCGCCCTTCTTCAGGTGCTTGGTGATCAGGTCGACCATGTTGGTCAGGACGGCCTCGGCGCGCTTTTTCGACAGGTCCTGGCTTTCCGCGATGTCAGCAGCGAGGTGCTTGAGCGTAATAGTGGCGGGAGCGGCTGCCTTCTTCGCCATGTCTAACCTCCTCGTTCTGGCCGGTGGCTCGGGGACACCCCTGGACCCCGCAAGTTCCTGGAGGCGTAGACGATTCGGGCGCGGCCTGACTATGCCGGCTCGAATGTCGTCCATGGCTTGCCGCAGACGCGACAGCGTCGAGAAGTTCAGGCTAAGACTATGAAGGAATTGCCAAAATGGCGCGAGAGACGGGGCTCGAACCCGCGACCTCCGGCGTGACAGGCCGGCGCTCTAACCAACTGAGCTACTCCCGCGTGGCGCGCTGAACGCGTGCGGAACGTGGGGGGACTTAAAGGGGGGACATGGTGAAGTCAAGGACGTTGCGCTCCGCCGGTGCATCTCGGTTAAGCATTGCTCTGGAAAACGAAAATGGCCGCCCGGCGGCGGCCATTGGTCAGCCCGGTCAAGTGCGTCTCAGCGAATCTGCGACGCGCCCGCGCTGGTCACCACCACCGGCTTGCCGGCCTTGATGATTTGGGTGGACTGGGCAGTCTGGCTGTAATCGGCATGGGTGCGGGCTGCAATCCCGAACCCGGCCACCGCAATGCCGGCAACCAGCGCCACCACCACGATCTTCAGGTGGGTCGCGCGATCAGCAGAGTGAATTGAGTGGTTCATCTGAGCCTCCCGACGGACTTTGCCGTCGTCTATGGGCTCCTCTTCTAGGCACTCTCTGTTTCCGGATGGTTTCGCGGGTTCCGCAAAATGGTTTCATCCCCCGCGCGCATGATGCGATCGTCGGCGCGCAGCAACGCAATCGGCGCCTGCTGGATCATTTGAGCGAAGCCGTTCCACGCACTGCTGCGGCAGATTGATCAACTCACGGCGACCGCCGCCGAGATGCTCGAGAACGGGAAGAATTCGCGCTGAGATCTCCGGTTTTCAAGATATTGAAGTGCTTCTAAGAATTTTTCTAAGAAGCTTTCAATTAGGCAATTCGCGCGCCCTCCCATAAGCGTCCTCCTAAGCGCATGTCGCCGCGGGGACTGGCGGCATGATGCATCAAAACATGCAGCTTTGGGGTGGCGCGTTGAATAGTCTTGGAATGCTGCGGTCGGCCGTGTTGGCGACCGCATCCGCTTGGGTTTTGGTGCCGCAGGCATCGCCCGCACAAGCATCGGCGCAGAGTGGCGCGCAGAACATTCCGTCGGTGACGGTCACGGCGCCTGAAGCGCGCCGCCGCGCCGCGGCGACCCCTCAGCGCCGTGCGCCGCGCTCGTCGGTGCAGACCGCCAACAGGAACAAGCCGCAGCCGCAGCGCAATGTCGGCGTGGTCGAAACGCCGCTCGGTCCGGTGAACGGCTACGTCGCCGGCCGCAGCTCGTCGGGCACCAAGACCAACACGCCGATCATAGAGACGCCGCAGTCGGTCTCCGTGATCGGTGCCGAGCAGATCCGCGACCAGAAGCCGAACAAGCTCGACGAGGTCCTGCGCTACACCGCCGGCGTGCGCGCCGGGACCTTTGGGACGGATACCCGCAACGATTGGTGGCTAATCCGCGGCTTTAAGTCCGAGGACATCGGACTGTTCCTCGACGGCATGCAGCTGTTCTACACGTCCTATGCCAGCTGGAAGCTCCAGACGCCCAACATGGAGCGCGTCGAGGTGCTGCGCGGTCCGTCAGCCGTGCTGTATGGCGGATCGAGCCCGAGCGGCATCGTCAACGTCATCAGCAAGATGCCGCCTGCCGAGCCGATCCGCTACATCGAGGCCGGCTTCAACAATTTCGGCAACGCCTATGTCCGCTTCGATTTGGGCGGACCGGTCGCCACCAGCCCTGAGAACGGCAAGCTGTTCGCCCGCGTGCTCGGCCAGGTCCAGAATGGCGGCACGCAGGTCAACTTCACGCCCGACAACAACTACTTCATCGCCCCGTCGGTCACCTGGAAGCCGGATGCCGACACGACCTTGACGGTGCTGGCCTCGGCTTCGAAGCAGGACACCCGCGGCATCAACTTCCTGCCTTACCAGGGCACAGTGACCAGCGCCTCGTTCGGCAAGATTCCCACCAGCTTCTTCATCGGCGATCCCAGCGTCGACAAGTTCACGCGCGAGCAGGAGATGCTCGGCTATCAGTTCGAGCGCAATCTCACCGACGACCTGACATTCCGTCAGAACGCCCGCTTTGCACATGTGGACATCACATACCGCGGCTATGTCGGCAACGGTTGGGCCGACGTCAACACGGCCACTCTCAATCGGTACAATTGGTATGCGAAGAACACGGCCAATCAGGCCAATCTCGACAACCAGCTTGAGTACCGTTTCAACACCGGCCCAGTCGGGCACACCATGCTGTTCGGGGTCGATCTGAGGGGCTACCAGATCGACGACTATCAGGCCTTCGGGTTCGGCGTGCCCGCGATCAACGTCTTCAATCCCGTTTATGGGGCGGCCCAGGTTCCATTACCGAGCGCTCCGTTTCGGAACTTCCTGATCACGCAGAAGCAGGCCGGCACTTATCTCCAGGACCAGATGAAGCTCGGCAACTTCACGCTGGTGCTGAGTGGCCGCAATGACTGGGTCGAGACCACGCAGGACGCCCGCGACACGGGCGTCATGGTCGCCAGCCGCGACGACAGCAGGTTCAGCGGCCGCGCCGGGCTGATTTATAATTTCGACAACGGCATCGCGCCCTACGTCTCCTATTCGACGAGCTACAATCCCATCATCGGCCTCAACGCCCAGAACCAGCTGTTTCTGCCGGAGACCGGCAAGCAGGCCGAAATCGGCGTGAAGGTCGCGCCAAAAGGCTTCGACGGCTATTTCACGGTCTCAGCTTTCGATCTGGTCCGTCAAAATGTCGCGACGACGTTGCCGGGCAGTGTGCCGGTGCTGCAGAACCAGACCGGCGAGGTGACCTCGCGCGGCATCGAGCTCGAAGCGGTGGCCAATGCCACAAGGGAGCTGAAGCTGATCGGCGCCTTCACGGCCTATCATATCTTCAACAGCAAGGATCTCGATCCGGCGCTGGTCGGCAAGACGCCGACCAACACGCCTGAACTCCTGGTCTCGGGGTGGGCCGACTACACGTTCAAGGACGGACCGTTGGAAGGATTCGGGTTCGGCGGCGGTGTGCGCTACGTCGGCTCCTCCTGGGCCGATACTGCCAACACTCTCGAGGTACCCGCGGTGGTGCTCGGCGATCTCGCGGTCCACTACGAATGGCAGAACTGGCGGACGGCGCTCAACGTGATCAACGTGACCGACAAGATGTACGTCGCGAGCTGCGCGTCGGCCACGTCCTGCTTCTACGGCGACCGCCGGCGCGTGACCGCCAGCGTCTCCTACAAGTGGTAGGCGCGGGCGAGCGGCGGCAATCGTGAAGGCGCGCACGGCCAGGCTCTGGTCCGCGGTCCACACCTGAACCAGCCTGATCTCGACCGTTTTCTGCTGCTCTGCCCGACCGGCCTGCCGCTCTATCGCCAGGCCTCGGGGGCGGTGGGAGCCCCTGTCCTGATTGTAATCTGGACTTTGCTGCGCCTCGGCCTAGATTAAGGTGCGCCTTCCCAATTAGTGGCCGTCACGGCCGAGCGCGCCTGGACTGATCGGGGATCGCCCTTGCTGGGTCGGCTGATCTGCTCCATACCAGCGCGGGGTGATTCCGGGATTTCCACCGTTCTGGGAGCGGCAAAGGGCCTGAAAAGAGCGTGTCTTGCGCCCATTGGTGCACTGCGCTAAGGCTCAGAATAATTCCAAATCGGACGAATCCGTGGCTGTCCCGAGGCTGCGGGAAAAAGGGCTCGTCATGAGCGGCATTCTACAGAACTATCTTCCACTCGTCGTCTTTATAGGGGTAGCGGGCCTCATCGGCCTCGTGCTGCTGATCGCGCCCTTCATCGTGGCGTTTCAGCAGCCGGACCCGGAAAAGCTGTCGGCGTATGAGTGCGGTTTCAACGCCTTCGACGACGCCCGCATGAAGTTCGACGTCCGCTTCTATCTGGTCGCCATCCTCTTCATCATCTTCGACCTCGAGGTGGCGTTCCTGTTTCCCTGGGCGGTGGCGTTCGGCAAGCTTGGCGCGACCGGCTTCTGGTCCATGGTGGTGTTCCTGGCCGTGCTGACGGTCGGGTTCGCCTATGAATGGAAGAAGGGAGCACTCGAATGGGATTGAACCCTGCATCGTCCACGGGTCCGGTTGTTGCGCCGGCCTCCAAGGGCATACTGGATCCGTCGACCGGCAAGCCGGTCGGGGCCAATGATCCGTTCTTCCTTGAGGTCAATTCCGAACTGTCCGACAAGGGCTTCTTCGTGGCCGCGACCGACGACCTCATCACCTGGGCGCGCACCGGCTCCTTGATGTGGATGACCTTCGGTCTCGCATGCTGCGCGGTCGAGATGATGCAAGTCTCGATGCCGCGTTACGACGTCGAGCGCTTCGGCTTCGCGCCGCGCGCCTCGCCGCGCCAGTCCGACGTGATGATCGTCGCCGGCACCCTGACCAACAAGATGGCCCCGGCGCTGCGCAAGGTCTACGACCAGATGCCCGAGCCGCGCTACGTCATCTCGATGGGCTCCTGCGCCAACGGCGGGGGGTACTACCACTATTCCTACTCGGTCGTGCGCGGCTGCGACCGCATCGTGCCGATCGACATCTACGTGCCGGGCTGCCCGCCCACGGCGGAAGCGCTGCTCTATGGCGTGCTGCTGCTTCAAAAGAAGATTCGCCGCACCGGCACCATCGAACGCTAAGGTTTTACGTCATGGACGACGCCAAGCTCGACGCCCTGGGGCAGACGATCGTTAGCGCGCTGCCGGGCGCCGCCACCGGTCACGCGGTGGCCTTCAACCAGCTCACGGTGGACGTCGACGCGAGCAAGATTGTCGAGGTGGTCAAGTACCTCCGTGACGATCCGAACTGCCGCTTCGTCAACTTCACCGACATCACGGCGGTGGACTATCCGGATCGCGAGAAGCGCTTCGACGTGATCTATCACTTCCTGTCGCCGACGCTGAACACGCGGATCCGGCTCAGGGCCCAGGCCGACGAGACCACCCAGGTGCCCTCGCTGATCGATGTGTTCCCTGGCGCCGACTGGTTCGAGCGTGAGGCCTATGACCTCTACGGCGTGATCTTCGTCGGCCATCCCGACATGCGCCGCATCCTCACCGATTACGGTTTCGAGGGGCATCCGCTGCGCAAGGATTTCCCGCTCACCGGCTTCGTCGAGGTCCGCTACGACGACCAGGAGAAGCGCGTGGTCTACGAGCCTGTCAGGCTCAACCAGGAATTCCGCAAGTTCGATTTTCTCTCGCCGTGGGAGGGGGCGGACTATCCGGTCCTTCCGGGCGACGAAAAAGCGGGGCCGAAGGTCTGATCATGAACGAGCAACCGCAAAATCTCCGCAACTTCACCATCAATTTTGGACCGCAGCATCCCGCGGCCCATGGCGTGTTGCGTCTTGTGCTCGAATTGGACGGCGAAGTTGTCGAACGCGTCGATCCCCATATCGGCCTTCTTCACCGCGGCACCGAGAAGCTGATCGAGCAGAAGACCTACCTGCAGGCGATCCCTTATTTTGACCGGCTCGACTACGTCGCGCCGATGAACCAGGAGCACGCGTTCTGCCTCGCTGCCGAAAAGCTGCTCGGCATCGAGGTGCCGCGCCGCGGCCAGCTGATCCGCGTGCTCTATTGCGAGATCGGCCGCATCCTATCGCATCTGCTCAACGTCACCACGCAGGCCATGGATGTCGGCGCGCTGACCCCGCCGCTGTGGGGTTTCGAAGAGCGCGAGAAGCTGATGGTGTTCTACGAGCGCGCTTCGGGCAGCCGCATGCATGCCGCCTATTTCCGCGTCGGCGGCGTGCACCAGGACCTGCCGCAGAAGCTGGTCGACGACATCGAGGCCTGGTGCGATCCGTTCCTGAAAGTGGTGGACGACCTCGATCGCCTGCTCACCGCCAACCGCATCTTCAAGCAGCGCAACGTCGACATCGGCGTCGTGCCGCTCAAGGAAGCCTGGGAGTGGGGCTTTTCGGGCGTGATGGTGCGCGGCTCGGGTGCAGCCTGGGACCTGCGCAAGTCGCAGCCCTATGAATGCTACGCCGAGATGGATTTCGACATTCCAATCGGCAAGAACGGCGACTGCTACGATCGCTACCTGATCCGCATGGAAGAGATGCGCCAGTCCGTGCGCATCATGAAGCAGTGCATCCAGAAGCTGAACGCGCGCGATGGCAAGGGGCCCATCGTCGTCGCCGACAACAAGGTCGCGCCGCCGCGCCGCGGCGAGATGAAGCGCTCGATGGAAGCGCTGATCCACCACTTCAAGCTCTACACCGAAGGCGTCCACGTGCCGGCCGGCGAAGTCTATGCTGCGGTCGAGGCGCCGAAGGGCGAGTTCGGCGTCTATCTCGTCTCCGACGGCACCAACAAGCCCTACAAGTGCAAGATCCGCGCGCCGGGCTTTGCCCATCTCCAGGCCATGGACCACATCTGCCGCGGCCATCTGCTCGCCGACGTCTCGGCCATCCTCGGCTCCCTCGACATCGTGTTCGGAGAGGTCGATCGGTGATGGCGCAGGCGCCAATTCAGTTTGACCGTGCCTCGGGGGCCCTTGAAGGGGCCAACCTGTGGGAGCGGACGGCTGCCTTGGCGCTAGTTACAGGATCGAAGATCTCGTCGCACTTTTCGCATATGGGCTACATCGCCTGCGCGAACCTGCTGCGGAAGACGCTGCCCGAGCGCAACATCGCGATCAGGCTCAATCCCGACGCGGTATTCGAATTTCCTTACGGCGACGGTTATTGGAGCAAGCTGCTCAACCGCTCCTACAATTACGAGGACGAGCTCGAGCTGTTGTTTTCCGACTCCGTCGACGTCGACTACACGCTGCTCGATTGCGGCGCCAATTACGGCTACTGGTCGGTGCTGGTGTCGAGCAGGCCGTTCGGTTCGCACAAGGCGATCGCGATCGAGCCGTCGGGCCAGAACTATCCGAAGCTCGCCAACAACGCCCGCGTCAACGGCAACCGCTTCGAGACGATGAAGTGCGCGATCGGCGCAGCCCGCGGCACCGCGCGGCTATCCGGCACCAAGCACGAGGCCTTCAGCATCGCCGGCAATCCCTCCGCGGGCGGCGAGGAGGTGCCTGTCATCGCGCTCGACGACCTGATCGACGATGGCAAGGTTGCCGCCGCTGGCAAGTACCTGATCAAGCTCGACGTCGAGGGCGTCGAGATCGAGGCGATCAAGGGCGGGGCCCGGCTGCTCCAGGCCGACAGCGTCATCATGTGCGAGGAGCACGGCAGCGACCGCTCCCATGCCGTGTCGCGCTACATCCTCGAACAGACCCCGCTGAAGCTGATCGTGTTCGATCCGCGCAGCAACCGGATGGAGACCGTGACCGAGCTGTCGATCCTCGACCGCATCAAGGTCTCGACCCACGTCGGCTACAACGTTTTCGGCACCGCGAGCGCATTCTGGCAGGACAGGATCGAAGCCCTGAATGCCAAGAACCTGAACGCCAAGAACCCGAATGCCAAGACCGCGCGCCGCATGCAATGAGAGATTGAAGCCATGTCCGTTCGCCGATTAGCACCGAAGGAAGTCCAGCCCGCGAGCTTTGCGTTCACGGCGGAGAACCTCGCATTCGCCAGGCAGCAGATCGCGAAATATCCGGCCGGACGCCAGGCCTCCGCTGTCATCGCCATCCTCTGGCGCGCGCAGGAGCAGAACGAGGGCTGGGTCTCGGAAGCCGCAATCCGCGTGATCGCCGACATGCTCGACATGCCCTATATCCGCGTGCTGGAAGTCGCGACCTTCTACACGATGTTCCAGCTCGCGCCGGTCGGCAAGAAGGCCCACGTCCAGGTTTGCGGCACCACGCCGTGCCGCCTGCGCGGTGCCGAGGATCTAATCCATGTGTGCGAGCACCGCATCCATCACGAGCCCTTCCATCTGTCCAAGGACGGCAATTTCAGCTGGGAAGAGGTGGAGTGCCTGGGGGCCTGCGTGAACGCGCCGATGGTGCTGATCGGTAAGGACACCTATGAGGACCTGACCAAGGAGAGCTTCGGCAAGGTGCTCGACGGTTTTGCTTCGGGCAATCCGCCCAAGCCGGGTCCGCAGAACGGCCGCCAGTTCTCGGCGCCGATCACCGGGCCGACCACGCTGAAGGAGGTCACCTGATGCGTGATCTCTCGTCGCGTTCAGTGCAGGGGAGCGGTGCCGTGAAGAAGTGGGGCTTCATCGCCATGCACGCCGCCGTGGCGGCCGTGTTCATCTTCCTGCTGCAGCGTTTCAGCCTGAACGCATCGCTGGAATCCAGCCTGCTCTGGGCGCTGACGTTTGGCGTCTGCGCCGCCGGACTTGCCTACAAGCAGTCCAATCGTTGATCGGAAAGCACTGAAATGCTCGAGGACAAGGACCGCATCTTCAAGAACCTCTACGGCCTCCACGATTGGGGGCTCGAGGGCGCGCGGCGCCGCGGCGCCTGGGATGGCACCAAGGCCATCGTCGATAAGGGCCGCGACTGGATCATCAACGAGATGAAGGCCTCGGGGCTCCGCGGCCGCGGCGGCGCCGGCTTTCCCACCGGCCTGAAATGGTCGTTCATGCCGAAGGAATCGACCGACGGCCGGCCGAGCTATCTCGTCGTCAATGCCGACGAATCCGAGCCCGGCACCTGCAAGGACCGCGAGATCATGCGGCATGATCCGCACCTGTTGGTCGAGGGCTGCCTGATCGCAAGCTTCGCGATGAATGCGCATGCCTGCTACATCTACGTCCGCGGCGAGTTCATCCGCGAGCGCGAACGTCTCCAGGCCGCGATCGACCAGGCCTATGAGGCCAAGCTGGTCGGCAAGGACAATGTCAACGGCTGGCCGTTCGACATCTATGTCGCGCACGGCGCCGGGGCCTATATCTGCGGCGAGGAGACCGCGCTGCTCGAAAGCCTCGAGGGCAAGAAGGGCCAGCCACGGCTGAAGCCGCCGTTCCCGGCCAATGTCGGTCTGTTCGGCTGCCCGACCACCGTCAACAACGTCGAGTCGATCGCCGTCGCGCCGGACATTCTGCGCCGTGGCGCGGCCTGGTTCGCCGGCATCGGCCGTCCGAACAATGTCGGCACCAAACTCTTCTGCATCTCCGGCCATGTCGAGCGGCCCTGCAACGTCGAAGAGGCCATGGGCATTCCGTTCCGTGAGCTGATCGACAAGCATTGCGGCGGCATCCGCGGCGGCTGGGACAATCTCAAGGCCGTGATCCCCGGCGGCTCGTCGGTGCGCATGGTGCCGGCCGAGCAGATCATCGACACGCCGATGGATTTCGACAGCTTGAGCAAGCTGCGCTCGGGCCTCGGCACCGCGGCCGTGATCGTGATGGACAAGTCGACCGATTTGATCCGTGCGATCGCTCGCATCTCCTATTTCTACAAGCATGAGAGCTGTGGCCAGTGCACGCCGTGCCGCGAGGGCACGGGGTGGATGTGGCGCGTGCTGACCCGCATGGCCGAGGGCCGTGCGCATAAGCGCGAGATCGACATGCTGCTGGAGGTGACGAAGCAGGTCGAGGGCCACACCATCTGCGCGCTCGGCGATGCGGCGGCCTGGCCGATCCAGGGCCTTATCGCGCATTTCCGTCACGAGATCGAAGCGCGCATCGACCAGTATTCCCACAAGGCCGATGTCGACGATATCGGCGTCCGCGATCCCGTGCACATGGTCGCGGCGGAGTAGGGCGATGACCGACCAGCCGGACAACATCGTGCTCGTTTATCTTCGTCGGATCGACGAAAAGCTCGATCGCGTGTCCGCGGATGTGAGCGATCTGAAGACCCGCGTCACCAACGTTGAAGAGAGAATGGGCCACATTGATTTGAGGCTGGCGCAGGTCGAGATCGCCATTGCGGGCATCGACCCACGGATCGATCGCGTTGAAGAACGGCTGGACCGTATCGAGCGGCGTCTCGATCTGGTCGATCAGCCGCACTGAGAAAGACTTAAGGTATGACCAAGCTCATCATCGACGGCAAAGAGATCGATGTCCCCGCCGAATATACGCTGCTTCAGGCGTGTGAGGCCGCGGGCGCCGAGATTCCGCGCTTCTGCTATCACGAGCGGCTGTCGATCGCCGGCAATTGCCGGATGTGCCTCGTCGAAGTGAAGGGCGGCCCGAAGCCGGTCGCGAGCTGCGCCTGGGGCGTGCGCGACTGCCGTCCGGGCCCCAAGGGCGAGCCGCCGGAGATTTCGACGCGTTCGCCGATGGTGAAGAAGGCGCGCGAAGGCGTGATGGAATTCCTTCTCATCAACCATCCGCTGGATTGCCCGATCTGCGACCAGGGCGGCGAGTGCGACCTCCAGGACCAGGCGATGGGCTATGGTGTCGACACCAGCCGCTTTGCCGAGAACAAGCGCGCGGTCGAGGACAAATATCTCGGCGCGCTGGTCAAGACCTCGATGAACCGCTGCATCCAGTGCACGCGCTGCGTCCGCTTCTCGGCGGAAGTGGCCGGCGCCCCTGAGATGGGCGCGACCGGGCGCGGCGAGGACATGGAGATCACGACCTATCTCGAGCATGCGCTGACGTCGGAATTGCAGGGCAATCTCGTCGACATCTGCCCGGTCGGCGCGCTGACTTCCAAGCCTTATGCGTTTGCGGCGCGTCCCTGGGAGCTCGGCAAGACCCAGTCGATTGACGTGATGGACGGCCTGGGATCGGCGATCCGCGTCGACACCCGCGGCCGCGAGGTGATGCGTATCCTGCCGCGCATCAACGAGGCCGTGAACGAGGAGTGGATCTCCGACAAGACGCGCCACGTCGTCGACGGTTTGCGCACCCAGCGCCTCGACCGGCCCTATATCCGCGAAGCCGGCAAGCTGCGCGCGGCGAGCTGGCCCGAGGCCTTCGCCGCCATCGCCGCCAAGGCGGCGCGCACCGACGGCAAGCGCATCGGCGCGATCGCCGGCGACCTCGCCGGCGTCGAGGAGATGTTCGCGCTAAAGGATCTGCTCGCCAAGTATGGCTCGACCAATCTGGCGGTGCAGGGCGGCGACGCCTTCGATCCCGCGCTCGGCCGCGGCGCCTACATCTTCAACCCGACGCTGGCAGGCGTGGAGCAGGCCGACGCGCTGCTCATCATCGGCGCCAATCCTCGGAAAGAGGCGGTGGTGTTCAACGCCCGCATCCGCAAGCGCTGGCGCGCCGGCGGCTTCAAGGTCGGCCTGATCGGCCCCAAGGCTGACCTGACCTATCACTACGACCATCTCGGCGCGGGCACCGAGACGCTCAGTGATCTGGCGGCCGGCAAGCACTCCTTCATGGAGGTGCTGAAGGACGCCAAGACGCCGATCATCCTGGTCGGCGCGGGCGCGGCCTCGCGTCACGACGGCGCCGCCATTCTCGCCGCGAGCGCCAAGCTCGCGCTCGACGTCGGCGCGGTGAAGGACGGCTGGAACGGCTTTGGCGTGCTGCACGAGACCGCCTCGCGCGTCGGTGCGCTCGACATCGGCTTCTCCGCCACGGCGGGCGGGCTCAACGCGGCGCAGATGACCACGTTCGGAACGCTTGACCTGCTATTCCTGCTCGGCGCAGACGAGATCAAGGCGCCGGACGGCACCTTCGTCGTCTATATCGGCACCCATGGCGACCGCGGCGCGCATCGCGCCGACGTCATCCTGCCGGCCGCCGCCTACACCGAGAAGTCGGCGATCTATGTCAACACCGAAGGTCGGGTGCAGATGACTGGCCGCGCCGCGTTCCCGCCGGGCGAAGCTCGCGAGGACTGGGCGATCATTCGTGCGCTGTCGGAAGCGCTCGGCAAGAAGCTCGGCTATGACTCGCTCGCGCAGCTTCGCCAGGCTATCTTCAAGGCCGTGCCGCATCTGATCCGTCTCGACCAGATCGAGGCCGGTTCCGCCGACCAGATCAAGAAGCTGGCGGGGAAGGGCGGCTCGCCCGAGAAGGCGCCGTTCAAGCCGCTGGTCGAGGACTTCTACCTGACCAACCCAATCGCGCGTGCGTCCGCCGTGATGGCAGAATGTTCGCGCCTCGCCTCCGGGCACATGCTGACCGCAGCGGAGTGAGCGTGATCTGATGGAATTCTTCGAAAGCGCATTCTGGACCGGTTTCCTCTGGCCATTGATCATCATGGTCGCCGAGAGCGTGCTGGTGCTTGTTGTCCTCTTGGTCGCGATCGCCTATATCCTGCTCGCCGACCGCAAGATCTGGGCGGCGGTGCAGATCCGGCGCGGCCCGAACGTGGTCGGACCCTGGGGCCTGCTCCAGTCCTTCGCGGACTTGCTCAAGTTCGTGCTGAAGGAGCCGATCATCCCTGCCGGCGCCAACAAGGGCGTATTCCTGCTGGCACCGCTGGTCTCCTGCGTGCTCGCGCTCGCCGCCTGGGCCGTGATCCCGACCAATCTCGGCTGGGTGATCTCCGACATCAATGTCGGCATCCTTTTCATCTTCGCGATCTCGTCGCTGTCGATCTACGGCATCATTATGGCCGGCTGGTCGTCGAACTCGAAATACCCGTTCCTGGCCGCGCTGCGCTCGGCGGCGCAGATGGTGTCGTACGAGGTCTCGATCGGCTTCGTCATCATCACGGTGCTGCTCTGCGCCGGCACGCTGAACCTGTCGGCCGTGGTCGAGGCTCAGCATGCGCGCGGCCTTGCCAGCCTGATCGGGCTGCCGCAGCTCACCATCCTGAACTGGTACGTCTGGCCGCTGTTCCCGATGTTCGTGGTGTTCTACGTCTCGGCGCTGGCAGAAACCAACCGTCCGCCCTTCGACCTCGTCGAAGCCGAATCCGAGCTCGTCGCGGGCTTCATGGTCGAATACGGCTCGACGCCGTACCTCTTGTTCATGCTCGGCGAGTATGTCGCGATCGTCACGATGTGCGCGATGGCGACGATCCTGTTCCTCGGAGGCTGGCTGCCGCCGGTCGACCTGCCGCCCTTCAACTGGGTGCCGGGGATCATCTGGTTCTCCCTGAAACTATTCTTCATGTTCTTCCTGTTCGCGATGGCCAAGGCGATCGTGCCGCGCTACCGCTACGATCAACTGATGCGTCTCGGCTGGAAGGTGTTCCTGCCGATCTCGCTGGCGATGGTGATCGTGGTGGCCGGCGTGCTGCATTTCGCCGGCATCGCGCCGAAGTGAGGGCCGTCATGGGTATCAACGTCAACGCCACTGCACGCTCGCTTCTGCTGTCGGAATTCGTCTCGGCGTTCTTCCTCGCCATGCGCTATTTCTTCCAGCCGAAGCCGACGCTGAACTACCCGTTCGAGAAGGGCCCGATCTCGCCGCGCTTCCGCGGCGAGCATGCGCTGCGCCGCTATCCGAACGGCGAAGAACGCTGCATCGCCTGCAAGCTGTGCGAAGCGGTCTGCCCGGCGCAGGCCATCACCATCGAGGCCGGCCCGCGCCGCAACGACGGCACCCGCCGCACCGTGCGCTACGACATCGACATGGTGAAGTGCATCTATTGTGGCCTCTGCCAGGAGGCCTGTCCGGTCGACGCCATCGTCGAAGGTCCGAACTTTGAGTTCGCGACCGAGACCCGCGAGGAGCTGTTCTATGACAAGGCCAAGCTGCTCGCCAATGGCGACCGCTGGGAACGCGAGATCGCGAAAGCGATCGAGCTCGACGCGCCGTACCGGTGAGATGAGAGTATGATCCTTCCCGCGCTGTTCTTCTATCTGTTCGCCAGCGTCTGCGTCGCGTCGGCGGTGATGGTGATTGTGTCGCGCAATCCCGTGCACTCCGTGCTGTACCTGATCCTGGCCTTCGTCAACGCCTCCGGTCTGTTCGTGCTGATGGGTGCCGAATTCCTGGCGATGATCCTGATCGTCGTCTATGTCGGCGCCGTCGCGGTGCTGTTCCTGTTCGTGATCATGATGCTCGACGTCGACTTCCTCGAGCTGCGCGAGGGCTTCATCGAGTACTTGCCTGTCGGCCTCGTGGTCGGCGGCATCTTCCTGTTCGAGCTGCTGCTCACCGTCGGCTTCTGGGTCATCAATCCGAGCGTCAGCAAGACGATCACGGCGGCGATCCCGGCCAATGTCAGCAACACCGAGGCGCTCGGTCTCGTGCTCTATACGAAGTACATCCACTACTTCCAGCTCTCGGGCATGGTGCTGCTGGTCGCCATGATCGGCGCCATCGTGCTGACGCTGCGTCACAAGGCGAGCGTGAAGCGGCAGGACATCAACGTTCAGAACGCGCGCACGCCGGAAATGGCGATGGCGATGCGCAAGGTGGCGCCGGGGCAGGGGCTTTCGGATGCCGACGCGGCGGAGTGGGTGAAATGACGATCGGGCTCGGACACTATCTGGCGGTCGGCGCGATCCTGTTCACGCTCGGCATCCTCGGCATCTTCCTGAACCGCAAGAACATCATCGTCATCCTGATGTCGATCGAGCTGATCCTGCTCTCGGTCAACATCAACCTCGTGGCGTTCTCGACCTTCCTCGGCGACATCGTCGGCCAGGTCTTCGCGCTTTTGGTGCTGACCGTCGCCGCCGCCGAAGCCGCGATCGGTCTCGCCATCCTGGTGGTCTATTTCCGCAACCGCGGCTCGATCGCGGTTGAGGACGTCAATCTGATGAAGGGCTGAGCTCTCAAATGGTTCAGGCAATCGTTTTCCTGCCTCTGCTGGGCGCCATTCTGGCTGGCCTGATCGCGCTCGTGGGCGCGCACGCCCGCAACCCCTCGGGTGACGAGGTCGAGCATCACGGGGACCACGGCCACGGCGCGCACGCCCATGCGTCCGATACGATCAACGAGGATGCGTCCGTCATCCACGAAACCCATCACGAGCCCGGCGACGGACATGACGATCATGGCCACGGCCCGACTGAGCCGCCGGCCGCGGGCTCGCGCGGCGCCGAGCTGATCACGACCGCGCTCTTGTTTGTGTCGGCGGCCTTGTCCTGGATGACGCTGGTCGATGTCGGTTTCATGCACCACGACGCGCGCATCCAGCTGCTGCCCTGGATCTTCTCCGGCGACCTCCAGGTCTGGTGGACGCTGCGGGTCGACACGCTGACGGCCGTGATGCTGGTGGTGGTGACCACCGTGTCCTCGCTCGTGCACCTCTATTCCATCGGCTACATGGACGAGGACCCGAACCGGCCGCGCTTCTTCGGCTATCTCTCGCTGTTCACCTTCGCGATGCTGATGCTGGTGACCGCGGACAACCTCGTGCAGCTGTTCTTCGGCTGGGAAGGCGTGGGTCTGGCCAGCTATCTCCTGATCGGATTCTGGTACCAGAAGCCGTCAGCGAATGCGGCGGCGATCAAGGCCTTCGTGGTCAACCGCGTCGGCGATTTCGGCTTCGCGCTCGGCATCTTCGCGATCTTCATGCTGGTCGGCTCGACCGACTTCGAGACCATCTTCCATGCCGCACCCGGCCTGACCGGCAAGACCATCGACTTCCTCGGCTGGCACGCCGACGCGCTGACCCTGACCTGCCTGCTGCTCTTCATGGGCGCGATGGGCAAGTCGGCGCAGTTCCTGCTGCACACCTGGTTGCCGGACGCGATGGAGGGTCCGACGCCGGTCTCCGCGCTCATTCACGCCGCGACCATGGTCACTGCGGGCGTGTTCATGGTGGCGCGGCTGTCGCCGCTGTTCGAGCTCGCCCCGAACGCTCAGGCCGTCGTGATGTTCTTCGGCGCCACCACCGCGTTCTTCGCGGCGACCATCGGCCTCGTCCAGAACGACATCAAGCGCATCGTCGCCTATTCGACCTGTTCGCAGCTCGGCTACATGTTCGTGGCGATGGGAGCCGGCGCCTATTCGGTCGGCATGTTCCACCTGTTCACCCACGCCTTCTTCAAGGCGCTGCTGTTCTTGGGTTCCGGCTCGGTGATCTACGCGATGCACCACGAGCAGGACATCCGCAACATGGGCGGCCTCTGGCGCAAGATCCCTTACACCTACGCGGTGATGGTGGTCGGCACGCTGGCCCTGACCGGCTTCCCACTCACCGCCGGCTACTTCTCCAAGGATGCGATCATCGAGTCCGCCTACGCCGCGCACAACCCGTTCGGCGTCTACGGCTTCCTGATGACGGTCGCTGCCGCGGGCCTGACCTCGTTCTACTCCTGGCGCCTGATCTTCAAGACCTTCCACGGCGAACCGCATGACGAGCATCATTACGAGGCCGCGCATGAGGCTCCGATCTGGATGCTGATCCCGATCGGCGTGCTCGCGGTCGGCTCATTCGTCGCCGGCTTGCCGTTCAAGGAGCTGTTCGCCGGCCACGGCATCGAGGAGTTCTTCCGCGAATCCGTGAAGATGAACCCGCACATCATCGAGGAGATGCACCACATCCCCGAGACCATCGCCTTCCTGCCGACGGTGATGATGGTGCTGGGCTTCCTGGTGTCGTACCTGTTCTATATCCGCGCGCCCTATCTGCCGGTCGAGCTCGCGAAGACGCAGCCGATGCTGTACCAGTTCCTGCTCAACAAATGGTACTTCGACGAGCTCTACGACATCATCTTTGTCCGTCCGGCGAAGTGGATTGGTTATCAGCTCTGGAAGAAGGGCGATGGCTTCATCATCGACGGACTCGGTCCCGACGGCATCTCGGCGCGGGTCCTGGACGTCACTCGCAACGTCGTGAAGATCCAGACCGGCTATCTCTATCACTACGCATTCGCCATGCTGATCGGCGCCGCCAGCCTGATCACCTGGTTCATGTTCGGCTTTGGAGGCCAGTAAATGACAACCTGGCCCATCCTTTCGGTCACGACGTTCCTGCCGCTGGTCGGAGCGCTGATCGTCTATCTCAGCCGCGGCGATGACGAGGCGGCCAAGCGCAACTCGCGCTGGATTGCGCTCTGGACCACGCTGATCACCTTTGCGGTGTCGGTGATCCTGGTCATGCGCTTCGATCCCGCAAACCCCGACTTCCAGTTCGTCGAGAAGGCGAACTGGCTCGCCACCGGCATCACCTACCACATGGGCGTCGACGGCATTTCGCTGCCGCTCGTGATCCTGACCACCGCGATCATGCCGTTCTGCATCATTGCGAGCTGGAAGGCGGTTACGAACCGCGTCCGCGAATACATGATGGCGTTCCTGATCCTGGAAACGCTGATGATCGGCACCTTCTCGGCGCTCGATCTCGTGCTGTTCTACCTGTTCTTTGAAGGCGGCCTGATCCCGATGTTCCTGATCATCGGCGTCTGGGGCGGTCCGCGCCGGGTCTATGCGTCATTTAAGTTCTTCCTCTACACGCTGCTCGGCTCGGTCTTGATGCTGCTCGCCATCATGGCGCTGTATTGGAACGGCGGCACCACCGATATCCCGACCCTGATGCACACCGCCGTGCCGCGCTCCTTGCAGACCTGGGCGTGGCTGGCCTTCTTCGCCTCGTTCGCGGTGAAGATGCCGATGTGGCCGGTGCACACCTGGCTGCCCGACGCGCACGTCGAGGCGCCGACCGCGGGCTCGGTCGTCCTTGCCGCGATCCTCTTGAAGATGGGCGGCTACGGCTTCCTGCGCTTCTCGCTGCCGATGTTCCCGCTGGCCTCGCATGACTTCGCGCCGCTGATCTTCACGCTCTCGGCCATCGCCATCATCTACACCTCGCTGGTGGCGTTGATGCAGGAGGACATGAAGAAGCTGATCGCGTACTCGTCCGTGGCGCATATGGGCTTCGTCACAATGGGCATCTTCGCCGGCACCATGCAGGGCGTCGCCGGCGGCATGTTCCAGATGATCTCGCACGGCATCGTCTCCGGTGCGCTGTTCCTCTGCGTCGGTGTCGTCTACGACCGCCTGCACACCCGCGAGATCGCGGCCTATGGCGGCCTCGTCAACCGGATGCCGCTCTACGCGATGACCTTCATGGTCTTCACCATGGCCAATGTCGGTCTGCCCGGGACGAGCGGCTTCGTCGGCGAGTTCATGACGCTGCTCGGCACCTTCAAGGTCTCGATCCCGACCGCGTTCTTCGCCACCTTCGGCGTGATCCTGTCGGCAGGTTACGCGCTGTGGCTCTACCGCAAGGTCGTGTTCGGGGCGCTGGTCAAGCCGTCGCTGATGAGCATGAAAGATCTCACCTTGCGTGAATGCGTGACGCTGTTCCCGCTGATTGCGCTGACGATCCTGTTCGGTGTCTATCCGAAGCCGGTGCTCGACATGTCGGCCGCCTCGGTCCAGCAACTCGTCAACAACTACAACACCGCTGTGACGGCCGTGAAGGCCGCCGCACTGCTCCAGTGATCGGGCAGGTCAGGATATCGCCATGAGCTTTGAGACTGCAGGATATCAATTGGCGCCGGTGCTGCCCGAGCTCGTGCTCGCGGTCGGCGCGATGGCGCTCCTGATGCTGGGAGCCTATCGCGGGCAGGGGACGACCAAGACCGTCACCTCGCTGGCGGTGGTGCTGCTCATCGTAGTCGGCGCGCTCGTCTACATGCAGCCCGCGGGCAAGCAGGTCACTTTCGGCGGCAGCTTCATCGTCGACGATTTCGCCCGCTTCATGAAGATCCTGGCCTTGATCGGCTCGGCGGTGACACTGGTGCTCTCGACCGAGTTCCTGTCCGATCCGTCGCGGCGGATCTTCGAATATTCGATCCTGGTGCTGCTCTCGACGCTCGGCATGATGGTGCTGATCTCGGCCGGCGATCTGATCTCGCTCTATCTCGGCCTCGAATTGATGTCGCTGGCGCTCTATGTCGTGGCGGCCTCGAACCGCGACAATGCCAAGTCGACCGAAGCCGGCCTGAAGTATTTTGTGCTCGGCGCGCTGTCCTCGGGCATGCTGCTCTACGGCGCCTCGCTGGTCTATGGCTTCACCGGCACGGTCAGCTTCACCGGCATCGCATCGGCAGCGACGGTCTCGAATGTCGGCCTCGTCTTTGGCCTGGTCTTCCTGCTCGCCGGCCTCTGCTTCAAGGTCTCCGCCGTGCCGTTCCACATGTGGACGCCGGACGTATATGAAGGCGCGCCGACGCCGGTTACGGCCTTCTTCGCCTCGGCGCCGAAGGTGGCCGCGCTTGCGGTCTTCACCCGCGTCACGCTAACCGCATTCCCCGGCATCGTCTCGCAGTGGCAGCAGATCCTGGTGTTCGTGGCGATCGCCTCGATGGCGCTCGGCTCCTTCGCCGCGATCGGCCAGAGCAACATCAAGCGCCTGATGGCGTACTCTTCGATCGGCCACATGGGCTTCGCGCTGGTCGGCCTCGCCTCCGGCACGGTCGAAGGTGCGCAAGGCGTGTTGATGTACATCGTGATCTATGTCGCGATGACGCTCGGCTCGTTCTCGATCATCCTTGCCATGCGGCGCAACGGCCAGGCCGTGGAGCAGATCAGCGATTTCGCAGGTCTATCGCGGACCAATCCGCTGCTCGCCTTCATGTTCGCGATGCTGCTGTTCTCGCTCGCCGGCATCCCGCCGCTCGCCGGCTTCTTCGCGAAATGGTACGTCTTCGTCGCTGCCATCAAGGCGAACCTGTTCACGCTCGCTGTCATCGGCGTGCTGACCAGCGTCGTCGGCGCCTACTACTATCTCGCCATCGTCAAAACGATGTACTTTGACGAGCCGGCCGGCCAGGTCGATCCTGTTAGGATCGAGGTGCGGACGGTGCTGGCGGTCGCGGGCTTGTTCAACCTGCTGTTTGCGCTGTTCGCGGGGCCCGTCGTGAGCGTCGCCTCCGCCGCGGCAAAGTCGCTGTTCTAGAATGGGGTTCGCGCTCGGTCCTCGTGCACAATCGGCGGGCTACAAGCTCGCGGCCTTCGAACGGACCGGCTCGACCAATACCGACGCGATCGAGCACGCCCGCGCCGGCGAACGCGGCCCGATGTGGTTCGTCACGTCCGAGCAGACCGCCGGCCGCGGCCGGCGCCAGCGCGCCTGGATCGCGCCTCGGGGCAATCTCGCTGCCAGCATCCTCGAAGTCATGGACGTCGCCCCTGCCGTCGCCGCGACGCTCGGCTTTGCCGCCGGGCTCGCGGAGGAGACGGCGCTCGAGAAGGTCAGCCTGGAGGCGGCGCTCCGCCTCGGCGAGGGTCGTCCCCGCTATGCCCTGAAATGGCCGAACGACGTGCTTGCCGGCGGCAAGAAGCTGGTCGGCATTGCGCTCGAGGCCGAGGCCATTGGCGATCGCCTTGCTGTGGTCGTCGGCATCGGAACCAATGTCGTCGCCGCGCCCGAGGGCACGCCGACGCCGGCGGTGTCGCTGGCCGCGCTCGGTGTCCAGATCAGCGCGGAGGAGTTGTTTGCCGCCCTGTCCGACGCCTGGGTCGAGTTCCGCGGGATCTGGGACAATGGCCGCGGCTTTGCCGAGATCCGCAGGCTCTGGCTGCAACGCGCAGCCGGTCTCGGCGAGAAGGTCGCAATCCACACAGGAGCGACGACGCTGGAAGGCATTTTTGACACCATCGATGACACCGGCTGCCTGATCGTCCGCACCGCGGAGGGGCGGCGGGTGCCGGTCGCAGCGGGCGAGGTGTTCTTCGGCCCGGCCGCCTCCGTGGGAGCTGCGTGATGGCGAGGCCCGACGAACTCGTGTTTGCGCCACTCGGCGGTGTCGGCGAGATCGGCATGAACCTGTCGATCTACGGCCTCGGCAACCGCCACCAGCGCGCCTGGCTCGCGGTCGATCTCGGCGTCTCCTTCGGCGACGAGGAGCACCTGCCGGGCATCGACCTGATCATGCCGGACATCTCTTTCCTGGAGAAGGAACGCAAGAATCTGATGGGTCTGGTGCTGACCCACGCCCATGAGGATCATTTCGGCGCTATCATCGATCTCTGGCCGAAGCTGCAATGCCCGATCTACGCAACCAAGTTCAGCGCGGCGTTGTTCGAGGCCAAATGCGCCGCCGAGCGCGGTGCTCCGAACATTCCGGTGACGGTGGTCCCGTCGGGGGGCCGCGTCGATGTCGGCCCGTTCAACGTCGAGTTCATCCCGATGGCGCACTCGATTCCGGAAGCGCACGCGCTGGCGATCCACACCGAGGTCGGCATCGTGCTGCACACCGGCGACTGGAAGATCGACCCGACCCCGACGCTGGGGGCCCCGACCGACGAGAAGCGCCTGCGCGAGCTGGGCGAGGAGGGCGTGCTCGCCCTGATCGGCGATTCCACCAACGCCGTGCGCGACGGCAGCTCGCCGTCGGAGGCCGAGGTCGCCAGAACCATTATCGATCTGGTCAAGGCCGCCAAGGGCCGCGTAGCGGTGACGACGTTCGCCTCCAACGTCGCCCGCATCAAGGCCGTGGCTGAGGCTGCGAAAGCCGCCGACCGCGAGGTTGTCGTGGTCGGCCGCGCCATGGAGCGCGTGGTGCAGGTCGCGCGCGAGACCGGTTATCTCGACGGCGTGCAGAATTTCCGCTCACCCGACATTTACGGCCATCTTCCGCAGGACAAGGTGCTGGCGCTGTGCACCGGCAGTCAGGGTGAGCCGCGCGCGGCGCTAGCGCGCATCGCCAATGACGATCATCCCGAGATCACGCTCAACCGCGGCGACAGCGTCATCTTCTCCTCGCGCACCATTCCCGGCAACGAGAAAGCGGTCGGCTCGATCATCAACAATCTGGTGCTCCAGGGCGTCGAGATCATCACCGACCGCGAGCATCTGGTCCATGTCTCCGGCCATCCCCGCCGCGACGAGTTGCGCGACCTGATCTCCTGGGTGAAGCCGCAGCTCCTGATCCCCGTCCATGGCGAGGCCCTGCACCTGCACGAGCACGCAAAGCTCGCGCGCGCCGCCGGCGTGCCGCGCGTGCTGGTCTGCCGCAACGGCGACCTCGTCAAGCTCGGTCCCGGCGATCCCGGCATCATCGGCGAGGTGCCGTCGGGCCGTCTCTACAAGGACGGCACGATTTTGGAGGACTCCAAGTCCCGCGCGGTGGTCGAGCGGCGGCGCATGGCCTTTTCCGGTTGCGCCTTCGTTGCTGTCGCCATGACGGAGCAGGGCGAGCTCGCCGATGATCCCGAGATCGATCTGGTCGGAATCCCCGAGAAGAACAGGGCGGGTGAGGCCTTCGATGACATCGTCTTCGACGCCGTGGTCTCTACCATCGAGAGCCTGCCGCGGCCGCGCCGCCGCGATCCGGACGCGCTGGCTGAATCGGTACGACGCGCTGTCCGGGCCGTGATCAACGAACATTGGGGCAAAAAGCCCCCCTGTCTGGTACACGTGCTGACAGTTTGAGGAGGGGAAGATGCTGGGCCGGCTCAACCATGTGGCGATCGCGACCAAGGACGCTGTCAAGGCGGCCAAGATCTATGGCGCGGCGTTCGGGGCGCAAATTTCGGAAGCCGTCGCGCTGCCCGAGCATGGCGTCACTACCGTGTTCGTGACGCTGCCTAACACCAAGATCGAGTTCATCGAGCCCTATGGCGAGGCCTCGCCGATCGCCAAATTCCTCGAGCGCAACGCCGACGGCGGCATTCATCATGTGTGCTACGAGGTCGTCGACATCATCGCCTCGCGCGACACCTTGGTGAAGGAGGGTGCGCGCGTGCTCGGCGACGGTGTGCCCAAGATCGGCGCCCACGGCAAGCCGGTGCTGTTCCTGCACCCCAAGGATTTTTCCGGCGCGCTGGTCGAGATCGAGCAGGCATAAGGCCGCCCCATGGCCATCCAGATATCGACCGCCATCGCGATCTACTTCGTCATCTGGTGGGTCGCGCTGTTCCTGACGCTGCCGTTCGGCGTGCGTAGCCAGCATGAGGACGGCGTCGGTGCGCCTGGCACCGATCCTGGCGCGCCAATCCTGACGCGGATGGGACGCAAGCTGATCTGGACCACGATCATCTCGGCGATCATCTATGGGCTAGGCATGATGGCCTATCACGCCGGCTATCTGTCGATCGAGCGCCTGTCGAAGATGATGGGAATGCCGTTTTAGCTTATCTCTCAACTGAGCGGGACTACCCAGTCTTGCGAGCGGTTTCCGTGCGGCCCATCCTTCGAGACGCCCGCCTTTGGCGGGCCCTCAGGGATGAGGACCGAGTGCGCGGTAGCAGTTCCAACGCGCGCCGATGTCCGTTAGCCTCATTCTGAGGAGACCGCGAAGCGGTCGTCTCGAAGGACGAGGCGTGCGCGCTCCTCTCGCCTGGAATTTTGTGCTTTTTTATTGGGGGGACGAATGACTTTTCAGCGGGTCGTTGTTGCGCTTCTGGTCCTGATCGTCGCCGGTCTCGGTGCCATCGGCTATGTCGAATGGAAGATGGCGGTGCAGGTGCGCACCCTGAAGGCGTTCGTCGAGGGCTACGTCTTCAACGAAGCCGTGATGGCCTGCGAGCAGGCCAAGAGCTCGACGCCGTTCAAATGGAACGGCGGCAAGAGCACGTCGGTGATCGGCCTGAACTCGGTCAAGCTCGACAAATACACCGTCAGCGCCAGCTACACCCTGGTGGCGGATAGCATCTATTGTGATTACGATCCGATCAAAAGAAAGGCCGAGATCGGCTCGAGCTTCCTGGAGCGGGAGTAACGATCCGGCCACGCCAAACATGGGATGGGATCGTTATGGTCGAGGCGCAGGCGGGGGACTACCGAATTCTGCATGAGGCGGCGTTGCGGGATTATCTCGCAGGCCTGCCGGAGCTTAGGGCACTGCTCGGCGGCGAGCCGCCATCCTGGGCGATCACCGAGGTCGGCGACGGCAATCTCAACCTCGTCTTCATTGTCAAGGGCAATTGCGGCGGCATCGCGGTGAAGCAGGCGCTGCCCTATGTCCGCCTCGTTGGCGAGAGCTGGCCGCTGCCGCTGTCGCGGGCTCATTACGAATACCTGGCGCTGTCGAAGCAGGCCCAGCTCGCGCCGGGCCTCGTGCCGGCGCTGCTGCATCACAACGAGGCACTGGCGCTCACGATGATGGAGCTGCTCGAGCCCCACATCATCATGCGCAAGGGGTTGGTCGCGGCAACGCAATATCCGCACTTTGTCGACGACATCACCACCTTCATGGCGAGGACCTTGTTCTTCACCTCCGACCTAGCGCTCTCCGCGGCCGAGAAGAAGCAGGGCATCGCGGCCTTCGCCGGCAACCATGCGCTGTGCAAGATCACCGAGGACCTGATCTTCACCGATCCCTACCGCATCGCCGAGCAGAACCGCTGGACCGCGCCGTATCTCGACGGCCTGGCGGCAAGCCTCCGCGATGACATGGAGCTGCATGTGGCGATCTCCCGCCTCAAGCTGAAGTTCATGGCAAGCCCCGAGGCGCTGATTCACGGCGACCTCCACACCGGCTCGATCATGGTGACGGAGAGCGAGACCCATGTGATCGACCCCGAATTCGCGTTCTACGGCCCGATGGGGTTCGACGTCGGGGCCGTGCTCGCCAACCTCCTGATGGCCTATTTCGCCTCCGCCGGCCACGAGCGCTCGCCGGGCGAGCGCGCCGCATTCGAAGTCTGGGTGCTGGAGACGGTCGAGCAGGTCTGGCGCGAGTTCGCCCGCAAATTCCTCGACCTCTGGCGCGCCGGAGCCGAAGGCGATGCCTATCCCGTCTCGCTCTTTGCCGGCGAGCAGGGCGCCGCACGGCTGGAAGCCGAACGGCAGGCCTACATGCAGCGTCTGTTCGCCGACACGGTCGGCTTCGCAGCCGCAAAAATCATCCGCCGCATCTTCGGGCTCGCCCACAACATCGATTTCGAGCTGATCGCGGACCTGCGCACGCGGGCGATCAGCGAAGCCCGCGCCGTACGGCTGGCGCGGGCGATGATGGTGGAGGCGGGGGCGTTTGCAGCTATCGGCGACGTCACCAGTGCAGCGCGGAAACTGCGCGACTGGCAGCCGGAGTTCGCCGCCGGCCAGGCATGACGAATTTGGACCCGGTCGGCGATCCGGCTTCACCTCTCCCCACGGGAAGAGGTGAAGCCCGGATCGCATAGGTCATTCCTTCAAGGCGCTTGCATTCGACATGCTGTGAATGGTCAACTCGCCGATCAGAGCACGCCTACATTGGGGGGACACATGATGTTCAGGACAATGGCGATCGTTGCTGGCTTGGGACTGGCGCTTGCCGCCACGGCGGAGGCCCAGACACCGCGCAAGGGCGGAACCATCCGCATGACCGCGCCCTATGGCTCGAGTTTCACCAGCCTCGACATTCATACGACGCAGCGCGCGCAGGACGAGATCTACGCCAAGGCTCTGCACCGGTCGCTCTACATCTGGAATTCCACGGAAGGCAAGCCGGTTCTGGAGCTTGCCAAGGAGCACGTGGTCTCCGGCGGAGGCTTCGTTCACACCTTCAAGCTGCGGGACGACGCGTATTTCCACAATGGCCGCAAGATGACGGCCGACGACGTCATCTGGTCCTACAATCGGATCATGGACGGCACCAAGGCCTATCCCGGCGCGCGCTTCGTGCGCGTGATCGAGGGCGCGGCCGCGGTCGAGAAGGGGGAGGCCAAAGAGATCTCCGGCCTGAAGAAGATCGACGACTTCACCCTGGAAATGAAGCTGACTGAGAAGGTCGATCCGGGCTTTTACTTCTTCAACGCGCTGACCTCGATCTATCCCGCCGACGAGGGCGCCAAGGAAAGCTTCATCCAGAAGCCGATCGGTCTTGGACCCTTCAAGTTCGTCGAGCACGTGCCGGGATCGCGTATCGTCCTGGAGCGGTGGGACCGGTTCTACAAGCCCGGCAAGCCCTATGCCGACAAGCTCATCGTCTCGATCATGGGCGAAGCCGCGGCCCGCGATGTCGCTTTCCGCAACAAGGAGATCGACACGTCCGTGCTCGGGCCGGCGCAATATGTCGCCTATCAGGCCGACCCTGGCCTCAAGGGCACTATCGTCGAAGTCGCCGAGGTCTTCACCCGTCACATGGGAATGAATCCGACCTTCAAGCCGTTCGCCGACAAGCGCGTCCGGCAGGCGATCAACCACGCGATCGATACCGACCTGATCATCAACAAGCTCGTCAAGGGCAAGGCCTATCGCGCCACGAGCTGGCTGCCTCTGACCTCGCCGCTCTACGACAAGGCGATGAAGCCCTACGCCTTCGATCCCGCGAAAGCAAAGCAGTTGCTCGCGGACGCCGGCTATCCCACCGGCTTTGAGTTCGAATGGACGACCAGTCAGAACGAAAGCTGGGGTCTGCCGATCGTCGAGGCCATCATCCCGATGCTGGACCGCGTCGGCGTCAAGGTGAAGGTCAAGCAGGTCGAGACCGCAGTGTTGGCGGAGGTGATCCGCAAAGGCGACTTCCAGGCCTATGTCTATTCCATGGCGACAGGCCCGGATCCCCAAGCGGCGCTGAAATGCTTCTACTCGTCGACGCCGCAATCAGCTTGCAATTACACGTCCTTCAAGAACGCGGATTTCGACAAGCTGATCGACGAAGCCGGGCAGGCCGACGACGATGCAACACGCGACCAATTGCTCCGGAAGGCCAATGCTCTGCTCTATGAAGAGGCTCCGGTCTGGTTCTTCAACTACAACAAGGCGGTCATGGCGTTGCAGCCGTGGCTGAAGGGGATTCAGCTGAATGCGACGGAACTGACCCATCAAAATGTCGAGGACCTCTGGGTGGACGAGACGTCGCCCGCCAAGTGACCCGCGCTCTCACCCTCCCACCATCGCAAGAAGCGACGGAGGGAGGGAGGAACAGTTGCAATGCTCGCCTTCCTGATCCGCCGAATCCTGCAAACCGTTCCGACCGTGCTGGCCGTGGTGCTGGTGGTCTTCGTCCTGTTCAGCGTGGTCCCTGGCAGCATCGTATCGAGCATGAGCGATGACGGCCGCGGTGCAGCGGACCCGCAGGTCGTGGAGCGCATGAAAAAGCAGCTCGGCCTCGACGATCCCGTTTACATGCGCTTTGGCGCCTACATCGGCAAGCTTGCGACAGGTGATCTGGGGACCTCGTTCCGGACCCGCGAGCCGATCACGACCATGATCGCAAAACGGATGTGGCCGACGCTGCAATTGATATTCGCAGCCTTGACGTTTGCGATCGCGATCGGCGTTCCGCTCGGCTTTGTCGCAGCATTGCGACCGGGCGGCATCGTCGACACGGTCTCCATGGTCGTCGCCGTGTCGGGCCTTTCGATGGCCAAATTCTGGCTCGGGCTGCTGTTGATGTACCTGTTCGCCTTGAAGCTTGGCTGGCTGCCGAGCTTCGGCTATGGCGACGGCAGCCTCAAATATCTGATCCTGCCGGCCGTGACGCTTGGCGTCTCGCCGATGGCGCTGCTGGCCCGGACGACGCGCGCCGCCGTGCTCGAGATCATGACCGCCGATTTTGTCCGCACCGCGCGCTCCAAGGGCATGAGCGAGACCCGTGTCGTGAAGTGGCATGTGATGCGCAACGCGCTCGTCCTGATTCTCACGACAATGGGCCTGCAATTCGGCGCGTTGATGGGGCAAGCCGTCGTCGTCGAGAAATTGTTCTCATGGCCGGGCATCGGCTCGCTGCTGGTCGACAGTGTCCTCCAGCGCGACATTCCGGCCGTCCAGGGCTCAATTCTCGTGGTGGTGCTGTTCTTTCTCGCGCTCAATTTGCTGATCGACGTGCTCTACGGCGTGATCGATCCCAGGATCAGATACGCATGAAGCTCCGCGCCAATCTCGTCATCGGCGGCGCGTTGTTTGCGCTTGCGATCCTGGTCGGCCTGCTCGCGCCATGGCTGGCGCACACCGATCCGATCATGGACGCCAACCTCATGAATGCAGAGGAGGCGCCGAGCTGGACCTGGTGGTTTGGCACCGACGGGCAGGGCCGCGACATCTACTCCCGCGTCGTGTACGGCGCCCGCGTTTCGCTGACGGTCGGCATCGTCTCCCAACTCATCAACAGCGTCATCGGCGTGGCACTCGGCCTGAGCGCGGGTTATTGGGGCGGCTGGTGGGACGATGTCGTCAACGCCCTGACCAACCTCATGCTCGCGATCCCTTCGCTGATCTTCGCGCTGGCCATCATGGCGGTGCTTGGACCCGGCCTGACCAGCCTGCTCATCGCGCTCGGCTTGACCAACTGGTCCTTCACCTGCCGGATCGCACGGGCCTCGGCGCTGTCGCTGAGGAGCCAGGGCTATGTGCAGGCGGCAACCGTGCTCGGCTACGGCGATATGCGCATCATGATCACGCAGCTGCTGCCCAACATGCTCGGACCGATCGTCGTCATCGGCACGCTCGGCATGGGTAGTGCGGTCCTGTCCGAAGCCGCATTGTCGTTCCTCGGCCTCGGCGTGCGTCCGCCGTTTCCGAGCTGGGGCAGCATGTTGTCGGAAGCCCGCGACCAGATCACGACGGCGCCGTGGCTCTCGGTTTTCCCGGGCCTTGCCATCTTCCTGACGGTGCTCGGCCTCAATTTGCTTGGCGACGGCCTGCGCGACATTCTCGATCCACAGTCGCGGAGCCGGCGCACATGACGGGCTCGCCGCTGATCGAAGTCGAGGATCTGCGCATCGATCTCAACGACGGATCCCGCAAGGTCCCCGCCGTCGAGAGCGTTTCGTTCCGCATCGATCGTGGCGAGACCTTCGGTCTTGTCGGTGAATCCGGCTGCGGCAAGAGCATCACGGCGCTTGCTCTGATCGGCCTGCTGCGGCCGCCATTGTCGATCGGGGGCGGCGTCATCCGCTTTGAGGGGCGGGAGATCCAGCACCTTTCCGCCGCCAAACAGCGGGCGCTGCGCGGCAACCGCATCGCCATGATCTTCCAGGAGCCGATGACGGCCCTGAACCCGGTCTCGCCCGTGGGCCGGCAGATCGCCGAGATGTTCGTGCTGCACAAGGGCAAGAGCTGGCGGGAAGCCAATCAGCTGGCGGTGGATGCACTGGCGAGCGTCCGCGTCCCCGCGCCCGAGCGGCGCGTGAAGGATTACCCGCACCAGCTCTCGGGCGGCATGCGGCAACGCGTGATGATCGCCATCGCGCTGGCATGCGGTCCGGATCTCCTGATTGCAGACGAGCCGACCACCGCGCTCGATGTGACCGTGCAGGCGGAGATCATCGAGCTGATGCGCAATCTATGTGCCGAGCGGCGGACGGCCATCCTGATGATCAGCCACGATCTCGGCCTGGTCGCCAATGTCTGCCGCCGCGTAGCCGTCATGTATGCTGGCCGCATCGTCGAGGAGCGCGGCTCGGCCGATATTTTCCGCTCACCCTCGCACCCCTATACGCAGGGCCTCGTCGCCTCGCTGCCGCGGCTCGGCAGTCGCGCTGCGCTTGGCCGGACCAGACTCAAGGAGATCGCGGGCGTCGTCCCGGCGATCGCGAGCTTCCCGGACGGATGCCGGTTCAATCCGCGCTGCGCGCAGGCGACCGACATTTGCCGAACCACTGCGCCGGGGACGGATTTGCTGGGCGCCGGCGGTCTGGTGAGGTGTCACCATCATGCATGAGCCACAGGGGAGGCCGGACGACGATCTCATTCTCAGCGTCGAGGATCTCGCGGTGCATTTTCCACTGGGGGGCGGCTTGCTCGGCCGCGAGAGGCGGCTGCTCCGTGCCGTCGACGGTGTCGATCTCAGCTTGAGGCGCGGCGAATGCCTCGGCCTCGTCGGCGAGTCCGGCTCGGGCAAGTCGACGATCGCGCTCTCGATCCTCGGTCTCCTGACGCCGACGCGCGGCCGCATCGTGCTGGACGGGCAGGTCGTCACGAACAGGCAGTCCGCGGACCGCAAGGCGCTGGCTCGCATCGTGCAGATCGTGTTCCAGGATCCCTACGCCTCGCTCAATCCGCGCCAGACCGTCCGCCGCACGCTCGAAGATCCCTTGCGCGTCCATGGCGTGACCGCGAAAAGCGAGATCGAGGATCGCGTCGCGACGATGCTCAAACATGTTGGCCTACGGCCCGAGCAGGCCGACCGCTACCCGCATGAATTCTCCGGCGGCCAGCGCCAGCGCATCGGTATTGCGCGGGCGCTGATCCTCAATCCCAGGATTGTCATCTGCGACGAACCGGTCTCGGCGCTCGATGTCTCGATCCGCGCCCAGATCATCAATCTCTTGCTGGAATTGAAGGAGACGCTCGGTCTGTCCTACATCATGATCAGCCACGACCTTGGCGTCGTCGAGCACATGAGCGATCGCGTCGCCGTGATGTATCTCGGCCGCATCGTGGAGAATGGCCACTGGCGCGAGATCTTCGAACGGCCGGCGCACCCCTATACGCAGGCCCTGATCGCCGCCATTCCCGATCCCTTGCGCCACGCCCCGCTGGCGACGACAGGCGGTGACCTGCCCAATCCGCTCAACCCGCCGAACGGATGCGCGTTCAGCCCGCGCTGTCGTTACGCAGAGGCGGTGTGCCGGAGCGAGCCGGAGCCGACGCTGGAGACACGGCCGGACGGGCACGCGGTGAGGTGCTGGCGAAGTGACGAGATTGCCCATCAGACGTCATTGGCCGCGACGTAGCGGTTTGCTCAATGTCCGCTTCGATCCGAAAGCGGCGGAATGGCTTTGTTGCCGCGAATTGATGCAATGGGCCAACAGGAGACATTGGATGGGTGGGCATCCTGCTCGACTTGATGTACAATCGCGCGAGGCGTGGATCGTAGGCCATGGTGCAAGAACGGCCAATCGGGATCGAACGCAGATTATCAGCGATATTGGCTGCCGATGTCGCTGGTTATTCGCGGCTGATGCATACCGATGAAGAACCTACGCATGCCAAATTTGCAGCGCTCTTAGCTAACGCTGTCAACCCGGCAATTGCCGAACACCGGGGCCGTATCGTGAAGAATACCGGCGACGGATTCTTAGCGGAGTTTTCGAGCGCGGTCCAAGCGGTGCGGGCTGCCGTACAATTTCAAAAGCTCATCAAGGAACTTACGATAGGTGACGCTGACGAAACACGTATTGCTTTCCGCGTAGGCATTAACATTGGCGACGTCATCGTCGAGCCCCACGACATCTTTGGAGACGGCGTCAACAAAGCGGTACGGCTGGAGAGCATTGCAGAGCCGGGTGGCATATGCGTGTCTGCCTCTGTGTACGAACACGTCCGAGGTAAGGTCGATGCAGAGTTCGCCGATATTGGCGAACAACATCTGAAGAACATCGCTCACCCTGTTCGAGCTTATGCGATGATCCGGGATGGAGGTAACCGGGCATCAGAAACTGGGCGGACACGACAGGTTTCCCCACCTCATTTTTCCGTCGTTGTGTTGCCTTTTACCAACCTCAGCGGTGATGCTGAGCAAGACTACTTCGTAGATGGCGTGACCGAGAGCCTAACCACGGATTTGTCTCGCATCAGAGGCTCGTTCGTCATTGGCCGACACACAGCATTCACCTACAGAGGAAAGGTCGCTGACCTCAAACAGATCGGTCGCGAACTGAACGTCCGCTACGCACTCGAAGGTTCCATACAACGTGACCGCAACCGGTTGCGAGTGAACGTGCAGCTTGTCGAGACCGAAACAGGTAGTCACCTCTGGGCTGACCGGTTCGATAAACCCGTCGCTGACCTGCTCGACATGCAGGATGAGATCGTAGCGCGGCTGGCGAACACAGTGAATGCCCAGCTGATTGAGGCTGAGGCACGGCGAGCGGAAAACACGCCCAATCCCGACGCCATAGATTTGATTTTCCGGGGTCGCCATTCATTCAATGAGGGCCTCACGTCTAGCTCGCTGACACAAGCTCGCCTTTATTTCGAGCGGGCATTGACGATCGACCCTGAAAACGTCGACGCGAAAATCTGGATGGCGGCGGTCGATGTGACATCCTCATCGACCTTTTTGACTGACGACCTGCCTCTTCGTCTGGCAGCCGCAGAGACCATACTCCTAAAGGCGCTATCCCATGCACCGAGCCATCCCTTTGCACACTTGCTCTTAGGAATCGTCTTGATGCATACGAACCGCGCGGTTCAAGGGTTGGCAGAGTGCGAGCGAGCATTGGAATTAGATCGGAATTTTGCCGACGCCCACGCGATGATTGGTCTCGCTAAGTATATAATGGGTTGCGGCGCAGAGACAGAGGGGCACGTAAACCAAGCATTGCGCCTCTCTCCTCGTGACACTCTTGCCTACAGATGGCTGTCGCCGGTCGGGTTTTCCAAGTTGCAGGTCGGAGCAGATAACGAAGCAGTCGGGTGGTTCCTTCGCAGTATCGAAGTCAACCGAAATTATCCGCTCGTGCATTTTGGGCTTGCGGCTGCTCTCGCGCTACTTGGCAAGCTGAACGACGCGTACGCCGCCGCGAAAGCAGGGCAAGCGCTCGATTCCACATTTACGATTCGTCGCATGAAGAGCATGTCAATCGGCAATAATGCGACCTTTCTCGACGGAAGTAGGCGCATCCTGAAAGGGATGCGCGTGGCCGGGGTACCGGAGGGGTGATGTCCGGCTTCGGGTCAAACTGCGAAGAACTCAGGTTGAGCAAATCAGGCCCGCTCTAATGTAATGACCGGACTTTGGTCCGCCGATGCTCAATTTCGCAGATGGGCCACAACCCGACTCGCTCCCATATAGTAAGGGCTGCTGAAACGGAGAGAACATGAGCGTGCCGGAAATCATTCGACGAGCCATCGAAATCGGTGAACGGAACGGTAAGATTACCTTCGATGAGCTGAATCAGCTGTGTGACAGCCGGTCACTGGACCCCAAAGACGTCGAGCGCATTTCTCAACGCGCTGAGCGAAGCAGGAATTTGGATTGAAGGAGGCTAAGGTCTGCTTCGGGTCATTTTCGACCGATGCAGCGGGAATTGTCGGCCGACCGATGTCCGGTTTGCTCCAAGAAACACAGGTACCGGAGTCGGACTAGACGCCGAGTTGTTACGGGTTTGCGGTCGCCTCAACTCCCGACGCCGCCGACAAGACGAGGGCGGCGGCTAGCGAGCGGTTTCTCCTCCAGCAGGCCGCGCACCCATTCGCGAAAACTGACGATTTCCGGGCAATCCGCGGTGCCTTCAGGCGCAACGAGCCAATCACCCACACCCGCTCCCTCATCCATCCGCTCGCAGCGATAGCCCGGATGGTGACCAAGTCCGCGGGCTATCAAGAGGTCGACCTTGCCCTCGACCAGCTCGTGCAGGCCGGCGGGCTGAAGCACCCGCAAGCCGATCTCCGCATGCGCGCTGCGAAATTCTGCCAATTGGAGGCGGCGCAGGTCGAAGCCGCCATGGACTCCCAATTGCAGCAGGACCGCACCTGCCGGCTTCAATTGCGAGGTCGCCTCGGCGATGTGGCGAAAGCCTTCGGATATCCCGGGTAGATAGGCCTGACCGGCCGCGGTGAGGATGAGCTGCTTATGCAGCCGGTCGAACAGGCGTACGCCGAGGCGCGCCTCCAGCGCTTTCACCTGCTGCCCTACGGCGGCGGGCGTCACGTGCAGCTCGTGCGCGGCCAATTTGAAGCTGAGATGCCGGGCGGCGGCTTCGAATGCGCGGAGCGCGTTGAGCGGTGGAAGGATGTAAGTCATTGCTGCCCAGTTTGTCACTGAATGGCTGCGTGCTTGCAATAGATTTTCTTGCGCTGAACCGCAGCAATAGTGCTTTGCGCCCCGGCGATGCCGCCGGATAGGGTCGGCCGCAACACGGAGAGATCCCATGCCACCAGTTCACGTCGTCACCCACGATCCCGCAACGGTCCACGCTCCGGCCGGCGGCTACAGCATGGGACTTGAACTGAGGCTGCATCGCCGCCTCTTGTTCATCAGCGGCCAGGTGCCGGAGAGATCGGACGGCACCGTGCCCGACGGTTTCGAGGCGCAATGCGAGCAGGCCTGGCGCAACGTCAGGGAAGTGCTCGCCGCTGCGGGTCTGGGCGTCGAGCATCTGGTCAAGGTCACCACGTTCCTGACCGACCGCAACCAGGTCCTGCCCAACCGTATTATTCGCCGCGCGATTCTCGGGGATCACCAGCCCGCGCTGACGGTCGTGATCGTCGAGACCGTTGACAGCAAATGGCTGCTGGAGATCGAGGCGATCGCCGCAGAATGAAACCGGCGTCGCCCACATTGCAATGAGCCAATCATATCGGGTGTCCAATGGCTGAGATCCATCCTTTCTACGAGACGCATCGGGACGCAATGGAAGCCGCCATGCGGCACCGCCTCGGCCTTGCCGATGCGATGTTGCGCGAGCGCGCGCGACTATCCGACATCGAGAAGATCAGGCAGGAAGTCATGCACGAATTCGAAATCGTGCTGACCCAAATGCCCTATGTCGGCGGCGCGGCCAGCCGCATGAGTGATTTCTTCATGCGTCTCACGGGTTTTATGGCCATCAGTCGGGTGCTCCGGCGCCACGGTGTGCCGGTCCCGGTGATCGGGGAGATCGAACGGGAAACCTACAAAGCGCAATTGCTCACCGTGTCAGAGGCGGAACGCCTTGCCTCGGGACGCCAGTTCATGTCGTCCGCGAACCAAGCTCTGCTGCGCGAGCAGGCGGCAAGGAGCGTCACGGAAAGCCACCAGAGGGAGTTTCCGGAGGACTTCGTCTACGATTTCGTAGAGCCGGATCCAGGAGACACCTTCGAATTCGGCATCAACTACAAGGCTTGTGGCTTCTGCAAGCTCGCAGCGCGCCACGGCGACAAGGACATCCTGCCGAACATTTGCGGGCTTGATTTCGACGCCTATGCCACGCGAGGCATTCGCCTCGAAAGGACGCAGACGCTGGCCGGCGGTGCGAGCCATTGCAATTTCCGCTTCTCGCGGCTGCCGTCGCATACGGAGGCCGAGAGTTAGGACGCGTTCCCTGGCTTCGCGATTGAGACGATCCAGGATTCCTCTGCTGCCTCCAGACCGTCATTTTCGAGCGCAGCGACGCAATCCAGACTGCCACCGCGGAAAGATTCTGGATTGCTTCGCTGCGCTCGCAATTGTGCATGTTCACTAATTCGCTGATTGGATCGCTCCAGCGGAGGACGATCCGATGCGCGACAACAGCTATGACCGGACGATTGAGCGCAACTATCTGCA
>NZ_JADPKE010000051.1:15000-85215 GCF_023073795.1 Bradyrhizobium sp. 159 | reverse complement strand
AGATGAGCCCCTTACATCGCGCAAGTCAAATGACGAATGAGGCAAATGCTGCGACCTTGGTGGGGTGCTTGTCGGCGATGAATTTCGCGGTTGTCCCAGGGGGAGTGATGCCGTGGCGTGGAGGACAATCAGGTACTGTTCTTCGGGGCCGCTACGGGTCAAAGTCGGCGGTGAACGCCGCCTCCGAGCGGCTTCCGGTCTACACCAGACAGCCGACTCCCGGGCGGATTTCGACTTAGGCAGCCTAGGGCCACGCGCGGAAGTCGTTTCCGTCGGACATCCCTGCATCGGCCCTTATCTCAATCCAATCAGGCTGTGCAGCTCTATGTGATCAGTTCTGCGCCTTCTTGGCCTCGTTCAACGCAATAATGATGGCCTTAATGGTACCTTCCGCAGCTGCGGCATTGTATCCGACATGGTAGCCATGGAATACGTGGATCGGCTCGTGGTCTTCGAAGCTGTGGTTCGCCCCCTTCCACAGCACCGACTTCACGGGGATCGAACGCTTGCTCTCGGCCATCTGGCCGCAGAGGACGGGACTGGTGGCCTCGTCCTTCTCTGCCAGGAAGAGGTGAACTGGAGCGTAGAAGTCGACGCTCTTCATCAAATAACAGGACGGCTGCATTGCGAAGCCGCCCGCGAACATGTGCTCGTGGAGGTCGCCGATCGCGCGGTTCATGATAATCAAAGACGTGGTCGCACCGTTGCTCCGGCCGAGGACGTAAACCTGTTTGGGATCGGCGATCTTTTGCTCGATGAGCCAGTCCAGAGCCGCATACGCATCGTCGGCTCGGCGCCGCGCCCAAGTCAGCTGGCTGGGATCCGAGCAGACGCCGTCAGGTCCCAAGCCCCGGCTGCCGAAGCTGTCAAGCAGCAGAACACCGTAGCCCGCCCCGACCAATCTACCGCCGTAGTCGCGTCCCCGTTTCTTCTCGACCCGGCCGAAGCCGTCGCAGCCGTGCAGCATGATCACGAACGGGATCAGACCCTTCGCGCCTTGCGGCCGCATCATGTCGGCCTGCAGTTCGCCCTCCGCCCTCACCTTGCGCTTCTCCTCGACGGTGCCGTCCATAAAGTTCTTCGACCAGCCGTCGATGTAGTCGTTGCCGGGAATCCAAGGAGAGGATTGCGCTGAGGTATGCCAAGGTATCTTGACCATCTCAGCATGTGCAGATGAGAACGACAAAACAGCGGCCATTGAGCGCTCGTATCGTTCGTTCGCGGCGCGCATGTCCGCATTGGGTCATTCGCGTCGGTGTGGCTGGGCGCCGCCGCCTTCCGCACTACCCCTACAAACAGACATCGTTACCGTGCGTCGGCATGTTTCAAGTGGGCCAGTCAGATGATTGCAGCGGCGATTCCAGCACCGGTAAGCGCTTCATTCACTACTTCTTGGAGGGCGGGTTCGACCCGACAACCAGGATCAGCGTTTTACACGGCGACTCCTCCGCCGCCTCAGCGCGGCATGAGGAAAGTATCGAACCGCACACAACAGCTAAACTCGCCGCTGCAAGATCGTTCAGGCTGCGGAGGTCCGGAATTCAGGAGTGCCCTCGGAAAAGCACAGCGAGAAGCCCGGCAGCAACGATCGCAAGCCAGATTAGCGAAACGATGAAAGAGGCGAAGTGCCAATCAACGTCGCGGCGCCTGGACTGCATTGTGTCTCCTTCCGGCGACTGTGCGCCGGCTCAACGATTGCTATCGTCCTTGCCGTTGGGGGTGCCGTCACCGCCGTCGTTGCCATAGCCATTGTTGCCACGAGGGCCGGCCGGTCCGGCGCCAGACCTTGCAATGGCATCCGACGTGAGGGACGTCGACAGCAGGAGCGTCATGGCCGGAGGCGTCACGGCGGCGAACTTTCCGCACGTCTTTAGGAATTCGCGTCGGTCATCGTCCTGGTCTGGCATGGCGTTGTCTCCCAATAGCGGAATTAAATCACATTAACCCAATTAAATCAATTAAATTTCGTTCCAAGATAAAGCGCACCCCTCGTCCGCTCTCTCAATGGCGAAGCGCCGCCTTTCGGTGGCGGGGAACTCAGATGAGCAAATCTAGCCCGCTATGTCCCGACGAGCGGACCTTCCTCAGATGGCGCGCCACATGTTTAATGGGCCAGAAGGGGGTAACGCCTCCAGTCGCTTTGGCAGCCTCTCAGCTGCCATCCTCGCAACCCGAGAACCCGCTTGCAGGCGAGCAACCACCAACGACGCGTTCGTTGAACGCTCGGATCAAAACTCACTGCAAGTTTTGAAAGGCCTGCTGAGCTTTTCATCGCTCCTTCGTTGAAGGCAGCGCTAGCGCAGCCGACGGCATCAAGCGCCAATAGGTGGTGCCAACCGGTCGCGAAGATGATCAGCGTTTGTGAGCCTGGCGGCGCTACTATTCAGGAAATGTTCAATCGCGGCCTTGCGTTGCAGCAGATCTTGCTCCCGCGAAGGCTCACTTGACATATTGCCCGCGTGCGCACGATAGACGGCTTGGTCCGCGGCAATGACCCCGACGACGCCGTGTGCGGCGAGCCGTAACCACATTTCCATATCAGAGGCATAGGGTAAGTCGGCCAAATAGCCCCCCAATCTCTTCTGCAGGCTGGTGCGGACCACTACAGTTGGTGACAGCACAATGTTTTTCGCGCCGCTAAGTGCAATGAAATCAAATCCGGACAAAACGCGGGTTGTCGATCCACGCCTGGTCTGTGGCGAGTACGCTTCCCCCACCGATCAAGAACAATCGCGCCTCCGAAGGTGAACGCGACAGAAGGATGCTCGTCCATTAGATCGACCGCTCTCGAAAGGGCGCCGGGCAACAAGTAATCATCGCAGACAGCAGAAGCATGTAGTCGGCTCTTGCCAGGCGATGCCTTCATTGGCAGTAGCAATGAGCCCTCGATTCGAGACGTGCCTGCGGTAGTCGACGCGAGCGTCGGAGCGTACTAACTCCGCGGCAACTTCCGCTGTATCGTCTGGCGACGCATCATCTATAATCAGCAGGCGCAAGCGGGGGCCCGATTGCGCCAAAACGCTCTGGACGCACTCTCGCAGGAAGTGCTCGTACCGGAAGCAGGGAACAACGACGTCTACGGAGCTCATTTCTCGTCGGATTCCACCGACTGTCACAAAGAGCGTCGAGATATGTCTGTTCAAGAAAATACGATGGAATGGGTTCCTGGCCGGCCGCTTCGGGTTATACGCCGCCGATCACGCTCAAGCGGGGGTGGCTTTCGCTTTGCCTTGCGGAGCCGACGAGGACACACCGTAGCCCGGCTACGAAAGATCAGCCCGCGGCGGCGGATAGCGCCGGGCCAGCACCGACAAGGATAGATGCCGCCCGTCTTCCGGCAGTTCCAGATAAGCCAGAACGAGCGGCCGCTTCCATTCGCCGACGCCGAACTCCATCGTCATCCATTTCTGCGGCTCGGGGCCTTCCAGGCCTCGGACCCAGACGAAGTAGCGGGGAAGGTCGTCGGTGTCCGCTTCCGTCATGCGTCTCTTTGCCATCGAAGCTGCTCACTGCTTCAGCAACCGTTGCCGCACGATATAGGTAGTGGCGGAGCGAAGTCGAACGCCATGCAGGGCGATTGAGGAGTGGCTTTCCAGCCGCCCATGCTTCGACCCGCCCGCCCCGGGGCGGGCGCTCAGGACCAGGACGGAGGGCGCGGCAGCGACTTCAAGGCGTAGGTGCCTTATCCCGAGTACACCATTAGAAGCATCGTCACGGAAGACAAGGCGCGCGTTGCGGCCGCCGCGAAGGACATGCGATCGCCGCCGCGCTCGGGTGCGGTGAAACCGGGAGCTCGGTCGCTGAGATTCCGATTAACAGAAATTCGGAAATGCCGTATGTGATCTGCCGTCCCGGCCCATGGATAAGGGGCGTTTCGCGATCGTCACGATACGCGGGCCGGGTGGCGGTGGGCGTGGAGCGCATCGGCGCGCAGGCAATCGCAGGGCGGGTTTGGCCCGTGAGCGGTTGAGCAGCGCGCGCACGACAGGTGCAGTCCGCGTACGGCAAAAGCGTGTGGTCCTGGCGCCCGGGGTCTGTGCGTCAAGGCTTGCGGTGATGTTGCGGCCCGACCGGGCGAGCGCATCAGCTATCTCGCAAGGCGACGGGGGCAATAGTGCATCGCTCCCCGGGGAGAGCGCGCCATAAGCCGTTAAACCACTGCGCAGGGAAGGCCGGGATGTCCAGGCTGCCCTGTATGCCGCTGTGCATTTGTCTTCGCGCAATTGCGCACAGCGGACCGCGGGTGCCAGCTGGCACTCGGTCTTCCCTGCGCCCTTTCCAAGGACGGGGCGTCAAGAGAAGCTCAAGACTCGGGCGTTATGCGTCGCGAGGCTGTACAGGCGCGTCTTGCGCTGCTTGACAATTGAAGCGTGCACGGTTCGCCTGCCGATCACCGCCACAATTCGCAGGCCGCGACGCGGTTGATGTCGGCGAGCCGCCTTGCGCCATCTCCGTGGAGATCGAGGCTGCCGACCAGCGTCAGCAGGCGACGATAAGCGGTGTCGGCAATTTCGACCGGCAGCGGGGCCTCGAAGGCCTCGACATAGCTGCCGACGACACCGCTGAGCAGACGACACAGGCCGCGCTGGGCGGGATCGTCCCGGCCGAGTGTCTCGAGCTTCTGCTGGAAGATTTGGAAGGTCCGCAAACCGTGGTGCTGCTGGGAAAGCCACGCGTGCAGATCGTTCATGTGAGCTCCTTCGAGTTACAGAAGAAGCTACCGGCTTATACAGTGGGGAGGGGACGATGGCTAGCGGGGGAAGCGGAGGTTCGTTGCGCCAATCCGCCTTCGCCAAGGCTTCGGCGGGACAGCCTTCGCTGCTTCGCGTGGATAGACCGGCGCCTCGCTCGCCTAGCCGTAGGTGCGAAGCAGCGAAGGCTGGTGCCCCTGGCCGGAATCGAACCAGCACTCCTTGCGGAACTCGATTTTGAGTCGAGCGCGTCTACCAGTTCCGCCACAGGGGCCCTCGGTCGGCCGCTCGGATGAGGGCGTCGCGAAGCCGGCGGACTATAGCCATGGACAGGACGGGGTCAACCCGCGCCAAAGTGATCCCCGCCGTTCTCGACAGCCACATAAGCCGGAGTTAGAGGCTTGGAGCGCGACCCATCGGAGAGAGGCTGCCGTGACGACCCAGAGTGCCGCAATACCAGCGTTCAAGTCGGCCAGCGCCGGTCCCGCGCTGACCGCCTCGCTGCTCGTCACATTGATCGCCGCGGCCACGATCGCGGGCGCCTGGTTCTTCCAGCTCGTGCTGGAGATCCTGCCCTGTCCGCTCTGCCTGGAGCAGCGCTACGCTTATTACCTCGCGATCCCGCTCGGTGCCCTCACGGCGCTCGGGGCCAGAAGCGGCGCGCCGCGGCCGCTGCTGCTCGTTGCGCTAGCGATTCTGGTGCTGGCGACGCTCGCCAATGCCGGTCTCGGCGCCTATCACTCCGGCGTCGAATGGGGATTTTGGAAGGGGCCGACCGATTGCTCCGGTCCCGTCGTCAATCTCGGTAACGCCGGCGACCTTTTCTCGCGGCTCGACACCGTGAAGGTGGTGCGCTGCGACGAGGTGCAGTGGCGCTTCCTCGGCCTCTCGCTCGCCGGCTACAACGTGCTGATCTCGCTGCTGATGGCCGCGATCGCCGCATGGGGATTTGTGCGGACGGCGAAGCGCTGAGCTCAATCATCCACGTCATCCTGCGTGCGCCCGAACAAGTGCACGATGCCGGGTGTCGCGATCGTCACGAAGACGAAGCGCGACAGGTGATGGGCGCCGACGAAGATCGGGTCGATGTGCAGTGTCAGGGCCAGCGCCAGCATCGCGTCCATCGCGCCCGGAGCGAAAGCAACGACGACATCGGAGAATTTCACCTGCGTGGTGAGCGCGACGATGCCGACGAAGATGGCGGAAACGGCAATTGCGACCGCGAACGAGCCCAGCGCGGCGTTGATATGGCCGGCCAAAGTCTTGATCCGCATCCGCGCAAAGCGGCTGCCGATCAGGGCGCCGATGCCGACCAGCGCCACGCCGCGCACCCAGTCCGGCAGGCCGCCCTCGACCCAGCCGGCGCCATGCAACACGCCGGAGGCGATCATCGCGCCGAACATCCAGCTCGCCGGAAATTTGATCAGCCGCAGAAACAGAGCCAGCGCCAGCGAGGCTGCGGCCAGCGCCACCAGGTCGAGCGGCGAGGCGATCGTCGCCGTCAGCGACGGTGCGGCCGAGGGCGCCACGCCCGCGATCGCCAGCACCATCGGCAGCGCCGCGGTGAGGATGATGACCCGCATGGTCTGCACCACCGCGATGCCCGGCAGGTCGGCGCCGCGCTCGACCGCCAGGATCGTGATCTGCGACAGCGCGCCGGGGCTGCCGGCGAGGAAAGCCGAGGTGCGGTCCCAGCCATGGACGCGCTGGAGGTAATAGCTCGAGCCGAAGGTCGAGCAGAACGTCGCGAGCGCAAGCAGGCCGATGGTGACGGGATAGGCGCTGACCTGCTGGATCAGATGGCGCGAGACCACCGAGCCCAGCGAGATGCCGAGCAGCACCAGCACGGTCTGGGTCAGGATGGGCGGCAGCATCAGCTGACGACCGGCAATTGCCGCGATCCCGACCGCGATCATCGAGCCCGAGATCAGCCCGCCGGGAAGGCCGGCGACGAGAAATACGAGGCCGCCGGCGGTGCCGACGACAAGCGTCTCTATCGTGCTCAAGACGTTGGCACGGCTCGGCCATTCGAACGGCAGGGAGGCGACGATTTGCTTCACGCCACCTTATCGCAAATCAGCGAGAGGCGCACAATTGCAGGCTCGTCATGCCGCAATGCGCATGTCTCTCACTGATGCTGGCGGAGGATCGTGATGGGCTTACTTCTTGTCGGCGGTGGCGGGGGCGGCAGTGCCGGCCTTCGCTTCCTTCATGCATTCGCGGCGAAATTTCTTGCGCTCCTTGCCCTTCAGTCCCTTGGCGTCCGCCTGCTTGGAGCATTCAAGCGATTCGGCCGAGCGCTCCTTCGGCGCCTTCTTGTCGGCGGTTGCAGCAGTGTCGGTCTTTGTATCGGTCTTGGCGGCCGGCGCGGCGGTCTGGGCGAAGGCAGTGCCGGTGGCGAGCAAGGAGACGAGAGCGAGGGCGGCAAGGCGGGAGGTGACGGTCATGTGTTGCACTCTTCTTGAATTGCGAGGGGCTGGGAACGTCGGCCCGCGTTGCTGAACGCGACATGAATGAGTCGAACGGCGGCACCACTAAATTTTGCCGGCGCAACCCATCGCATCCTTGTCGCAAGCCACCGACACGCTAGGATAGCAATCCTCGTTTCACTTTCGTCGGGAAGACCAAGGAGGAGACCCAGGGATGACCATTCAGGCAAAATTGTTGTGTGCGATTGCAGCGGCGTGTGTCGCGGCATTGGTGGCGAGCGCGCCGGCGCAGGCACTGACCGCGCAGGAGTGCAGCGCAAAATATCAGGCGGCCAAGAAGGACGGCTCGCTCGGCACCATGAAGTGGAATGACTTCCGCAAGGCCCAATGCGGTGCAGACGCAACCCCCGCCGCTGCGCCCACCGCGGCTGCTCCGGCTGCGCCCGCCGCTCCTGCCGAACCGAAGCAGGCGAAGAAGGAAGCCGCGCCCGCCGCTGCGCCGACGCTGCCGGCTGGACCTGCGATCTATCCGAACGCGGTCGATCCGAAATACGCCAAGGAGACGCCCGGCAAGGCGCGGCTCCACACCTGCGTCGACCAGTACAATGCCAACAAGGCCACCAACGGCAATGGCGGCTTGAAATGGATCCAGAAGGGCGGCGGCTATTACAGCGAATGCACCAAGAAGCTGAAGGGCGCAGCCGCCTGAGCTTCGAAAGCAATGCGATGGCCGGGGCAAAGCTCCGGCCATTTCGCTTAGTCGAGCAGCTTCTCGGCCGATTTGGCCACAAGCTGCGACCGCTTGCGCGGCCCGCGCTCGACGAACAAGAGGCTTTGCCCGAAGATGAAGCAGTAGAACAGGAAGGCCTGCGCCTCGGCCTCCTCGGCGGCAAGGCCGGTCGCGCGATAGAGCTCTGCGACGTGCTTGAGCCGCGCGGCATCCACGCTCGCCACCGCCGCCGCCGCGCCCTCATCCGAACGGGCCCATTGCCGGATCGCGAGCTCGATCGCCATGCCCTCCGGATTGACCCGCTCGGAATAGAGCTGGATCAACGCTTTCAGCCGCTCGCGGGGCTCTTGTCCGTCGAGACTCGTCTGCTGCGCGATCGCCGCAGCGCGTCCCTCGCGCCAGCGTTCCAGAATTGCTTTGAGCAGTGCGGGCCGGTCGGCGAAGCGGCGGTAGAAGCCGCCCTTGGTGACGCCGAGGTTCTTGGCGAGCACCTCCACCCGCACGCCCTCGACGCCCGAGCGGGCGAGTTCGGTAAACCCTGCCTCGACCCAGACATCGCCCTTGCCGTCGCTCATGAAGGAAGCCTCGCCGGTTCTTGATACGGTGCCGTATTGCTAGCGCGACGCAGCTCTGATACGCTACCGTATCAACAAAGGCGGTAGAAAAAGAATAGGGCGGAAGGCGTGAACGATGATGGCATTCGAGCCAAAAAACCCGGATTACCGCGCTGCGGCCACGGCGATGTTCGCGGCCCAGCCGGCAATGCACACGCTCGGTATTTCGATCATCCATCTCGCCCCGGGCGAGGTGGAGCTGGCGATGCCGCATTCGGCTGCCTTCACGCAGCAGAACGGATTTGTCCATGCCGGTATCATTACGGCAGGCCTCGACAATGCCTGCGGAGTCGCCGCCTTCACCCTGATGCCGCGTGAAGCGGACATCCTCACCGTCGAGTTCAAGACCACGCTGCTCGCACCTGCTCGCGGCGCGCGCTTTGTCTTCAAGGCCGCGGTGGTCAAACCCGGTCGCACGCTGACCTTCTGCGAAGCCAGGGCTTTTGCCGAGCATGAGGGCAAGGCGACGCTGATCGCGTCCATGACCGGCACGCTGATGGCGATGCTGCCGCGCGGTGCGGCTTCGCCGGCGCCGGCCGCAATCCGCTCATAGCATGGCGATGACATCGCGCCCGCGACGCTCTATATGAGCGGTAACACTTCTCGGTCCCGAATCGTATTTGCAGCGATGGGACCGAAACGGGACGAGATATGGCTGGATCTGGCAATAAGGGCCTAGTGACGACGCGGCGCGCGGCGTTGACGTTGATCGGGGCAGGCGTCTTGGCGGCTGGTGGGATCACTTTCGCCCGCGCCGCCGCCGATGGCGACGAGGTGCTGACCGAATCCAAGGTGTTGCGTGATCCCGAGACGCCGGTTGCCGGCAATCCCGACGGCAACATCACCATCGTCGAATGGTCCGATTACAATTGTCCCTATTGCCGCAAGCTCGAGCCTGAGCTGCGCCAGGTCGTCCAGGACGACGGCAAGGTGAGGCTGGTGATGAAGGATTGGCCGATCCTCGGGCCGGTCTCGGTCACGGCGGCGCGGACCGCGCTGGCGGCGAAATTCCAGGACAAATACCATCAGGCCCACGACGCCATGATGGGCGTCAGCTCGCGCCTGACCGAGCCGCGCATCAACGAGATTCTTGCTGGCGCGGGCGTCGACATGGACCGGCTGAAGCGCGATCTCGCCGGCCACGCCAAGGACATCGACGCCATCCTCAAGCGCAACAACGAGCAGGCCGAAGCCTTCGGCTTCCGAGGCACGCCGTCCTTCATCGTCGGCAAATACCGCGTACCCGGCGTGCTGAGCATGAACGAGTTCGAGCAGGTTATTGCCGACGCACGCAAGGCCAAGATGAACTGAGCCAGGCGATAGTCATCACCTAACACAAAGGCGCCGCCGCGGAGTTCGCGACGGCGCCTTGTTCATGATACCGCGTCGCTACTTCGACGAGATCCGGACCCAGTCCTTGTGCGCGCGGTCCCGCAGCGCGTCCCAATCGGCCTTGGCGACATCCCAGTTCACGATGGTGCGATTGGTGATCGCGACCTCGCCATTGGCGACCGACGACGTCTGCATGGAATCATAGACGTAGACCCCGCCCGCAAGCAGCAGCGCGCCGAGGATCATTCCGAAAAAAGTCTGCATGGCGAACCTCCGGTGACGAGCGATAACGTCGGTGCGGAGCGATTGTTCCCGCGGCGGTGCGGCGCGGGTAAGGACGGATCGTTCATCTCCTATTCAGCCAATCCAGCAGCTCCGCGTTGATCTCGCGCGGATAGGTGTGACTGAGGTCGTCGATCTCCCGATAGGTCACGTCGGCGCCGGCGGTAGAGAGCGTCGCCTGCGTCTGCCGTGCGGTCTGCACCGGAAACATCCAGTCGAGCTTGCCGTGGGTGATGAAGACCGGCAGGCGCTGGAGGCGCTTGGCGTTCGCCACCTCCGCCATCAGCGGATGGAAGGTCGCCGACACCGGCGCAAGATGGGTGAAGGGCGAAGCACCGTCGAGCCCGGTGACGTAGCAGAAGGTGCCGCCGTCGCTCATGCCGGTCAGCAGCATGCGCGAGGCATCTATGCTCCAGCGGCTGCGCACGGTCTCGAGGATGCGCATGAGATTCGGCGTATCGGCGTCATCGCCCATTAGCGCCCAGGTCGGGCCGATTGCGGTCGGCGCTACCAGGATTGCGCCGAGGCTGCGCGCATCGCGCAACCAGCTCCACAGGAAACCGCGCCCGTTGCCGCTGCCGCCATGCAGCGCCATCACCAGCGGCATGGTCCGATCGGGCGTGTAATATTCGGGCACATAGACCGAGAAGCCGCCGCGGCTGCCCGGCTCGTTGTGATCATGGAAGATGCCGGTATTTTCGCTAGCGCCACCTTCGAGCCGGGACAACAGCTCGGCATTTCCGCGATTGGCAGCGTTGAGAAAGAAGCTGCTCACGGGAGGAAACTGCACCGCCAGCGGATAGAGCGCCTCTTGCGCGCGCGGCAGGTGGCGCAGCGCGCGGAACACGGCGACGAGGTCGCCATTGCCGCGCTCGACCTCGCGGATCCCGGCAAAGGCGGCGAGCGTCTCGTTGCAAGCGCGATCGAGCCGCTCGCGCAGCCCGGCGAACTGCTCCGGCCAGTCGCCGATCGCTGCCCGCGCCGCTTGCAGCGCCTCGTCCGGCGAGCCGATCGCGTTCATCACCGAGGCGAAGGCTGGCGGGTGCAGATGCCGCTGGAAGAAGCCGAGCGCCTCCAGCGCATTGAGCAGCGGCGGCAGCACGGCCACGATGTCGTCCACGACGGCCTCGGTCATTGCCGCTTCCTCAAGCCTTGCGTCAGTGCAGCTGCGGCGCCTTCAGGAGCTTGAAGCGGTCGGTCGAGGTCACCGTGACGTCGAAGGTGACGCCTTCATGATGCACGGTGAGCGGCACGTCGACGCCGGCGGCGCCGAGCGCCCACATTTTCCGATAGAAGCCGGTCTGGCTCGTGACCTTCTCGCCGTTCACGGCGAGGATGACATCGCCAGTCTTGAGCTCGGCGCGCGCGGCGGGGCCGTTGGCGGAGATGCCGATCACCACCACGCGGTTGTCGATCTCGGTCGAGTAGAGCCCGAGCCAGGGCCGCGCCGGCTTGTTGACGCGGCCGAACTTGCGCAGGTCGTCGAGGATCGGCTTCAAGAGGTCGATGGGCACGATCATGTTGACGTGCTCGCCCTTGCCGTCGCGTTCGCGCTCGAGCTGGAGCGAGCCGATGCCGATCAACTCACCGCGTTCGTTGAGAAGCGCGGTGCCGCCCCAGTTCGGATGTGCGGGATAGGTAAAGATGGCCTCATCCAGCAGATATTCCCAATAGCCGGCGAATTCCTGCTTGGCCACGATCTGGCTCGCAACCGAGCGCGTGCGGCCGCCGGCGCCGCCGACCACGACGCGATCGCCGATCCGCGATTCCGCCGAGGTGCCGAGCGGCAAGGGTTCGACGTCGAGCTGGCCGAGCGCCTGCACGAGGCCGAAGCCGGTGACGGAATCGAAGCCGAGCGCATGGCCTTCGACCACGCGTCCGTCGGCCAGGTGCAGCCATACGGATTCCGCCTCGGTGATGAGGTAGCCGATTGTGAGCACCAGCCCGTCGTCGATCACGACGCCGTTGCCGGCGCGTTCGGTGCCCAGCGTCTCGGCGCTGAAGGCGTCTGGCGGGATGATGGCGTGCAGGCCGACGACGGACGCGAGCGCGCGGTCGAGATCGAAACCATAATCGCTTGCACGCGGCTGATTGGCCGGTGGCACTCTCCATTCGGTCAGTGCGGGCATGGAGTTCTCCTGGCTGAGAGCATCGCTCCGCCGTCGCCGGGGGAACGAGGCGCGAAGCACGGATAATTTAGGCCGGAGGACGCCGTCTTGAAAGCCTCGTTCCCAACTATTCCAGAGAACGCCGCGTGAAATCTTCGAAAGGCATAACGACGGTTCGTGCGCAGGTGGCAGGTGACAGCCGGCCCTTCGACCCGGCAGCCGTCGCATGGCTGGTGTCCGGCGAGGTGCTAGGCGCGGTGCAATGAAGCTGCTAACCATTGCCGCTTCGTTTGACCAGGGATCACGGATCGAAGCATGGATAACCGCAGCGACATCTGGCGTGGCGTCGACACGATCAAGGCGCGTTTCATCGACCTCAGCGATAAGATCTGGGGCACGCCCGAGGTGTGCTACACCGAGGCGCGGTCCGCCGCCGAGCATCTCGCCGAGCTGCGTCATCAGGGTTTCCGCATCACCGAGAATCTCGCCGGCATCCCGACTGCGCTGATGGGCGAGTGGGGCGAAGGCGGTCCGGTCATTGCCTTCATGGGTGAATATGACGCGCTGCCGGGATTGAGCCAGGAGGCAGGTGTCGCCGAGCACCGTCCGATCGAGGTCGGTGGCCATGGCCATGGCTGCGGTCACAATCTGCTCGGTTCCGCTGCGCTGCTCGCCGCGACGGCGGTGAAGGACTGGCTCGCCGAGAACAAAGTGCCCGGCCGCGTGCGCTATTACGGCTGCCCCGCAGAGGAAGGTGGCGCGGCAAAGGCCTTCATGGTGCGCTCGGGTGCGTTCGAAGATGCCGACATCGCCATCACCTGGCATCCGCACAGCTTCTGGGAAGTGGCGGTCACGCCCTCGCTCGCCAACACGCGCGCGGATTTCATCTTCACCGGTCGCACCTCACATGCGGCGGCCTCGCCGCATCTCGGCCGTTCTGCGCTCGACGCGGTGGAATTGATGAACGTCGGCGTGAACTACATGCGCGAGCACATGCCGAGCGATGCGCGCGTGCACTACGCCTTGCTCGACACCGGCGGCATCGCGCCCAACGTGGTGCAGGCCCATGCACGGGTGCGCTATTCGATCCGTGCCCGCGATCTTCCCGGCATGAACGAGCTGGTCGAGCGCGTGTCCAAGATCGCGCAGGGCGCGGCGCTGATGACCGAGACCAAGATGGAAATGAAGATCATCTCCGCGGTCTCCAACATCCTGCCGAATACCCCGCTGGAGCAGGCGCTACACCGTATCATGGAAGACCTCGGACCGCCGCATTTCGACGAGGCGGACAAGGGCTTTGCCAGCCAGATTCGTGCGACGCTGAGCGACAAGGACATTTCGTCGGTTTACTACGCGATCGGCATGGAGCCCACCGATCGGCCGCTGGCCGACTTCCTGGTGCCGCTGGATGCCAAGCGCAACCCGCTGGTCGGTTCGACCGACGTGGGCGACGTGAGCTGGGTGGTCCCGACCGTGCAGGTTCACGCACCGACGGTTGCAATCGGCACGCCCTTCCACACTTGGCAGGTAGTGGCGCAGGGCAAGAGCCCGCATGCCCACAAGGCGATGGTGCAGGCCGCCAAGGCGATGGCCGGGCTCGGTATCAAGGCGCTGACGGAACCGGAGCTGATCAAGTCTGCCAAGGCGGATCTTCAGAAGCGGACGGCCAAGATGCCTTACGTCTGTCCGTTGCCGGATCACGTCGCGCCGCCGCTCGATATGTCGGTGACGTAGAGCGTCGATACTTAAGTCTGATCCGACGAACAAATTTTCCGCAGTGCAGCGCGCAATCCAGCGTGTTTTGATGCTGGATTGCCGAATGGATGGGCTCACGGAAGGCAGTTCTGCCCAACGGACAGCCAGAAGACCGTTTGCATACATACGGTCCCAGTTGACGCGCCCCCCATTCGGTGTGCCATCTACTGCCAGCTAATTGGGCGGCAGCTCTGACGGCCGTCGTCATCACGATAGGAACCAGACGGGGGACAACCATGCTGGATAAAGAACTGCGTTCGATGATCGGCCAGGTGAAGGACGGGCGGATGGATCGCCGCGGCTTCATCAAGCACATGGCCGCGGTCGGTCTCACCGCTCCTCTGGCCAATCAGATCCTCGCGCTCGGCGGCGTCGCCATGGCCGAGGGCGCCTCGACTTACAAGCCGACGAAGCGCGGCGGCGGTGGTGCGCTGAAGCTGCTGTGGTGGCAGGGCCCGACCCTGCTCAATCCGCACTTCGCCACCGGCACCAAGGACCAGGACGGCTCGCGCCTGTTCTACGAGCCGCTCGCCTCCTGGGACCCCGACGGCAACATGAAGCTGGTTCTTGCGGCAGAAATTCCCTCGATCCAGAACGGCGGGCTCGCCGCCGACGGCAAATCGGTGACCTGGAAGCTCAAGCCCGGCGTCAAATGGCACGATGGCAAGCCGTTCACTGCCGACGACGTTGTGTTCAACTGGGAATATGCAAGCGATCCTGCCACCGCAGCAGTCACCATCGGCACCTACCGCGACATCAAGGTCGAAAAGATCGATGATCTCACGGTACGCCTCCTTTTCGCCAAGCCGACCCCCTTCTGGGCCGATGCTTTCGTCGGTGCACCGAATTGCATCATCCCCAAACATCTATTTGCGGACTACAAGGGCGCCAAATCCCGCGAGGCGCCGAACAACCTGTCACCCGTCGGCACCGGTCCCTACAAGTTCGTGGAATTCAAGCCCGGCGATCTCGTGCGCGGTGTGATCAATTCCGACTACCACATGCCCAACCGCCCCTACTTTGATACGCTTGAGATGAAGGGCGGCGGCGATGCCGTTTCGGCGGCGCGCGCGGTGATCCAGACCGGCGAATACGATTTCGGTTACAACATCCAGGTCGAAGATGACGTGCTGCTGCGCCTGGAAAAGGGCGGCAAGGGCAAAGCAGTCTACGCCGTGGGGGGTGACACCGAGTTCATCGCGCTCAATTTCACCGATCCAAACACCGAGATCGATGGCGAACGCTCTTCGATGAAGACCAAGCACCCGCTGTTCTCCGATCCGGCCGTGCGCAAGGCGCTGTCCATGCTGGTCGATCGCGAGTCGGTCAAAAAGGCCATCTACGGCCGCGCCGGCCGCACGACCGCTAATTTCCTCAACGGTCCCGAGAAATTCGTGTCCAAGAACAACACTTGGGAGTTCAGCGTCGAGAAGGCGGCGAAACTTCTTGATGACGCCGGCTGGAAGCCCGGCGCGGACGGCATCCGCGAGAAGGACGGCAAGAAGCTGAAGCTGCTGTACCAGACCTCGATCAACGGACCGCGCCAGAAGACTCAGGCGATCGTCAAGCAAGCCTGCCAGAAGGCTGGCATCGATGTCGAACTCAAATCCGTTGTCGCCTCCGTGTTCTTCTCCTCGGACGTCGGCAATCCCGACACTTATCCGAAGTTCTATGCGGACCTGGAGATGTTCCAGATTCCCATGAGCCAGCCGGATCCTTCGCAGCACATGCGCCGCTATACGTCGGACAGGGTGTCAACCAAGGAGAACAAGTGGCAGGGCACCAATTTTCCGCGTTGGGTCAACAAGGACTACGACGCGATCATCGCAGCGGCAGAAGCCGAAATGGACCCGATCAAGCGCGCCGCGCTGTACATCAAGGCCAATGATCTCTTGATTCAGGAGGTCGTATTCATCCCAGTGCAGCATCGCCTCAAGGTGGAAGCCGCGGCCAACAACCTTGTCTGCATCGTCAGCGGTTGGGCCAACGAGACCGACAACCTGTTCGACTGGTACCGGGAGGCATGATCCCGAGGGCGTAGACGGATTTCCCTATGAGCCAATACGTCCTGCGTCGCCTGCTGATCGCGATTCCGAGCCTGCTCGGAATCTCGGTCGTGCTGTTCGTCGTGCTCGCGCTCGCCCCCGGCGATCCGTTCTCCGAGCTGGCGACCAATCCGAACGTGCCGCCCGAAGTGCAGGCGGCACTTCGGGCCAAGTTCGGCCTCGACGATCCGATTCACCTTCGCTACCTGCATTGGCTCAACGCCATGCTGCACGGCGACTGGGGCTTCTCCTTCGTCAGCCGGATGAACGTCGACACGCTGATCCTCCAGCGCCTGCCCGCGACCCTCTACGTGATCGGCTCGGCGCAGATCCTTGCGCTCCTGATCGCGATTCCCGTCGGCGTGTACGCGGCGACCAGGCCATATTCGCTATTCGACCAGATCGCGAATACGCTCGCCTTCGTCGGCTTCTCGCTGCCGACCTTCTTCACGGGCATCCTGTTCATCCTGATCTTCTCGGTCACGCTCGACTGGCTGCCCTTCGTCTACACCACCGACATCAAGGGCACGGGAATCCACTGGGTGCTGGAGATGATCCGCCAGGCGATCATGCCGGTGGCGGTGCTCGGCCTGTTCCAGGCGGCGTCGATGACGCGCTTCGTGCGCTCGGCGATGCTCGACGTGATCCGGCTCGACTATGTCACCACGGCGCGCGCCAAGGGCCTCGGACAAACCAAAGTTATCGTCAAGCACGTGATGCGCAACGCCATGATCCCGGTCGTGACGCTCATTGCGTTGCAGATGCCGGCGGTGTTCGGGGGCGCCATCGTCACCGAGCAGATCTTCCGCATTCCTGGTATCGGCTCGCTGCTGATCTCCTCGATCCTGTCCAACGACACGCCGGTGGTGATGGCCGTCACCTTCGTGTTCGCGTGCCTCGTCGTGCTGTTCAATCTCATCGCGGACATCCTTTATGGCTGGCTTGACCCTCGCATCTCCTTCCGCTGAGCGGCGCGTCTACTCGCCCTGGCGCGAGACGTGGCGGCGCTATAGTCGCCACAAGCTCGCTGTGGTCAGTGCGTTCCTGCTTCTCGTTCTGATCCTGGCGGTGGTGATTGGCCCCTTCGTCTGGCGGGTCAAGATCGACGACATCGACATCGTCGCGGGTATGCAGGGCCCATCGCTGGCCCATCCTTTCGGCACCGACGATCTCGGCCAGGACATCCTGGCCCGCATGATCTATGGCGGGCGCATCTCGCTCGCGGTCGGTCTCGCCGCAATGCTGGTCTCGGTCTTTGTCGGTGTGCTGATCGGTGCGCTCGCCGGCATGTCGCGCGGTGCGCTCGGTCATGGGCTGATGTGGCTCACCGATCTCTTTTTGTCGCTGCCGCAATTGCCGCTCCTGCTGTTGCTCATTTATCTCTTCCGCGACGGGCTGAAAGCCGCGTTCGGCCCGGAGGGCGGCATCTTTATCCTGATCGTGCTCGTGATCGGCGGCCTCCGCTGGATGCCGGTGGCGCGCCTCGTGCGCGCGCAGTTCCTGTCGATCCGCGAGAAAGAATTCGTCGAGGCCGCGCGGGCGCTCGGCGCCAGTCCAGTGCGGCAGGTGGTGCGCCACATCCTGCCCAATGCGCTCGGCCCCGTGATCATCGCCGGCACCATCGACGTCGCTGCCGCCATCATCGCCGAATCGACGTTGTCGTTCCTCGGCCTCGGCTTTCCGCCGGATACCCCGACTTGGGGGCGGCTGCTGTACGACGCCAAGGATTTTCTCGACATCGGCCCGCATTGGGCGCTGTTCCCGGGCGGCGCGATCTTCATCGCGGTGGTAGCCATCAACTTCATCGGTGACGGCTTGCGTGACGCGCTCGATGCGCGACGGGTGATCTGATGGCGCCACTGCTCGAAATCAAGGGTCTAAAAACCCACTTCTCCACCGACGACGGCATCCTCCAGGCCGTCGACGGCGTCGACATCTCCGTCAATCGCGGCGAGACGCTGTGCGTCGTCGGCGAGTCTGGCTGCGGTAAGACCGTGACGGCGATGTCGATCCTGAAGCTGATCGCTATGCCGCCGGGCCGGATCGCGGCGGGCCAGATCATGTTCGAGGGTCGCGATCTCGTTCCTTTGACGAGCAATCAGCTTGACGAGGTCCGCGCCAAGGAGATCGGCTTCATCTTCCAGGAGCCGATGACCTCGCTCAATCCGGTGCTCACCATTGGCGAGCAGATCGCCGAGAGCCTGCGGCGGCACGAAGCGGTAACCAAGAAGCAGGCGCTCGAGCGCACCATCGAGATGCTGAAGCTGGTGCAGATCCCGAACGCCGAAGGCCGCGTGCACAACTATCCGCACCAGTTCTCCGGCGGCATGCGCCAGCGCGTGATGATCGCGATGGCGCTCGCCTGCAAGCCGAAGCTGATCATCGCCGACGAGCCGACAACCGCGCTGGACGTCACCATCCAGGCCCAGATTCTCGACCTGCTCCAGGACATGAAGGACCGCTTCGGCATGGCGGTGATGCTGATCACCCATGCGATGGGTGTCGTCGCCGAAACCGCGCAGCGTGTCGTCGTAATGTATGCCGGCAAGGTGGTGGAGGAGGCGCTCGTCGACGATCTCTTCGGCGATCCCCGCCATCCCTATACGCAAGGGTTGATCCGCTCGATCCCGCGCATCGATCTCGACAGCGAGCACAAGACGCGGCTGGAGGCGATCGGCGGCTCGGTGCCGATCCTGATCAATCCGCCGGTCGGCTGCCGCTTTGCCCCGCGCTGCAAGTTCGCCATGAACGTGTGCACCGGGAAGGAGCCGCTGCTGCGCGAGATCGCGCCCGGGCATCGCGTGGCCTGTCACTTGGGAGATACCAGTCTGGGAGGCGCGGCATGAGCCAACCGTTGCTGCGCGTCAGCGGCCTGAAGAAACATTTTCCCGTGCTCGGCGGTCTGCTGTCGCGCCAAGTTGGGACCGTCTACGCGGTCGACGGCGTGTCTTTCTCCGTGAATCGCGGCGAGACGCTCGGCCTCGTCGGCGAGTCCGGCTGCGGCAAGTCCACGACGGGGCGTTGCGTGCTGCGCCTGATCGAGCCGACCGACGGCGAGGTCACCTTCGACGGCCAGGACGTGCGTAAGCTCGGCGGCAACGATCTGCGCGCGATGCGGCGGAACATGCAGCTCGTATTCCAGGATCCGTTCGCCTCGCTCAATCCGCGCATGACGGTCGGTGCGATCCTCGGCGAAGCCTTCACCATCCACAATCTCGCCTCGTCCGCGAAAGAGCGCGAGGAGCGCGTCGCGGGTCTCCTGGTCAAGGTTGGGCTCAAGGCCGAGCACATGCGGCGCTACCCGCACGAGTTCTCCGGCGGCCAGCGCCAGCGCATCGTGATCGCGCGGGCGCTCGCGGTCGAACCGAAGCTGATCGTCTGCGACGAGCCGGTCTCCGCGCTCGACGTGTCGATTCAGGCGCAAGTGATCAACCTGTTGGAAGATCTCCAGGCCGAGCTGAACCTCACCTATTTGTTCGTCGCGCACGATCTCTCTGTCGTCGAGCACATCTCCGATCGCGTCGCGGTGATGTATCTCGGCCGCATCGTCGAACTCGCGAAGGCGAGTGATCTCTACCGCAACCCGCAGCATCCCTACACCAGGGCGCTCCTGTCCGCGGTGCCGGTGCCCGATCCCAAGTTCAAGCGCGAACGCATCCGCCTCAAGGGCGACGTGCCGAGCCCGATGAAACCGCCATCCGGCTGCCACTTCCACACCCGTTGTCCGATCGCCCAGCCGCGCTGTGCGGAAAGCGCGCCGGAGCTGAGGGAAGGGGCGGGCGGGCACTTTGTGGCGTGCCATCTGGCTTGATGCCGGCGGAAAGCGGAGCGCGAGTCATTCGTGAAGCAGGCCGTGCTCCGAAAGGGCCTGCTTGAAAGCCTGCACCGACGTATGGTGATGCGCGGAGAGACCCGCCTCGCGCGCGCCGGCAACATTGGCCGCGACATCGTCGACGAACAGGGCCATCTCCGGCCTCACGTTGAGCTCGGACAGGCAGCGGCGGTAGCAGCGCGGGTCCGGCTTCGCCGTCTTGAACTGGGCCGAGGTGTAGATTTGAGAGCCGAACAGCGGGCGCAAGTCCGGCAGCAGGGTGTCGATATGGTCAGCGACCAGCGTGGTGTTGTTGGTAAGGACGGCAATGTCGACGGTCTTGCGCAAGCTGTCGGCAATCTCCAGCATCGCGCGTTTGGCCTGCATTGAACGGCGCCGCGCCTCGACCCATTCGTCGAGCGATAGGGAATAACCGATGCGCTCGCCGAACCCGCGCAGATAGTCTGAGGCATCGAGCGCGCCAGTGTCGCCGAGAAATTCGAATCCGGATGCCCAGATCGCCTTGTAGACGGCTTCACTCGTGATCCCGGCCAGCTCCGCAAGAAAGGCGACGCGCTTTTCCCTCTCGTAGTCACAGAGGACGTTGTCCATATCGAAAAGGACGAGCTTAATCTCGCCAGTCACCGCAGCACTCTCGGATCGGCCGAACATCCGGCCGCGGTGCAAATCATATCCCGTCCGGACCCGACGGACAAATCCAGAGGAGAGGTCGTCACGCGCTCTTGGCCGGCCACGGAACGACCTGTCCCGACATCACCAGCCGGTCACGGCCGCTGTCCTTGGCCGCGTAGAGCGCGCGGTCGGCGGCCGCGACCAGCGTGCTGCAGTCCATCGCGGTCTGGGACGGAAGAGCCGTCGCGCCGCCAACGCTCGCAGTCACCAGCCGGGAAGGTGGATTCTGTGCATGCAGCATGCCGAGACCGTGCAGCGCCTGGCGAATCCCTTCGCCGATCTCGGTGCAGCCATCCGGGCCGGTGTTCGGCAACAGCACGGCGAATTCCTCGCCGCCGTAGCGCGCGGCGAGGTCGGCCGGGCGCTTGGCCTGGGCGGACAGGATCCTGCCGAGCGCGCGCAGGCAGGCGTCGCCCGCCTGATGTCCGTAATGATCGTTGAACTTCTTGAAATGATCGACATCGACCAGCAGCAGCGAGAGCTGCGTGCCGTCGCGCCGGGCGCGCGCCCACTCATCGGCGAGACGTTCGTCGAATGTGCGTCGGTTGGCGAGGCCGGTAAGGCCGTCGGTCGTTGCGAGCGAGGCGAGTTTGTCCTGAAGGTCCTTCTGCTCGGTCATGTCGCGCACCACCGCGACGACGCCGTCGATGGCACCGCTGTCCGAGGCAAGGGTCACGTGCAGCGCCGCCTCGGCCCAGATCTCGCCCTTGTCGCGATGACGCTGGCGATAGACGAACCGCGCTTCCTCGGCTTCGCCATTCTTCAGCGCAATGATCGCCTGCTCGACCCGTTGCATGTCGTCCGTGTGAATGCCGGCCAAAGCCGACGTGTCCAGCAGTTCCTCGGCGGACCAGCCGGTGATGCGCGCGCATGAGGGAGAGACGTAGAGCAGCCGGTTATCGAGCCCGATCCGGGTCACCATGTCGCTGGATTGCTCGGCCAGCAGGCGGAAATTCGCTTCCTTGGCAACCAAGGCCTGGGCCATGAGCTGCCGCTGCACCAACTGACGGACCAAGTAGAAGCCGATCACCGCGATCAGCAGAACGAGGCCGAGGACGAAGGTCATGCGCGCGGCCGCCGCGCGTCGCCAGGGCGCCAGCACGTCGTCTTGCGACTTGCTCGCCAGCACCATCAGCGGATAGCGGCTGCTGCGCTGGTAGTAGCTCAGCCGCTCCACGCCATCGAGCGGCGATTTGAAATAGTAGACCGAGGCGGCGGGGCGGCTTTTCCAGCTTCTGAACAGGGGCGCATTGGACAGGTCGCGTCCAACGAAGGCGCCGCTCTCGTCGCGACTGCGCGCCAGCATGATGCCGCTATTGTTGAGCAGCGATGCCGAGCCGTTCGGACCGATGTCGAACCGCTCGTAGAACTTGACGAAATAGCTGACGTCGATCGTGAGCAGGGCAACGCCGGCGAAGCCGCCGTCGGAATCGTTGATCCGGCGGGATGCGGTGATGATCCATTGGCCGCCGGCTCTGCTCTTGACGGGCGGTCCGATCAGCGTGCCGGTTGCAGGCGAGTCGCGATGGTGGCGGAAATAACCGCGATCGCTGTTGTTAAGGTTGGAGAAGTCGAGGCGTTCAGTCGTGGCAAGCCAGCGGCCGGTCGCGTCGTAGACGAAGATGCCGCGGATGCGGTCCGATGATTTGCGTGTCGGCAGATAAGCCTGGAGTTTCGCAATCGTGTCCGGACCCGTCCCGTCGATTTCGAGCCGATGGACCAACCCGACCAGGATCGTGTCGACCAGTTCGAATGTATCGTCCGCGTGCTGGATCAGCGAATGCGCCAGATTGGTGACGTCGACTTCGGCTGCCCTGAGATCGGCATTGCGCGCTTCCCATTCACGCCAGGCGCTCAAGCCGAGGATCGCCACGCAAGTCAGCGCGACGAAGCCCGCCGCCCAAAGCGGAAGGCGCGTCTTGCCGAGTTCGCGGCTCGTGACCATCAGGCTTGCTCCAAATCGGTGCAAACCTCTCACTTTGGCCTTAACGGCCTGTTGCAACTTCTGCGATGATTTTGTGCGTCCGTAGTCAACCGGACGGGTCGACGAGATCTTGACCGACTCTGCTCGGCGGTTGTTAACCACCTCGCCGCAGCGTGACAGCCTCATCCTGCGTCCGCTGCGTCATCCCTCCAGCGTGAAGCCGACGCGCAGCGTGACCTGATAGTGACGGACAGTGCCGTTCTCGATGTGGCCGCGCGTCTGCACAACCTCGAACCATTTCATCTCGCGAACGGTCTTGGCGGCGCGCCCGATCGCGTTCTGGATCGCATCCTCGATGGAGGTCTCGGATGATCCGACCAGTTCCAGGATCTTATAGACGTGATCATGTTCGGCTGTGGGCATGATGAGCCTCCCTCGGTTGCGCTGCGGCATGCATCCCTTGCGCTCTGATCTGAACGAGCGCCAATGCTTCAGGTTCCGTCTTGCGATGGCCGGCATACGCCCGGTGGTGGAGGGGGCAGTCTCCTCCTGCTAAGCGCTGCCCACGGATTCCGCGCGGCGCGACAGGACGTAGCGCTCACACTCGGCGGCGTCAGGCTGGCGATGCGGTGGACGCAGGCTATCTGCAGCCTGCTGCACGATGGGCGCAGGTTGAGTGGCTCGCCAGAGCAGGCGCAGCAGCAGGGCCAGCAGCACCATCATCGCGAAGCCGCCGATGGAAGGTACAAATTTGTCGTCCATCCCAGTCAGATCCGCTTCATTGCCGAACTGCGCTGCGAGTCTGGCCGATTGCAGCATTCCATAGGCGCCGGCAAGCAGGATCAATCCGTAGAGGAAACTGCGCTCCCGGGCGTTCGCCACTTGTGCAAGATCAGGAAGCATCAACGCAAGGCCGATTCCGATGATCGGCAGGTCGTAATCATAGGCGTAGGGGCTGATCATCACCGACACCATGGCAGCGACACCGAACGCGAAATTGGGTGAGGCCCTGCGCGCCGTTCCAAGCCAGACCGCAAGCACGACCGCAAACAGGGCGAGGCTCGCCGCAGCCGCCTGCATCCAGAAGGCAACGCTTGAGGGAAGGCCGGCCCGGCCAAGCGCAGCGTAGGTCGAGACCATGCGGAACAGCGGATAGAAGCCGCGCTCCAGGAAGATAGCCGATTCCCGGATTGCGCCGAGCCATGCGGTCCAGATCTGCCATCCGAACACGAGCGTGCAGACGAGCGAGCTTGCGAGCACGACTGCAGCGGCGGTCGCGAGCGCCCCCCAGCGGCGCGTCGCCAGCATGTAGACTCCGGCGGCGATGGCCAGGTGCGGCTTGATCACCATTGCCCCCAGAGCAAGACCAGCGATGATCTGACGCCGCTCGACGTTGAGGCAGACGATGCCGATTAGGGTGCCGGTCAGGAAGCCGTTCTGGCCGCAGCCGACCGTGATCGCCAGCGCAGGAAACAGCACGACCAAGACGAGCGCGAAATTCTGCCCGGCGATGGCCCGAAGCGTCAGGAGGTAGGCAACCAGCGTGGCCGTGATGAACAGCAGATAGGCGATGCCGGCCGGCAGCAGCGCGAATGGCGCCACCAGAAGATCGAACTGCGGCGGATAAGTCCAGGGCATGAAGCTGGTTGAACCGGCAAATGCCTGCTGAAGCTTGACCAGCGTCTCGAACCGGTAGACCAGATCGAGCTGACCGTAGCAGATCTGCTGTGCGACGATGTAGAAGGCGTCGAAATCTGACAGTTCGCGGACTTGCCAGGCGCTCCAGCGGCCGAACCTGAACGTCTTGAACAGGACCATCACAGCGAGCGTCGCAAGCACGAAGCGGACATAGATCGTCCGCTTCGACGGTGAGGATTGAACCGCTTCCAGCGTCTCGGCAAACATCGGCGACGACCTCGAACCCTGATAGATCGCGGCCGGGTACGCGGTTCCGCCGATCCCCGGCCAAATTGCCACCAGAGGTTTAAGGGAGAGTAAGGACTGTCGCAGAATTCAAGCAAAAGGTCGCATTGGTGCGGCCGAAGCCGATGCCGGTGGATCCGAGATCCCGCTCGGTTGCCCCGCAAAGGCCGTCGCATAGGACATCTTGGCTGATTCCAGCGGGTGCCTCTCCGGTGCTTTCAAAATCGCCCCGAGAAATTCCTTCTCGGCGTCCATCCGGTCGGTGCGGAAACGCCATTAAGTGTCGCATTCGAGATCGACTGGATTTCAGCCAATCAGATCGACATGGAGCAGGCGCACAGACAGCGATGTCCTGATGAGAGGACCGCCTGGCCTATTCATCGACTGCACCCCGCTCTCCGACATCAAGGTGCCGATCGGCTTCGACCATCCCAGTCCACAGTCCAATTCATGGACGGTGACGGGCCACGCAAGTCCAAAAGCAACCAGAAGGACCGCCAGTTGAACGCCGCGGGGAAAGCCGAAGAGCCATCGTCAACACGCTCCCGCCTCTACGGATCCAGCTCCGTATCCCAATATAGATAGTCCAGCCAGCTGTCGTGCAGATAGTTCGGCGGAAACAGGCGGCCGTTGCGGTGGAGTTGGTGTACGGTCGGCGCGAACGCACTCTGGCGCGGAAACATTTTTGCTTGCGCCGGGGTGAGATTGCCCTTGCGCAGATTACAGGGCGAGCACGCCGCGACCACGTTCTCCCAGGTGGTCTGGCCGCCTTTGCTGCGCGGGATGATGTGATCGAAGGTGAGGTCTTCAGGCGAGCCGCAATATTGGCAGGCGAAACGATCGCGCAGGAAGACGTTGAAACGGGTGAAGGCGGGATGGGTGGTCGGCTTGACGAAGGATTTGAGCGAAACCACGCTCGGCAATTGCATCTCTAACGTCGGACTTCGAACCGCCTGGTCGTAATGCGCGACGATGTTGACGCGGTCGAGGAACACCGCCTTGATCGCGTCCTGCCACGACCACAAAGACAGTGGGTAGTAACTCAGCGGCCGGAAGTCCGCGTTCAGCACCAACACCGGCCAACTGCCTTGCGAGACATGTGCGTTCAAGTAACGCTCCCGGCCTCCAATGTACGCTGCGAAGCAGCAAGTACTGACATACTACATGCAGCGTGACGGGATTGTGAAGCCCGTTGAGCGACTTATTCAGTCGCAAGCAATGCGGCGGCGAGGTGGCAAAAGCGCTCAAAAAGCCGCGATCCCCGGGGACCATGCAGCCGGCCCGGAACCGCCTTCACGGTGCGTTGCAGCTCTATCTTCGCTACTCCCGCACCCGCTCGAGCTTCTGCAAACATCGCGTGGCGCGCACCGCGGGCGGCATCTCCTCGTCCGGAAAGCTCGTCTTCCAGTCGGTAACACCGACTTCACCGACATAGATGGCGCCCTTCGAATCCAGGGCGATGCCGTGCGGCGCCAAAAACTTTCCGCTGGCCACGCCGGGCCCTTCCTCGCCGCCAAGCCGCGCGATGCGCCTGCCCTGCGCGTCTCGATCGATAGCCGCGGCCCGAGATTGGGCACCTTGCGGTTGACGGCCAGGCCGGGGCCGAGCTCGCCGACCACGAAGGTCGGGCTCTTAGCCCCACCGCAGCAGCACAGCGCGCAGGGGCGGTGCAAGTTGTTCCACTGCGTCTCGTATTTGCCGTCTCCATCGAACACCTGCACGCGGTGGTTCTCGCGGTCGGCGACGTAAACCCAGCCGTGGGCGTCAGTGGCAATATTGTGCACGATGTTGAACTGACCGGGATCGGTCCCCGGCTCGCCCCAGCTCCTCATCAGCTTGCCGTCGGGGGTGAACTTGTGCACGCGCGCATTGCCATAGCCGTCGGAGACGTAGATCTCGCCCTTCGGCGACAGCGCGGTGTGGGTGCAGCGGTGGAAGGGATCGCCGCTCATGAACGGCGCTGGCTTCTCGGGAATGCCGATCGTCAGCAGTACCTTGCCCTCAGTGGTGCATTTGCGCACGGTGTGGTCGCCGTCATCGGTGCAGTAGAGATTGTCCTCCGCGTCGATATGCAGGCCATGCGCGCGCGAGAACAGGCCTTCGCCCCAGCTGCGCAGGAAATTGCCTTCGCGGTCGAGCACCACCATCGGATGAGCGCCGCGGTTGAAAACGTAGATCTGGTCCTTGCTGTCGACCGCGACCGAGGCGACGTCGGTGAGTTGCCAGCTGTCCGGCAGCTTGGCGAAGTTTTCGACCACGCGGTAGCGGTGCTCGCCGCTGCCGAGAATGGCTGGCATGGGTTCCTCCTCCTGTCATTCGGGGGCGCGCGTTATCGCGAGCCCGGAATCCATCCATCCGCCAATATGCGACGCAATGGATTTTGGGCTCGCGACTTCGTTGCGCCCCGGAATGACGGCTGGATCATGTGGCACCACCTCACGCCCGCAATATCCCCTCCTCGATCGCCTTGATCTGGAGCGCGAGATATTTCGAGTTGATCCGGCACTGCGCGAGGCTGCCTGCGATGAACCAGAGACCCGGCTGCTTCGTGCGTGTGTACATGTTGCGCAGCTCGAAGCCATCGCCAAAACCCCAGACCGGCCCGACGCGGTCGGCGATGGCGTCCCCAAACAATTTGCGCACGAGATATTCCTGTGGCTTGTAGCCGGTGGAGAGGACGATGAGATCGGCCGGAATGATCGAGCCGTCCTTCATCCGTGCTCCCTCGGCGACCAAGCTCTCGATGTCGGTAAACTGCTTCAGCTTGATCGCGCCCTCGATAATCAGGTTGGAGCAGCCGACGTTGAAATAATAGCCGCCGCCGCGGGTGAGGTATTTGAATTGCCAGCCGGTGCCGGCCTCGCCGAAGTCGAGCTTGAAGCCGACGCGCCGCAGGCCGTCCAGCAGCTCCTTATCGAGCTCCTTCGACTGCTCCGTCAGCATCACATGGGTCTTCCGCGCGAGCGGTGTCGGCATCGAGGCCGCGATCAGATCGTTGTCCTCGAGCGTGCCCTCATTGTAGGTCGCGTAAGCCAGTTGCGCCGACGGCTCGATATTGGTGACAAGCGTCGGCGAGCGCTGCACCAGCGTCACCTTCGCGCCGCTGGAGTGAAGGTCCTGCGCGATGTCGTGGCCGCTATTGCCGGTGCCGATCACGATGGCGCGCTTGCCCGTCCAGCTCTCGCCGTCCTCATAGCGGCTGGAATGCAGCAGCGTGCCCTTGAAATCGGCAAGGCCCGGAATGTCGGGCATGTTGGCGATGCCGCTGACTCCGGTCGACATCACCACATGGCGCGGATGCATGGTCCGCTTGCTGCCGTCGGCGCGGCGCAGCGTCACCAACCAGCGCCCCTTCGCCTCGTCATAGACGCCGCCCTCGAGTTCGGTGCCGGTCCAGAAATTCAGCTCCATCGCCTCGACGTAAGCTTCGAACCAATTGGCGAGCTTGTCCTTTGGAATATAGACCGGCCAGGTCGGCGGGAACGGCATGTAGGGCAGGTGATTGACCTGCACCTGGTTGTGCAGGGTCAGCGCATGGTAGCGCTTGCGCCAGTTGTCGCCGATCCTCATCTCGCGATCGACGATCAACGTGTCGACATTCAACTGCTTCAACCGCGCCGCGATGGCGAGCCCGGCCTGGCCGCCGCCGACCACCAGCACGGCCGGGTCGCGATCGGCGTAGTGACGCGAGGCGTTGCGATGGTCGAGCCAGTTCGGCCCGCGGAAGTCGCGCGAATAGGCCTGGCCGCGGGGCCGTGACGTGCCGAGCTGCTCCTCGAACCCCTTGAGCTCGTCGAGGGCGGTGAGCAGCGTCCACGCCTGCAGGCGGTCGCCATTGGCAGTATCGGGAACGAGCCGCACGATGCCGCTGCCGCGTCCGATCGCCGTCTCGAAATCGAAGATCGCTTCGATGGTGTTGGTGCCGGCGCGCGTGACCCAGCGCGGCGGCGCTCGGTTTGGCGCGATCTTGAAACCGGTCGGTGCCGCCTTCGGTGCGACGATGGTCAACTCCCGTGCGATAGCATCGCGGCCTGCGAGCGTCTGCAGATTCCAGCTCAGTGCCAGCACATCGCGCCAAAAGCTGTCGGTGAGAAAGAGGCGGTCCAGCGCAGCGGGCTCGGGCCGGCCCAATGTGCGCTCGAATTCATCGAGCCAAGCCTGTGCGGAGACGGAAATATCCTTCGTCCTGTCCAGCATGCGCGACCTCGTGGCCGTCTTCGCGGCGTTTGCTCGCGAGCATGATCCGGAAAGGTGTGTAGCGGTTTTCCGAACAGATCATGCTCTGATATAGAGCTCGACGCTATACTGGATGAGCTTTCGTCGAAAGCGGTTTACCCGAGCAGCGAAAGCATGTGGCCCTGCTCGGGCGGAATACGCCCGTCAGGCCGAGAGCACGCCTTCGCGCTTCTTCACCGCGCGATAGTAGCTCCACCACAGATGCGCCGCGGCGCCGCGCAGCGGACGCCAGGGTTCGGCGAGCGGCGCCATCTGCTTCTCCGTCGGCCGCATCTTCAGGCCGAGCCCAATCTTGATCCCCTCCTGCACAGCGAGGTCGCCGGCCGGCCAGGCGTCGCCATGGCCGAGGCAAAACAGCAGGTAGACGTCGGCAGTCCAGGGCCCGATGCCGGGCAGCGAGATCAGCGTGTGATGCGCGGCGTCGGCATCCTCTTCGGCGAGCACCTCGAGGTTCAGCCGCTGCGCGCCGATCTCGCGCGCGAGGTGTTTCAGCGTCTTGATCTTGGCGGCGGACAGGCCGAGCCGCCCCAGCCGGTCGGTGCGGGCGCGCCGGACCGCCTCATGGTCGAACGGATCGAAGGCGGCGGCCAGCCGTCCCCAGATCGCCGCCGCGCTCGCCGTCGACAGCTGCTGCCCGCACACGATATGGGCAAGGCCCGCAAAACCTGGCTCGCGCCGCCGCAAGGCCGGCATGCCGGCAATTTCCAGCACGGGCTTGAGGCGCGGATCGCGCTTGATGAGCGCATGGACGGCCTCTTCGAGATCGGACTGGGATTCGAGGTGGATGGCCATTGCTTTGCTCAACTCGTCATGCGCGGGCTCGCCGTTTCTGCTACAGCTACGCCGGCCCAATGCCGTAAAGCCCGCCGAAGCCTTCGGCGTAGGCGGGACCGGCGCATCGATCTCCTCACAAGAGTCCTGGAAGATGCATTGCCGGGTCAAGCCCGGCAGTGACGAATACACCGAGAACTCATGCCACCCGTTTTCCGATTTGCCCCGAGCCCGAACGGCTTCCTGCATCTCGGCCACGCCTATTCCGCGCTGCTGAACTTCGAGCGCGCACGCGAGACCGGCGGGCGGCTGTTGCTGCGGATCGAGGACATCGACGCGACGCGCTGCCGTCCGGACTATGAGTCGGCGATCTACCACGATCTCGCCTGGCTCGGGATCTCCTGGGAGACACCGGCACGGCGGCAGTCGGAGCATCTTGCCGACTATCGCGCCGCGCTGCAAAAGCTCTCTGCGCTCGGTCTCGTCTATCCCGCCTTTGAAAGCCGCGCCGAGATCGCAAGGCTCGTCGCCGCGCGCGAGGTGGATGGGCCGTGGCCGCACGATCCCGACGGCGCGCCGCTATATCCCGGCGACGCCAAATTGCTGTCGGCCGGCGAGCGCGAGCAACTGATGACGTCCGGCGCGCCTTATGCGCTGCGGCTCGATATGGTGGCCGCCTCTCGGCGCGTCGCCGGCCTGACCTGGAACGAACTCGGCGCGGGACCGGATGGCGAGCGCGGCATCGTCCCGGCGCGACCGGAAGCCTGGGGCGACGTCATTCTCGCCCGCAAGGAGACGCCAACCAGCTACCATCTGTCCGTCGTGGTCGACGACGCCCTCCAGGGCGTCAGCGAGATCGTGCGGGGTCAGGACCTGTTTCATGCCACATCGGTGCACCGCCTGCTGCAGGTTCTGCTTGGCCTGCCGGAACCCGCTTATCGCCACCATGCTCTGATCCGCGACGGCGAGGGGCGGAAGCTGTCGAAATCGAGCCGCTCGACCGGCCTGCGGGACTTGCGCGCCGCGGGCGCCACGCCGGCTAGTATCCGCCGATCGGTGGGATTAGGTTAAGTTTCTCTGGGGGTTAGCCAAACGCCGCCGTGACTCCGGGCGTTCTGCCGTGCCATGCTTCCCCCGATAGCCCGGGGTTCGAAGGGGATCATGGCGGCGAAAACGCGCCCAGTGCGCACCACGCGGACGTCCAAGCGACCGCCTCGGAAGCGGTCCAGGGCGGGCGGCCGGTTGCGCAAGCGCAGCACCAAGGCGGTCGCGCCGGACGTGGTCCAGGCCGCGCTCGCCGCCTTTGCCCATGAGGTCCGCACCCCCCTGACCGGAATACTGGCAATCAGCGACCTGCTCGCGACCTCCGATCTTGGCGAGCGGGAGCGGCGCTGGGCCGACACCATCAAGGCCGGCGCCGAACATCTGGCGAGCCTTGCCACGCTGTTTGTGGACGCGGTCCGGACAGGAAAGCGGGCCGGGAAGGGTGGACACGCGCTCCGGCAAGACCTGTTCGACCTGCGGACGCTTGCCCGCAGCGCCGGCGATTCGCTGGCCGGCCGCGCCGCGGCCAAGGGTCTTCGGGCCCAGGTCGTTATCTCCGAGAAGTTGCCGGGGCTGGTGGTCGGCGATCCGGTCCGCCTGCGCGCTGCGCTCGAGAACCTGATCGACAATGCCCTGAAATTCACCGACCAGGGCGGCGTGGCGCTTGCGGTGGCGCCCTGGCGCCCCGTCAAGGACGAGCGCAAGGGCAAAGCAAAGGGTAAAGCAAAGGGTAAAGCAAAGGGTAAAGCAAAGGGTAAAGCAAAGGGTAAAGGTAGGGTCGGCATCGCCTTCGCCGTGTCTGACAGCGGCATCGGCCTTACCATGGCCGAGATCAAGCGGCTGTTCCGCCCGTTCACCCAGGCCAATGTCACCATTGCCTCGCGCTTCGGTGGCGCCGGCCTGGGGCTATCCTCGGTGAAGCAATTGGCGCGCGCGATGGGCGGCGACATCACGGTCGCTGCGCGGCGCGGCGGCGGCGCCACGTTCACACTGACGGTGTCGCTGGATGCGATGGTATCGGGTAAATCGCGCAAGGCGAAGGACGGTAGTGAGCCCGAGGCGATGGCCGCCCTCCGCGTGCTCAGCGTCGAGGACAATCCGTTCGGCCGCGTGGTGCTCAACACCATTTTGACCGAGCTCGGCCATCATGCCGAGTTCATCGGCCGCGGCGAGGACGCGGTGGACCGGCTCGCGCAGGGCTCCTTCGATGCGGTGTTGATGGACATGGTGCTGCCCGGAATCGACGGCGTCGAGGCCATCCGGCGGATACGCAGCATGGCGCCGCCGCTGGCGCAGATTCCGATTATCGGGGTGTCAGGTCGCGGCGAAGACGAAGCGGCGTCGCGCGAGGCCGGTGCCGACGCCTTCCTAGTCAAGCCTGTGTCCCCGCGGGCCTTAGCGACTGCGCTGCTTGAAGCGACACGCCGTGAGGCAGTCGCGACTTGATGATCGCCGCGTTGAGCTCGCCGCCGTACACGAAAATCGCGGCGATGAAATACAGAAACACAAGCGCGATGATCACCGAGGCCAGCCCAGCATACATCGTCACATAGTTGTTGGCGAAGCGCGCGAGATATTGGCCGAACACGATGCTCGAGATCAGCGACGCCACGATGGTGAAGACGATGCCGGGCAGGATCTGGAGAAAACTGCGGCGTCCCGCCGGCAGCCAGGCGTGCAGGATGAGCAGCGCCACCACCAGCGCGCTGATGGAGATGCCGTAGCGCAGCCAGGTGAGAATGCTTTCGTTTGACTCGACGAACAAGGGAATGTGGCGCCGTGCCGCTTCGATGATCAGCGGACCGAGCACGATCAGGAACGCCATGGCGAGTGCAGTGAAGGCGGCAATCAACGTGTAGGCAATCGATTCCAGCCGCAGCCAGTACCAGCGCCGCATCTCCACCACCGCATAGGCGCGGTTGAGCGCGACGCGGAGCGCCTCGACGCCGTTGGAGGCGAAATAGACCGACAGCGCTGCGCCGATCGTCAGAATACCGGTGCGGGTCGTGGTCAGCACGTCGTGGACCTCGCCGGAAATCGAGTCGGCGACCTGCTTTGGCCAGACCTGGAGCATCAGGCTGGCGGCCTGGTCGGCGAGTTCCTTGGAGCCGAAGAAGCCGGCGAGCGAGGTCAGCACGATCAGGAACGGGAACAGCGCCATCAGCGTCGACAATGCGATGTGACTCGCGATCGCCCAGCCGTCGTCGGCGAGGAACGTGTAGAAGGCGTCCATCACGACGACGTAGATGTAGCGGATCGCTTTCACGTGCCACCCGTATTGGCTGTCGACCTTCGCCTACGCGCGCGGCGTCGTTCGCCTCGCCCCGCCTGCGGGGAAAGGTCGACGCCCTCGGCAGCGCAACTGCGGGCCAGAGCGCGGCGGGTGAGGGGGAGCCTTCGCGGGGACGGTGAGAGTTGGATTCGCGGAGAGCCCGCCTCACCCGGATTCGATCTGCGATCGAATTCGACCTTTCCCCGCAAGCGGGGAGCGGCGAAGAGCGGCTGCATCGAATCCAAGATCATCCAGCTAGCTTCTGATATTATTGGGTTAAAAGCCAGATCGGCGATGCCATGGCGGACCGGCGCGCACGGTGTTATCTACCCTCGGATGGCATCTATCTTGAGTACTTTCATCCTGCCGATCGCGGTCGGCGCCGTGGCTCTCGTGCTGCTGCTCGGTCTCGTCAACATGATGCGCGGCGGCTCGCCCAACACCTCGCAGAAGCTGATGCGCTGGCGCGTGCTGCTTCAGTTTGTGGCGATCATCATTGCCATGCTCGCAGTCTGGGCCATGGGGCGCTAAATGGTCACGTTGAATCGCATCTATACGAAAACCGGTGACGACGGCACGACAGCGCTCGGCTCGGGCGAGCGTCGTCCGAAATACGATCTGCGCATCGAGGCCTATGGCACCGTGGACGAGACCAATGCCGCGATCGGCGTGGTGCGGCTCCACACCTCGGATATGCCCGAGCTCGACGCGATGCTCGGCCGCATCCAGAACGATTTGTTCGATCTCGGCGCCGACCTTGCGGTGCCCGAGCGTGAAGGCAAAGCGGAGCGGCTGCGGGTGGTGGCGAGCCAGGTCGAGCGGCTCGAGCGCGACATCGACGCACTCAATGACAAGCTCGCGCCGCTGACTTCCTTCGTGCTGCCGGGCGGCACGCCGGCCGCGGCTCATCTCCATGTTGCCCGCACAATATGCCGCAGGGCGGAACGAGTGATGGTAGAGCTGGCGGCCCGGCCCAGCGAACCGGTGAGCGCGGCTGGCATCCAATATATGAACCGATTGTCGGACTTCCTGTTCGTGGCCAGCCGAGCCGCTAATGGGGACGGTGCCGGCGACGTACTCTGGGTTCCCGGCCAGAACCGCTGACCCATTTGGGCGGAGCGTTTCTAAGGTCTAAAATTTGGCCCTTCGCGCGTTGACCGGGCCTGATCAGGCCTTTAGGTTCCGCGCCAGTTGATAACCCCTTCCCAAATTGAGTGAAAGAGGATCGATGAAGGTCTTAGTGCCGGTAAAGCGGGTGGTCGATTACAACGTCAAGGTCCGCGTCAAGGGCGATGGATCGGGCGTTGAACTCGCCAACGTCAAAATGTCCATGAACCCGTTCGATGAAATCGCGGTCGAGGAAGCGCTGCGCCTGAAGGAAGGCGGCAAAGCGACCGAGATCGTGGTGGTCTCGATCGGACCCGCACAGGCGTCGGAGACGATCCGCACCGGCCTCGCCATGGGCGCCGACCGCGGCATCCTGGTGAAGGTCGATGGCAACGTCGAGCCGCTCGCGGTGGCCAAGATTCTGAAGAGGGTTGCCGAAGAAGAGCAGCCGGGCCTGATCATCCTCGGCAAGCAGGCAATCGACGACGACTCCAATCAGACCGGCCAGATGCTGGCCGCGCTGCTCGGCTGGTCGCAGGCGACCTTCGCCTCCAAGCTCGAGGTCGAAGGTTCTGAGTTCAAGGTCACGCGCGAAGTCGATGGCGGCCTCCAGACCGTGAAGCTGAAGGGACCGGCGATCGTCACCACCGATCTGCGTCTCAACGAGCCGCGCTATGCCTCGCTGCCCAACATCATGAAGGCCAAGAAGAAGCCGATCGCGGAAAAGACCGTCGCCGATTACGGCGTCGACGTCGCTGCGCGCCTCGAGATTCTCAAGACGACGGAGCCGGCGGGCCGCAAGGCAGGCGTCAAGGTCAAGGACGTCGCCGAGCTGGTGTCGAAACTCAAGAACGAAGCCGGGGTGCTCTGATGACGACGCTTCTGATTGCCGAACACGACAATGCGTCGTTGAAGGATGCGACCAACAAGGCGCTCACTGCGGCTGCCGCGCTCGGCGCGGAGGTCGAGGTGCTGGTGGCCGGCCTGAACGCCAAGGCCGCGGCGGATGCCGCCGCCAAGCTTGCCGGCGTCAAGAAGGTGCTGCTCGCCGATGGCGAGCTCTACGCGCACGATCTCGCCGAGCCGCTGGCCGCGCTGGTCGTGTCGCTGGCGTCCAGCTATGACGCGATCGTCGCGCCCGCGACCTCGCGCTTCAAGAACGTGATGCCGCGTGTAGCAGCCCTGCTCGACGTCATGCAGGTCTCGGAGATCATCAAGGTGGTCGCCCCCGATACCTTCGAGCGCCCGATCTATGCCGGCAACGCCATCCAGACGGTGAAGTCGAAGGACGCCAAGAAGGTCATCACGGTGCGCACCTCTACCTTTGCCGCAGCAGGCGAGGGCGGCAGTGCGCCCGTCGAGAACGTCGCGGCGGCCGCCGATCCGGGCCTGTCGACGTTCGTCGGCGAGGAAGTCGCCAAGAGCGACCGTCCGGAACTGACCTCGGCCAAGATCATCGTGTCTGGTGGCCGCGCCATGCAGAGCCGCGAGAATTTCGCAAAGTACATCGAGCCGCTCGCCGACAAGCTGGGCGCCGGCGTCGGTGCCTCGCGCGCGGCGGTCGACGCGGGCTATGCGCCGAACGACTGGCAGGTCGGCCAAACCGGCAAGGTCGTGGCTCCCGAGCTCTATGTCGCGGTGGGCATTTCCGGCGCGATCCAGCATCTGGCCGGCATGAAGGACTCCAAGGTGATCGTCGCGATCAACAAGGACGAGGACGCGCCGATCTTCCAGGTCGCCGATTACGGCCTGGTGGCGGACCTCTACCAAGCGGTTCCGGAGCTGACGGCCGAACTCGGCAAGCTCGGCAAGTAAAACGGGCTAAAAACACCGGCCGGAGCTATAAACTCCGGCCGGTGTTGCTTTTCTGAGGCGTTTTCTTTGGCGTGGGGCACGCCTTCGAGGCGATCCAATCTAGGTTTCGAGCCAGGGTTCTGATTAAATCGGATCTCCCGGCTCGAGGGGATAGGCAGGGCGCGCTCGTCGCGCGCCGTTCCGGTGGATGACATGATGGCGGCAGTGATCAAGAAGGTCGGCGTGATCGGCGCGGGTCAGATGGGCAACGGCATTGCGCATGTTGCGGCGCTGGCCGGCTTCGACGTGGTGCTCAATGACGTCTCGGCCGACCGCCTCAAGTCGGGCATGGCCACCATCAACGGCAATCTGGCGCGACAGGTCTCCAAAAAGGCCGTCACCGAAGACGACAAGGCCAAGGCGCTCGCGCGCATCAAGCTTGCCGAGAAGCTGGACGACCTCGCCGACTGCGACCTCGTGATCGAGACCGCGGTCGAGAAGGAAGAGGTCAAGCGCAAGATCTTCCACGAACTGTGCGCGGTGTTGAAGCCGGAGGCGATCGTCGCCTCCGACACGTCGTCGATCTCGATCACGCGGCTCGCCGCCGCCACCGACCGGCCGGAGCGCTTCATCGGCATTCACTTCATGAATCCGGTGCCGCTGATGGAGCTGGTCGAGCTGATCCGCGGCATCGCCACCGATGATGCGACCTTCGAGGCATCCAAGGAATTCGTCGCCAGGCTCGGCAAGCAGGTCGCAGTCTCCGAGGATTTCCCGGCCTTTATTGTCAACCGCATCCTGCTGCCGATGATCAACGAGGCGATCTACACGCTGTACGAAGGCGTCGGCAATGTCGAGGCGATCGATGCCGCGATGAAGTTAGGGGCCCATCATCCCATGGGCCCGCTAGAGCTCGCCGATTTCATCGGCCTCGACACCTGCCTCTCCATCATGCAGGTGCTGCATGAGGGGCTGGCCGACTCCAAGTACCGCCCGTGCCCGCTGCTGGTGAAATACGTCGAAGCCGGCTGGCTCGGCCGCAAGACCCAGCGCGGCTTCTACGACTATCGCGGCGCCAAGCCGGTGCCGACGCGGTAAGGTACTCTCGTGCCCCGGGCGCAGCGCGGAGCGCTGCCGAGCCAGGACACGGAAACTCGCTCACCTCTCATTAACCCCTCACGCCTAGGTTAGGGCCGTACGAGGGTTCGCGTAATGGACATGATGGCAATGGTCAGCACCATGCTGGCCGCTCAGCAAGGCGCGCTGCAATCGAATATCGCGGCGACGCTGACCAAGCAGAACATGGACATGGAGAAATCCACCGTCCTGACGCTGATGGGCGCCGGCCAGCCTTCGCTCGCCAATGTAGGCCCCGGCGTCGGCGGCAATCTCAACGTCACGGCCTAAATTCTCTAAAGCGACGCGGCAGCTTTGCCCGTCGCCGCCCGGATCAGCTTGAGCGCGTCCTCGCTCGCCCACTCCGCCGGCCCCGCAATCGTCGCGATCTCGCAGCCTTGCGGGTCGACCAGCACCGATGTCGGCATCCCCAAGGCCCGGCCTACAGCTTTAAGATCCTGAAAAACCTTGGCTTTCTGATCGCTGAAATAGCCGAGCCGGGTCAGATTGGCCTCTCTCAGGAAGGTCTTGGGCTTCTCGGGATCGCGGGTGTCGATGTTGATCGCCACCACCTCGAAATTCGGGCCCGACAGCTTGCCCTGGAGCTCATCCAGCGCCGGCATCTCCTTGCGGCAGGGCACGCACCAGGTGGCCCACAGGTTCACCAGCAGCGTCTTGCCGCGGAAATCAGACAGCTTCTTCGGCTTGCCGTCGGCGTCCTCGAAGACGAGGTCTGGCAGCTTGAAGGGGACGCTCGCCATGGTCAGCGCCGCCACCTCGCCATGGGCGAGCGGGGCGATCTTCTGCGCGGTCGCCACCGCGGACCGGCAGACCGGATCGCCTGACGGCGCCCGGCTCAGGCCCAGCCCGTACAGCGCGGCGAAGCCCCCCAGACCCCCGATCGCCACAATGGCGATGACGAGGGGGATTCGGCGCGTGGCGGAGGGCGTCTTGTCGAGCATATCGTTTGTCATCCGGTCGCAGATGTGGCTATCAGGGGCCTCTTAATACGGCTGGCCGCGGCCAGCAAACGTGACTAGCGACAGGCAAGGCGTGAGCAGGGGATCATGAGCAACAAGATGTGGGGCGGCCGGTTCTCGGAACGTCCCGATGAGATCATGGAGGAGATCAACGTTTCTATCGACGTCGATCGTCACCTGTTCGCCCAGGACATTGCCGCGTCCAAGGCCCACGCCGCGATGCTCGCCAGCCAGGGCATCATCACCGCCTCTGATGCGAAAAATATCGGCAAGGGTCTAGACACGATTTTGTCAGAGATCGGCAAGGGCGGCTTCGCGTTCAAGCGCGCGCTCGAGGACATTCACATGAATGTCGAGAGCCGGCTGTCCGAGCTGATCGGCCCCGCCGCCGGAAGGCTGCACACGGCGCGCTCGCGCAACGACCAGGTCGCGACCGATTTTCGCCTGTTCGTCCGCGACGTCATCGACGAGACCGATGCTGCGCTGGCCGCGTTCCAGCAGGCGCTGGTGGAGCGCGCGCTGGAGCACGCCGCGACCGTGATGCCCGGCTTCACGCATCTGCAGACTGCGCAGCCCGTCACTTTCGGCCACCACCTGCTTGCCTATGTCGAGATGGCCGCGCGCGACCGCGGCCGCTTTCAGGACGCGCGCAAGCGGCTCAATGAATCGCCTCTGGGCGCGGCCGCCCTGGCCGGCACCTCGTTCCCGATCGACCGCCACGCCACCGCGAAGGCGCTCCTCTTCGACCGGCCGATGGCGAACTCGCTCGATGCGGTGTCCGATCGCGACTTCGTGCTGGAGACGCTGTCGGCAGCCTCGATCTGCGCCGTGCACATGTCGCGCTTTGCCGAAGAGATCGTGATCTGGACCTCGCCGCTGGTTGGCCTCATCCGCCTCAGCGATAAATTCACGACCGGCTCCTCGATCATGCCGCAGAAGCGCAACCCGGATGCCGCCGAGCTCGTGCGCGCCAAGACCGGCCGCGTGATCGGCGCGCTCAACGGTCTTCTGATCGTGATGAAGGGCCTGCCGCTCGCCTATCAAAAGGACATGCAGGAGGACAAGCAGGGCGCGATGGAAGGTTTTGCCGCGTTGTCGCTGGCGATCCGCGCGATGACCGGCATGGTCCGCGACCTCGCGCCCGACGAAGCGAGGATGAAGGCGGCCGCGGGCGAGGGTTACGCCACCGCGACCGATCTCGCCGACTGGTTGGTGCGGACGCTGAAGATGCCGTTCCGCGAGGCCCACCACGTCACCGGCCGGATCGTGGCCAAGGCCGCCGAAGGCGGCGTCGCGCTGCACGAGCTGCCGCTGAAGGAGATGCAGGCGATCGAGCCCAAGATCACCAAAGACGTGCTCGGCGTGCTCTCGGTCGAATCGTCGGTGAAGAGCCGGACCAGCTTTGGCGGCACCGCGCCGAAGAACGTGGCGTCGCAGGCCAAGGCTTGGGCGAAGCGGCTGGAAAAGCAGCGAAAAGCGGGCTAATGGCAAAATTTGGCTTGTTTTTCATGGTCATGCGGGCTCTCGCCAGAGCGCACCAATCTCTGTATGGTGCGCGCCGCGTAGTGGGGATTTCGTCGTGACGTCAAAGTTTCGCCCGGCCGGCTCGGGGTGGGCCATCATTGTCCTTAGTCTGACGGCGCTGGCGCTCGCCGGCTGCGGACGCAAGGGTCCGCTGGATCTGCCGCCGACCGCCTCCAATGCGCCCACGGCCAACGGTGCGGCGCCGACCGACACCGAGACCGAAGCCCAGGGGACGCCGAGCGTGTTCAATCCCACCTACGGTGTGGACGCCGCGCCCGCGGCGGCCAAGGGCAGGAAGAAATCGTTTATTCTCGACCCGCTCCTGGACGAACCTCCCGGCCGGAAATAAGCCGGGACAACCGAGCCTGCGCCATGAACCATTTCGACTATCGCAACGGCGTGCTGCACGCCGAGGCGGTGAACCTGTCCGAGCTGGCCGCAACCGTCGGCACGCCCTTCTATTGCTATTCGACCGCGACGCTGGAGCGGCACTACCGCGTCTTCACGGAGGCCTTCGCCGGCGAGAAGGTGCTGGTCTGCTACGCCATGAAGGCGAACTCCAACCAGTCGGTGCTGCGCACGCTGGCCAAGTTAGGCGCCGGCGCCGACGTCGTCTCGGGCGGCGAGTTGAAGCGTGCGCTGGCCGCGGGCATCCCCCCAGCTAAGATCCTGTTCTCGGGCGTTGGCAAGACGGAAACCGAATTGCGCGCTGCGCTTGCCGCCGACATCCTCTGTCTCAACGTCGAATCCGAGCCCGAGCTCGAGCTCTTGTCGCGACTTGCGACCGAGATGGGCAAGACCGCGCGCATCTCCGTGCGCGTCAACCCCGACGTCGATGCCGGCACGCATGCAAAAATCTCCACCGGTAGGTCCGAGAACAAGTTCGGCATTCCGATCGCTCATGCCCGCGAGGTCTATGCCCGCGCCGCAAGACTCCCGGGCATCGAGGTGACTGGCACCGACGTGCATATCGGCAGCCAGATCACCGACCTCTCCAAGATGGAGACCGCGTTCCGGATCCTCTCCGAGTTCGTGCAGACGCTGCGCGCCGACGGCCACAACATCTCGCATGTCGATTTCGGCGGCGGCCTCGGCATTCCCTATTACATGGATCGCGAGGCGCCGCCGGCACCCGACGCGTACGCCGCCATGGTCAAGCGCGTCAGCCACAATCTCGGCTGCACGCTGATGTTCGAGCCGGGGCGCATGATCGTCGGCAATGCCGGCATCCTGGTCACGAAGGTCATCTACGTGAAGCATGGCGACGGCAAGAATTTCGTCATCATCGACGCTGCCATGAACGATTTGATCCGCCCGACGCTGTACGAGGCGCATCACGACATCCTGCCGGTGACGCAGCCCGCCAAGGACGCGGCCACCATCACGGCCGACGTCGTCGGCCCGGTCTGCGAGACCGGCGACTATCTCGCCCTCGACCGCACGCTGCCGACGCCAAAGGCGGGCGATCTGCTCGCCATCATGACCGCCGGCGCCTATGGCGCGGTGCAGGCGGGCACCTACAACACGCGGCCGCTGGTGCCGGAGGTGCTGGTGAAGGGCGAGCAATACGCCGTGGTGCGCCCGCGCATCGAGGTCGAACAGCTGATCGCGATGGATACGCCGGCGCCTTGGCTGTGACAGCACGACGGCGGGCCGCCACAAATTCAGTGTCGTCGTGCGACAGCCAGGATCCATAATCCCCGAGGGCGTGTCGCGCGAAGCTGCTAACGACGAATCTTCGCCAGACCTCTCCCTCGAGTGGCGGGTGCTGCATCTGCACTTCGCTACTTCCCCGTCAACTCGCCCTTCGCTCCAACCACAACCCCCGCCTTCCTCTCGATCGGCTTGATTGCCGCGGTGAAGTCGGACTCGGCGCCTTCCGCGCTGATCACCGTCTCCCACAACCGTCCTACGGCATCAGCGACTTCCATCGACAGCCCGAGCTGCTTCATCTCCTCCAGCGCCAGCCGCACGTCCTTCACCATCAATCCCGTGGCGAAACCGAAGTCGAAGGTGCGCGGCAGAACCGAACGCGGAAACTTGTCGCGGCTCGCCGTGTTCATGCCCGAGCCCGCATTGATGACGTCGATCATCACGGCGGGATCGAGCCCGGCCTTGACACCCATCACGACGGCTTCCGACGTTGCCACGATGGCCGTGGCCGACAGGAAATTGTTGGCGAGCTTCATGGTCTGCGCTGCGCCCGGCTTCTCGCCGATGAAGAACACCTTTCCGATCACGTCGAGCGCCGGCTTGAGCAGCTCGAACTCGGCTTTCGGGCCGGAGACCATCACCGCCAGCGTGCCTTTCTCGGCGCCGCCGACCCCGCCGGACACGGGGCAGTCGACCTGCACGATGTTGCGTTTGGCGAGCAGGCCGTGAATCTTCGAAGCCATTTGCGAGCCGACCGTCGACAGATCGACGAAGCGTTTCGCGCGCCTGCCCTCGATCACGCCGTTTGCGCCCGTCGCGACCTCGAGCGAGGCCTGCAGCGATGGCAGGCTCGCCATCACCGTCTCGACCTGGTCGGCGACATCCTTGGGTGATGTCGCAGCCGTCGCGCCGCGTGCCATCAGCCTGTCGACGACCTCCTTGCGCGTGTCGAACACGACGAGCTGGTGTCCGGCCTCAATCAGCCGTCGCGCCATCGGGAAACCCATGTTTCCGAGCCCGATGAATCCGATGTCCATGCTGTTTCCTTGGGTTTGTTATTCGTTGTCGTGAAAGATGCGCACTCCACCCTCGGAGTCGTCCCGGACAAGCGCGGCTCAAGCGCGCGCCGATCGAGATTTGCGCTGACGCTTGTCCGGGATGACGGCGGCGGTGGCTCGCCCTCACGCCTTTCCATCGATCTCCGCAAACACCTCGCGCGCGATGCGGAAGCTGTCGACGGCGGCCCGCATGCCGCCATAGATCGCGACCTGCATCAGGATCTCGCGGATCTCCTCCCGGGTGACGCCGTTGGTCAGTGCGCCCTTCAGATGCGCGCGGAGCTCGTGCTGGCGGTTGAGGATCGCGATCATCGCGATGTTGAGCATGCTGCGGGTCTTGCGCGGCAGTTCCTCGCGGCCCCACACCGCGCCCCAGCAATATTCGTTGAGCATCTCCTGGAACGGACGGTTGAAATCGTCGACGTTCGTCAGGGCGTTGTTGACATAGGCCTCGCCCAGCACTGCTTTGCGGACTTCTAGGCCCTTGTCGTGCATCTTCTTGTCCATGGCGTTTCCTTCGTTTTCCTCGGAATGGCGTCGCGGAAATTACGGGGTTGCGCCGGGCCAGTCACGTCCTCGTGTTATGCGGGAAAAGGGGTGTCTCCCGTGCCGGAATGGATGCCTCAGTGCTGCCGTTGTGGTAGGCTTCGCTCTACCGGGCAACCTGGAGAGCTGATTGAACGGCGTCACCCCCGACCCGTCAGACCCGATCCGCGAGGGCGACGCTCTGTCGCGGCTGAAGCTGGCGCAGGCCCTCGATCGGGCGACCTATGCCATCGCGTGGGAGCGTGCTTGGCCGAATTTGGCGCGGCTTTTGACTGTCGCCGGCCTTTTCCTGGTGGTGTCCTGGGCCGGCCTTTGGCTGTCCTTGCCGTTTGTCGCCCGCGCGATCGGTCTCGTCATCTTCGCCGGCATCGCGATTGCTGCCCTGTTCCCGTTGATTCGCTTTCGCTGGCCAGGCCGTGATGAGGCGCTGAGCCGGCTCGACCGTGGCTCCGGCATCCGTCACCGCCCGGCCACCACGCTCACGGACACGCTGAGCTCACAAGACCCGGTTGCCAAGGCGCTGTGGCAGGCGCAACGCGAGCGCACGCTGGCCTCGCTCAAGCGCATCCGCGCCGGTCTGCCGCATCCGCGGCTCGCGTTTCACGATCCCTGGGCGCTGCGTGCACTCGTCATGGTGATGCTGGTTGCGACCTTCTTCGCCGCCGGCGACGAGCGCGCGATGCGGCTCCGGGCCGCCTTTGACTGGAATGGCGTGCTGGCCCCGACCAATGTTCGCGTCGACGCTTGGGTGACGCCCCCGCTTTACACCGGCAAGCCGCCGGTCATCCTGTCGGCCGCCAACAAGGAAGCCGCGGCATTGCCGGCCAGCGGACCGCTTGCCGTCCCCGCCGGCTCGACCCTGATCGTGCGCTCCTCCGGCGGCAGCCTCGATGTCGCGGTCTCCGGCGGCCTCAAGGAGGTCGCCCCGGTGGAAGCCGCGCCCAAGGGCACCAACGAAAAGCACTTTGCCATCGCCGCCGACGGCACCGCGCATGTCCGCGCGCCCTCCGGCCAGCCGCAATGGACCTTCACGGCGACACCGGACCGTCCCCCGACAATCGCGCTCGCCAAGGACCCCGAGCGGCAGGCACGCGGCGCGCTCCAGCTCTCCTACAAGATCGAGGACGATTACGGCGTCACCGGTGCCGACGCGCACATTGCGCTGCGCCCCGCCGACGCCAAGGATGCCGGCAAGTATGGCGCCAAAGATACCGCCAAGGATAACAAGGACAACAGCAAGGACGCCGACGGCAAAGGCGCGGCGCGGCCGCTGTTCCAGCCGCCGCAATTCCCGCTCGTGCTGCCGAACGCGCGCACCCGTAACGGCGTCGGCCAGACGGTGAAGGACCTCAGCGAGGATCCCTATGCCGGCGCCGAGGTCACGCTGACGCTCACCGCCAAGGACGAGGCCGGCAACGAGGCGCGAAGCGAGCCCTTCAACATGCGCCTGCCCGAACGGCTGTTCACGAACTCGCTCGCGCGCGCGCTGATCGAGCAGCGCCGCATCCTCGCGCTCGACGCCAACAGGAATTCCGACGTCTACACCGCGCTCGACGCGCTGATGATCGCGCCCGAATTGTTCACGCCGGATGCCGGCTGCTATCTCGGCCTGCGCAGCCTGGCGTCCCAGCTCGAGGCGGCCCGCACCGACGAGGCGCTGCGCGAGGTGGTGGCGAGCATGTGGGCGTTCGCGGTCACCATCGAGGACGACGGCGTCGCCGGCAGCGTCAACGCGGCGCTGCGTTCGGCGCAGGACGCGCTCAAGGCGGCGCTGGAACGCGGCGCCAGCGAGGACGAGATCAGGGTGCTGACGCAAAAGCTCCGCGAGGCCATGGCCGGCAAGGTGCGCGACCTCGCCCGGCGCGCCGAGCAAAATCCGCTCGGAGCGCGGCAGCCGTTCCCCGCGGAGGTCCAGCTCATCCTCGACAAGGCGATCGAGCTGCGACAGAAGACCCAGCATGCGACGCCCGAGCAGCTCGAAGAGCTGGCGCAGCAGCAGGACACATTGCGCGAGCAGCTTCAGGCCTATCGGAAGTCGGCAAGCAGCCGTGCCAACAAGACGGGGGACGACAAGACCAACCAGTTTACGCGGGACCGGAAATGCGGAAGCTAGCACGCGTGCCAGTCTTAAAGGCGATGTCGATCGCATGTGTCGCCCTGCTGCTCTGCGGCGTCTCGCCGGTCGCTGCCCAGCTGGATCAGGATCCTGACGCGCTGCTCGACAGCGCCGAAAAGGCGATGCAGGAGTCCGGCGACAGCCTCAGGCAGAAGGAATCCGGCAAGAGCCTGAGCAATCAGTCTGACGCCATCCAGAAGCTGGAGGAGTACAAGCGGGCGACGGAACGCAGCCAATCCTCCAGCCGCGATCGCAATGTCATCACGCAGCGCGATCTGGACGACCTCCTGAGGCAGATCGAGAAGGCGGCGCGCGAAGGCAACCGCGAGGCGGCCCAGCGCATGCTCGAGCAGCTCGCGCAGATCATGGAAAATCTCCAGATGGCGCAGCCCGGGCAATCCGGCGACAGCGACATGGAGCAGGCGCTCAACGAGCTCAGCGACATGATCCGCAAGCAGCAGCAATTGCGCGACAAGACGTTCAAGCAGGGCCAGGACTCCCGGCGCGACCGCTCGCGCGGCAAGCAGCAGGGCGACCAGTCGATGTCGGACCTCCAGCAGGACCAGCAGGCGCTGCGCGACCGTCTGAAGAAGTTGCAGGACGAACTCGCCAAGCGCGGCCTCGCGCAGAAGGGACAAAAAGGTCAGAGTCAGAAAGGGCAGAAGGGTCAGCAGGGCGACCAGGGCCAGCCCGGCCAGAATGGCGATCAGGACGGCGACCAGGGCGACGAAGACAGCAGTCTGGACGACGCCGACGGGGCCATGGGCGATGCCGGGTCGAAACTCGGCGAGGGCAACGCCGACGGCGCCGTGGATTCGCAGGGCAAGGCCCTCGATGCCTTGCGCAAGGGCGCGCAGAAGATGGCCGAGGCCATGCAGCAGGGCGACGGCGACGGGCAGGGCGATGGTCCCGGCAATCGGGCCGGCCGTCAGCAGAGCGGCGCCAATCAGACCGATCCGCTGGGCCGTCCGCTTCACGGCCGCGATCTCAGCGACGACTACACCGTCAAGATCCCCGGCGAGATCGACGCCCAGCGTGTCCGCCGCATCCTCGAAGAGCTCCGCCGCCGCTTAGGCGATACCTCGCGCCCGCAGATCGAGCTCGACTATATCGAGCGCCTGCTCAAGGATTTTTGACCTCACACTCGATGTCATCGCCCGCCTTGTGCGCTTGCGCACTGGGGCGGGCCATCCAGTATTCCGACACAATTGTGATCCGAACGATAGGCGACAGCGTACTGGATGCCCCGCCTTCGCGGAGCATGACAGCGGTATGCTTGGCTAATGCCGCCCGCTACCCCTTCCTCGCCGCCAGCGCATCCGCCACGGCGGTGCGGATGTCGGCGACCGAGAACGGTTTTGTCACGACGTCATGCACCAGCGCATTGAGGTTCGAGGCGCGCTCGCGCTGGTCGGCAAATCCGGTCATCAAGAGAATGGTCAGGTCGGGGAAATCGCGCGCGGCGGAGAGGGCGAGCGCGATGCCGTCCATGACGGGCATCTGGATGTCGGTGAGCAGCAGGTCGAACGCCCCGTCCTCGCGGGTCAGGATCTCCAGCGCCTCGGCGCCGTCTTGCGCGGTGACGGTCTCGTGGCCGTCCATGGCGATGGCGCGCGCCACCAGCGTGCGCATCGAATCCTCGTCGTCGGCGATCAGGATTTTCGGCATCAGACAAACCTCGGGACCAACTCCCGCGCGGATCTTGTGAGGCTGATTATACGCTGCCGCCGGCAATGTCGCGCCGGTTGAAGAAGCGAACGTCGATATTGCGGCCTTCCGGCGGCGGCGAGGCCAGGCGCGAGCGGAAGAAGGCGCGCTCGCCGGGCCGCAGCACGGTCTGCTCCAGCACCGTGTTCCAGGCGTAGATCTCCGCTCCTTGCGCGTCGCGCACGGCGAAGCGCAGGCGCGGGATGTCGAGCGGCTTCTTGCCCTCGCCGACGATCACGCCCTCGATCACCAGCACCTGCTTACCGTCCACGGTCTCGCTGGATAGTTTGACGTCCTTGAAGGCCAACCCTCTCAGATTAACCTCGAGCCCCACCATCTTGTAGAACGCCGCCGTCTGCGGCAGCAGCCGCACCATGTCGCCGCGCCAGATCACCAGTGCCAGCACCAGCGCGCCCATGGCGGCGCAGCCGGTCGGCAGGCCGAAATGGGATTTTCGCGGCGCCGCGGTGGCGGCCGGGCGACTGACCCGCGCGCCGCGGCGACGGAACAGGCCGCGGAACCAGGACTGGTGCTGCGCGCCGGCGACGTCCTCCTCGACGGCCCGGGCCGCCGCCGACCACTCGTCCTCGATCTCCTTGGTGTCCTCGGTCGGCCAGTCGCTGGCGATCGAGGGGCTTTCGACAACCGGAGTGTCGGGGGTGCTATCGTCCTTGGCGTATGAGTTCCACTGCGCGGCGAGGTCGGCCTGGTCCTCGGCCTGGCTTGCCGCAGCCATGGCCGGGATGGACGCCTCCTCGATCGCATCCTCGGCATGGGCGACCCAGGTCTCCTTGCAACGGGAGCAGCGCACTGTCCGGCCGTTCGCACCCAGGCTCGCAGGCTTGATGGCGTAGGATGTCGTACAATGAGGGCAGACGATATGCATGGACGAGCCTTGATGCATGGACTGGTCTTGACGATGTCACGGTCGCGGAGAACCGGGTTGCTCTTATGCTACCGGGCGAGCGTTAACGAACCGGAAACCATAACGGTCGCAAAACCCGTTAGTCGCGTTTGGCGGGGTGCAGCCGTGTGGCCCGCGCCCCTTCTCGAACGGAGCTGAGCTTGGTTCGGTTCGAAAATGTCGGATTGCGTTACGGTCTGGGGCCGGAGGTTCTGCGCGACCTCAACTTCCAGATCCCGGCGCATTCCTTCCAGTTCCTCACCGGACCGTCCGGCGCCGGCAAGACCTCGCTGTTGCGCCTGTTGTTCCTGTCGCATCGGCCGACGCGGGGCCTCGTCAATCTGTTCGGCCAGGACATCTCGCGGCTCGGCAAGGACGAGATCGCCGACCTGCGCAAGCGCATCGGCATCGTGCTCCAGGATTTCCGCCTGCTCGACCACATGACGACCTATGAAAACGTCGCGCTGCCATTCCGCGTCATGGGGCGTAGCGAGTCGAGCTATCGCAAGGAGGTCATCGATCTTCTGCGCTGGGTCGGCCTCGGCGATCGCATGGATGCGCTGCCGCCGATCCTGTCCGGCGGCGAAAAGCAGCGCGCGGCGATCGCCCGCGCCGTGATCTCGCGCCCGCAGCTGCTGCTCGCGGACGAGCCGACCGGCAGCGTCGACCCGACGCTCGGCCGCCGCCTGCTGCGGCTGTTCATCGAGCTCAACAAATCAGGCACGGCCGTCATTATCGCGACCCATGACATCGGCCTGATGGACCAGTACGAGGCGCGGCGCCTGGTGCTGCATCAGGGACGGCTGCACGTCTATGAGTAGGACCGACGAGCGCGGCGTGCTGGTTGACCTCGGGCAGGAGCGTCCGCAGCTTCCGGCCCAGGCGCGCAACATGTCGCCGATCGTGCCGCGTGCCTCGATCCACGGCCGCGCGCTGGTCGCCGTCGTCGCCATCATGACCTTCCTCGCCTCGATGACGACCGGCACGGTGCTGCTGGTCAGCGCTTCCGCCGCCGAATGGCAGTCGGAGGTCGCGAGCGAAATCACCATCCAGGTCCGTCCGCAGGCTGGCCGCGATCTCGAACGCGATACCGCGGCGGTGACGGAGGCGATGCGCGCGCAAGCCGGCATCGTCGAGGTCAAGCCGTTCAGCAAGGACGAAAGCGGCAAGCTGCTCGAGCCCTGGCTCGGCACCGGCCTGTCGATGGACGATCTGCCGGTGCCGCGCATGATCATCGCGCGCGTGCAGCCGGGCACGCCGCTCGATCTCGGCGTCCTGCGCGCGCGGGTCACCCAGGTGGCGCCGAGCGCGAGTGTCGACGATCATCGCGCCTGGATCGAGCGCATGCGCTCGATGACCAACGCCACCGTGCTCGCCGGCATCGGCATTCTCGCCCTCGTCATCATCGCCACCATCATCTCGGTTTCGTTCGCGACCCGCGGCGCCATGGCGGCGAACCGCCCGATCGTCGAGGTCCTGCATTTCGTCGGCGCCGGCGACCGTTACATCGCCAACCGCTTCCTGCGCCACTTCCTCAGGCTGGGCCTGGAGGGCGGCGTGATCGGGGGCGGCGCCGCCATGCTGGTGTTCGGCTTCTCCGAGTCGATCGCCGGCTGGTTCTCCGGCACCCCTGTCGGCGATCAGTTCGCCGCGCTGCTCGGCACCTTCTCGCTGCGGCCATCCGGCTACATCGTGCTCGCGGTCCAGGCGGTGCTGATCGGCGCCATCACCGCGGTCGCCTCCCGCCAGACGCTGTTCGCGACGCTGAATGATATCGATTGAGTGTTGGGTGATAGCGGCTTCTTCGCCTCTCGCCGCTGGCGGGGAGCGGGAGCGCACTGGCGACGCGGCGAGAGGAGGTGTGCCTTCCGCTCGCAGAGCCCAATAACCAGACTCCACTTCGCCTCAAAACGTCTTAAAATCACCTCTGGGAAGGGATCACCGACATCGCATGACCTCGCCGACCGACGATCGATCGCCAAAACTGCCGCGCGGCTGGCTGCGCGCGGCAATCGTGTCGACGATCGCGCTTGCCTTCATCGGCGCGGCAGCAGGCTTCGTTGCGTTCCTGTCGCAATTGCGCGGCGCCGAGATGGTGCCGGATCGCAAGGCGGACGGCATCGTGGTGCTGACCGGCGGCTCCTCCCGGGTGTCGGACGCGATGGAGCTGCTCGCTGCCGGCTACGGCAGGAGGCTCCTGATATCGGGCGTGCATCCGACTTCGACGGCGAGCGACATCTCCCGCACCCTGCCGGAGAACCACTCCTTCATGACCTGCTGCGTCGACCTCGACCGCACCGCGCTCTCGACGCGCGGCAATGCGGCGGAGGCGCGGCGCTGGGCCGAGGGGCGCCAGTTCAAATCGCTGATCGTGGTCACCTCGAACTATCACATGCCCCGCGCGCTGGTGGAATTCTCCCATGCGATGCCGCAGACCACATTGATCCCGTTCGCGGTGGTCGGGGACAAATGGCGCGAGGAGCCGTGGTGGACTTCGGCGCCGACGTTGCGGCTGCTGCTGTCGGAATACGCCAAGTACGTCGCGGCCGAGCTCAGGGTGCGGCTGGAGAATTTCGGGATTGACCTTTCGCCCGAAGTGTCGGAGCAGCCTGTGGGCGTGCAGCCGAAGCGGCCCGCCACAGCACAGGCCAATTGACCGGCAATTGATCGGATCGTCGATGTTCCTGATTTTCCTGCGCTCGCTCGTGTTCAACGTGCTGTTCTACGCCGTGCTGGTGTGCCTGGCGATCGTGGCGCTGCCGACCTTCGCATTGCCGCCGCGCGCCATGCTGACGGTCGCGGAATGGTGGGCGAAGGCGACGCTGATCCTGATGCGCGTGATCTGCAACATCAAGGTGGAATTCCGCGGGGTCGAGAAGATCCCGCAGGGACCGTTGCTGGTCGTGGCAAAGCACCAGTCGTTCTGGGAGACGTTCGTGCTACCCGGCTTTTTCGATCACCCGATCTTCATCCTCAAGCGCCAGCTCATGCAGATCCCGGTCTTTGGTCAATTCCTGGTCAAGACCGGCATGATCGCGATCGATCGCAATGCCGGCGTGAAGGCGCTGCTGGACATGACGCGGCGGGCGCGCGAGGCCGTGCGCGGCGGCCGCCAGCTCGTGATCTTTCCGGAAGGCACGCGCCGTGCGCCGGGCGCTGCCCCCGCCTACAAGACAGGGTTTGCGCAGATCTACTCCTCCTGCGGCGTGCAGTGCCTGCCGGTCGCGCTCAATTCCGGCCTGTTCTGGCCGCGCCGCACCTTCATGCGCTATCCTGGCACGCTGGTGGTGGAATTCCTCGATCCACTGCCGTCGGGCCTGCCGAAGGACGAGTTTCGCGCGCGCGTGCAGACGGCGATCGAAGACGCGACCGGCCGTCTCGTCGAAGCCGGCCGGAAAGAGCAGGAGCACTTGATCGGCTCCGCGCCGAGCTACGCGCGGTCGGACAGTTAGCGGTTCTCTCGATCTTCGGTCGGCGCCGGCGCGTGCAGGGAATGCGCATCGCCGTGCAGCATCGTCGCAAGCTGGTGCAGCTGCGTGTCGCGAAAGCCTTCGGCCTCGATCGCTTTCACCGTCGCGGTGACGTAGTCGCGATTGGCGCCGGACTGGCCATGGCCCTGGATGACATGGCGGTGCTGCTCGGTGAGCGAGAGCCGGCCGGCATATTGGACATGACCGCGGTCGACGACATAAGTGAGTGCGGAGACGCGCTGCCGCGCATCGTTCTCCAGCCATACTGAGCGCATGACCTCGCGGTAGACCGAGGTGACCTGCTCGCGTGCCCGCAAATTGGCGACGACCTCGCTGCGGTTCTTCTCGGCGACGCGGAAGGCGATGCCGCGGCAGGCGCCGCCGCGGTCGAGCCCGAGCACCAGGCCCGGCTTTTCCGGCGTGCCGCGGTGCACGAAGGAATAGACGCACAGCGCGCGATGCTCGCCGACCAGCCGCGCCGGGACGCGCTCCTCGAATTCGAACCCCGGCCGCCACATCAGCGAGCCGTAGCCGAACACCCAGAGGTCGCCCTTGGCGGTGGTGACGGAGGGGAGGGTGATTTCCGACATTTCGGGCACGGCTAAAGCATGATCCGGAAAAGTGTGAAGCGGCTTTCCGAAAAGATCATGCTCAAACAAGGAGCTAAAGCGCGATGACGATTTTTCCAAATCGCGCCGCGCTTTAGCAGAACCGTGCCCCCAAGCGAAGCGGATTCTCCGCCTTTCGTCGGGGGCGGACCTCGCTTACATTTGCCTGAATCTGGGGTCAAAGGGTCGCCGCATGTCCAATATGACCGTTGCGACAGGCCGTCGCTCCCGTTGGGGCCTTTTCATCGCGCCCGCTCTCGTCCTGATCCTCGCGGTCGCCTGGAGCTGTTTCTGGTTCTACGCGGCGTCGCAGGCCGAAATCGCCGCAGACGCCTGGCGCGCGCAGGAGGCCAAATCCGGACGCGTCTATGATTGCGCCAAGCGCTCGATCGCGGGATTCCCGTTCCGCTTCGAGGTCCAGTGCTCCGGCGCCAGCGTCGCCCTGGTGTCGCAGAATGCGAGCAAGACGCCGTTTACGGCGAAGCTCGACAACATCCTGGTCGTCGCCCAGGTCTACGACCCCAAGCTCGTCATCGCGGAGTTCTCCGCGCCGGCGACGCTGACTGACGGCGTCACGCAAAACACCTTCGTGGTGAACTGGAGCAAGGGCCGCGCCAGCGTGGTCGGTCTGCCGGCCGTGCCGGATCGCGCCTCCATCGTGTTCGACGATCCCGGCCTCAACCGTCTCGACGGCAGCGTGCAGGTGCCGCTCGCGCGCGCCAAGCAGGTCGAGCTGCACGGCCGCCTCGCGGACGGATCGTCGTCCGATCATCCGGTCATCGAGACGGTGCTCCATGTCGCGCAGGGCAGCATCCAGGGCGTTCATCCCTTGCTCGCCGAGCCGTTCGAGGCGGACACGCGCGCGAAGGTCACGGGCCTTACGGACGTCACGCCAAAACCCTGGCCGCAGCGCTTCCGCGAGATCCAGGCCGCCGGCGGCCATATCGAGATCGTGCAGTCGCGGATCCAGCAGGGCGAGATGATCGCGGTTGCGGCCGGCACGCTCGGCCTCTCGGCCAGTGGCCGGCTCGACGGCGAATTGCAGATGACGGTGACGGGCCTCGAGCGCGTGATCCCGGCGCTCGGCATCGAGAAGATACTGGAGGAGGGTGTACCGCAGGCAACGCTCGACCGCGTCGCGCCGGGCGTGAAGTCGCAGGATCTCAACAATCTCTTCGGCGCCCTCGACCGCGCCGTTCCGGGCCTCGGCAAGGTCATCAAGCAGAACGCCAATGCCGGCGTCGCCGCCGGCATCAATTCGATCGGCACCGAGAGCACGCTCGAGGGCAAGAAGGCGAGAAGCTTTCCGCTAAAATTCGTCGACGGCGCCGTGCTGCTCGGTCCGGTCAAGGTCGGCCAGATCCCGCCGCTGTATTGACTCGCCGTCATTCCGGAGCATTTGCGAAGCGAATGAACCGGAATCTCGAGCCGCAAATCTCGTCATTCCGGGTTCGCGCTTCGCGCGCCCCGGAATGACGGGAGCGAAGCTACGGCTTCTTCAGCGCAGCGTGCGGCCGGCCGAAATCGGGCGCGGCCGAATCCTGGCCGATCTCGACGATTCCGCGGCGGATGGCGCGGGTGCGGGTGAAGTGGTCGAACAGAGCTTCGCCGTCGCCGCGGCGGATCGCGCGGGTGAGCTTGGCGAGGTCCTCAGTGAAGGTGCCGAGCATCTCCAGCACGGCCTCCTTGTTGGCGAGGAAGACGTCGCGCCACATCGTCGGGTCGGAGGCCGCGATGCGGGTGAAATCGCGAAAGCCGCCGGCGGAGAATTTGATCACCTCGGATTCCGTCACCTGCGCCAGCTCGTCGGCGGTACCGACGATGGTGTAGGCGATCAGATGCGGCAAATGGCTGGTGATCGCGAGCACGAGATCATGATGATCCGGCGTCATGATTTCGACCTTGGCGCCCATTGCCGCCCAGAACGCGCGCAGGCGATCGGTGGCAGCAGCATCGACGCCTTCCGGTGGCGTGAGGATGCACCAGCGGTTGATGAAGAGCTCGGCGAAGCCCGAATCCGGACCCGAATGCTCGGTGCCCGCGACCGGATGCGCCGGCACGAAATGAACGCCCTGCGGCAGATGCGGGGCCATGTCCCTGACCACCGCGCCCTTGACCGAGCCGACATCGGAGATGATCGCACCCGGCTTGAGATGCGCGGCGATCTCCCGCGCGACCTCGCCACAGGCGCCGACGGGAATGCAGAGGATGACGAGATCGGCATCCTTCACCGCTTCCGCGTTGGTCGCCACGACGTGGTCGACGATGCCGAGCTCGGCGACCCGCGCGCGCGTCTTTTCCGAGCGCGCGGTGGTGACGATCTCACCCGCCAAGCCCTGGAGCTTCGCAGCGCGCGCGATCGAGCCGCCGATCAGGCCGAAGCCGATCAGCGCGACGCGCTGGAAGTGCGCCTGCGCGCTCATTTGCCGCCCATGAAGTCGCGCAAGGCCTCAACCACGAGGCGGTTGGCCTCCTCGGTGCCGATGGTCATGCGCAGCGCATGCGGCAGGCCGTAATTCTTCAGCGCGCGCAACACCAGGCCCCGCTTGGTGAGGAAGGCGTCGGCATCATCCGCGGTCTGGCCCTTGTCGGTCGGGAAGTGGATCAGCACGAAATTGGCGACGCTCGGCGTCACCTTCAGCCCGAGCTTGCCGATCTCCTCGGTCAGCCGGTTGCGCCAGGTCTCGGTGAACTGCTTCGACATCGCCTGGTGCGCGGTGTCCTCGATCGCGGCGACCGCGGCATACATCGCCGGCGTCGACACGTTGAAGGGACCGCGGATGCGGTTGACTGCGTCGATGATGTGCTCGGGGCCGAACATCCAGCCGATGCGCAGCGCCGCAAGTCCGTGGATCTTGGAGAAGGTGTGCGTCACCACCGTGTTCTCGGTGGTGGCGACGAGCTCGATTCCCATCTCGTAATCGTTGCGCGAGACGTAGTCGCAATAGGCGGCGTCCAGCACCAGCAGCACCTGCGACGGCAGTCCGGCGCGCAGGCGCTTGACCTCGTCGAACGGCAGATAGGTGCCGGTCGGGTTGTTGGGATTGGCGAGCCAGACCAGCTTTGTCCGCGGTGTCACGGCGTTGAGGATGGCGTCGACGTCGGCGGTGAAGTTGGTTTCGGGCGCCACCACGTTCTTGGCCCCGTTCGCCATCGTCGCGATCGGGTAGACCAGGAAGCCGTGGGTGGTCGAGATCGCCTCGTCGCCCTGGCTGAGATAAGTGTGCGCGAGCAGATTGAGGATCTCATCGGAGCCGGCGCCGCAGATGATGCGGTTGGGGTCGAGACCGAAGCTGCGGCCGATCGCTTCGCGCAGCACGCGCGAGGTGCCTTCCGGATAATCCTCCAGATGATCCGCCACTCGCTTGAACGCCTCGATCGCCTTCGGCGAGGGCCCGAACGGCGTCTCGTTGGCCGAGAGCTTGAACACCTTGCGGCCCGGCTCCGGCACCGGGCTCTTGCCGGGCGTGTAGGGCGCAATATCGAGAATGCCGGGATTCGGCACGGGGCGGGACATCTTCAACTCCGGATTGGCGGGACGGCTCGCGACTTACGATTTCGGCCCTGTCGGGGGCACCGTATAGCGCGTTGCGTGGCTGCCGACGAGGGCCGTGGAGCGCACCGAGGCCCCTGCCTCGATCAGGGCAGCCCTGATCTTGTCGATGCTGGTCGCGCTCGTGACCGAAACCAGCAGGGCGGCGCCGTCGAAGGCAGTATCGGGCACCGCCACGATTTCGGCAAGCGGCGACAGGGCGCGCGCGACCTCGGCGTTCCAGCCGGAGACGCGCACGCTGAAGGTCTCGACCTCAGTCACCAGCGCGCTGTCGGCGACGCGCGAGATCGCGAACACCGGCAGTGCAGCCGGATGGTCGGCGCGCTCGACGAACGGCATCCGCGCGATGATCTTGGGCGCGCCGTCGGCTTCCAGCTCCAGCCACCACGGCGTGCGGCTCGAGGTCGCCGAGACCAGCGCCAGGTCGCCCTTGGATTTCGCCACCGCCTCGACTGCGGCCTGCGCGCTGAAATGCGCGACGTAGGGCACGGTGAAGCCGAAGTGGAAGCGCGCGGAATCGCGCATCGCCGGCTCGCTCACCGAGATGTCGGCATGCACGGAGAACGGCGCCTGCACATAGGTGAAGGTCGAGATGATGACGCGCCAGATGCTCTCGACCGTGTCGAGCGGCAGGATGCCGCGATGACGCTGGACGAGGTCGCGCATCATGGCGGCCTCGCGCGCCGGCCGGAATGCGGAGCCGACCTCTTGGGTCTGCTTCACCTGGATCAGGCGGTGGATGATGTCGCCGCGCTGCATCAGGAGGCGATGCATGCCCTCGTCGATCGCGTCGATCTCCTTGCGCAATTCCTGAAGCGATGGCGGCGCGGGCGGACGTTGGGACATGACTGACAACGGCTGTTCAGAGGCGTTCCAATGCGGATCGGTCAGTGCCGTCACCGCTGCGGTCGATGTCCTGATTAGGCAGGATAGGCCGCGAAAGCAAAGAGAAATGCGAGGAGAAGCTGGGCCTTTTCAGGCGACGTATCAGGGACGAATTGGGTTAATCCGGACCGCGGCTTGACGAAGACCGCTCCAGACAGTAAGTTTTTGCCTGTTCCGTGGTCATTTGAGCCGGCCGGCTTGCAGCCACGTTAAAAAACTCGCTAAACAGGCCGGGGACGCTTCCGATCCCGGCCGAACCTATCGTTCAGGCCGGGTTTTTCATGGCCTGATGTCACTGCGGTCGTAAGTCTGATCGCAAACGAGGTCGATGCTCAGATGGGTAGCGTCAAGTCGATTCCGAGTCCCGCGATCAGCGCCGACGATCGATCGCACGAGGTAGATCATCCGAGTTCGCAGGTTATGCATTTCGGCGCCGATCAGCCGCTGCGGCTCGATTGCGGCATCGATCTCTCCCCGTTCCAGATCGCCTACCAGACCTATGGCGAGCTGAACGCCGATCGCTCCAACGCCATTCTGGTTTGCCATGCGCTGACCGGCGACCAGCATGTCGCCAACGTGCATCCGGTCACCGGCAAGCCCGGCTGGTGGGAGACGCTGGTCGGCCCCGGCCGTCCGCTTGATCCTCAACACTACTTCATCATCTGCTCCAACGTGATCGGCGGCTGCATGGGCTCGACCGGGCCGGCTTCGATCAATCCCGCGACGGGCAAGGTCTGGGGTCTCGATTTCCCCGTCATCACCATTCCCGACATGGTACGCGCGCAGGCGATGCTGATCGACCGGCTCGGCATCGACACGCTGTTCGCGGTGGTGGGCGGCTCGATGGGAGGCATGCAGGTGCTGCAATGGACCGCGGCCTATCCTGCCCGCGTGTACTCCGCGCTGGCGATCGCGTGCTCGACGCGGCACTCGGCGCAGAACATCGCCTTCCACGAGCTCGGCCGCCAGGCCGTGATGGCCGATCCCGATTGGCGCAATGGCGGCTATGCCGACCATGGTATCCACCCGCATCGCGGCCTCGCGGTGGCACGGATGGCGGCGCACATCACCTATCTCTCAGACGCTGCGCTGCACCGGAAATTCGGCCGCCGCATGCAGGACCGTGAGCTGCCGACCTTTTCGTTCGACGCCGACTTTCAGGTCGAGTCCTATTTGCGCTATCAGGGCTCGTCCTTCGTCGAGCGCTTCGATGCCAATTCCTATCTCTATCTGACGCGCGCGATGGATTATTTCGACATCGCCGCCGATCATGGTGGCGTGCTGGCAAAGGCGTTCGTGGGCATCAAGACCCGCTTCTGCGTGGTCTCCTTCACCAGCGACTGGCTGTTCCCGACATCGGAATCGCGCGCGCTGGTGCACGCGCTGAATGCATCAAGCGCTCGGGTGTCGTTCGCCGAAATCGAGACCGATCGCGGCCACGACGCCTTCCTGCTCGACGTCCCCGAATTCTTCGACATCTCGCGGGCCTTCCTGCAATCCGCGGGCAAGGCCCGCGGTCTCAACGGCAAAGGTGGCTAAGATGTCGGTACAGGAGGTGCTGCCGCTGAACGGCGTTGCGACGGGGCCGTCCGGTCAGTTTCGCGCCGATCATCTGCTCGTTGCCGAGATGGTCAAGCCGGGCTCGAAGGTGCTCGACGTCGGCTGCGGCGAGGGCGATCTGCTCCAGCTGCTGGAAACGCGTGGGATCGACGGCCGCGGCATCGAGCTGTCGCGCGAGGGCGTCAACCGCTGCGTCGCCAAGGGGCTCGCGGTGGTGCAGGGCGATGCCGATACCGACCTCGTCAACTATCCCGACGACGCCTTCGATTACGTGATCCTGTCGCAGACGCTGCAGGCGACGCGGCAGCCGCGGGTGGTGCTGGAGAACCTGCTGCGCATCGGCCGCCGCGCCATCGTGTCGTTTCCGAATTTCGGCTTCTGGAAGATGCGGCTCCAGCTCCTGATCGGCGGTCACATGCCGCGTACGGAGAATCTGCCGGCAACCTGGTACGACACCGCCAACATCCACTTCTGCACCATCAAGGATTTTGTCGAGCTCTGCGACCAGATCAACGTCAAGATGGAGCGCTCGGTCGCGCTCGACCTCTACGGCCGCCCGGTGCCGCTGAACCTGCCATGGTGGGTGTGGAACATGTTCGGCGAGCAGGGCGTGTTTCTGCTGAGCAGGGGCGGGGGCAAATAGTTTCTCGTCATTCGAGATTTGGGCGAGCCCCATCAACGCGCTCAACTGTCATCGCCCGGCTTGCCGCCTTCGCCAAGGCTTCGGCGGGCCGAGCACTCCTGTGGGCCTCGGCGTAGCCTTGGCGGAGCCGGGACCGGGGCGATCCGGTGCGCCGAGACGGGAGTAATTAAACGATAGGCCGCGGCGTACTGGATTCTCCGCCTTCGCGGGGGATGACAGCGCGCCCGCATTGGCTTTCGTCAATACGCTAATGCGCTGCCACCGACCTCGGATCGCGCACCGGCCAGCGGCCCGCTTCCACCAGCGTGACGAACCGCTCCACGCTCTCGTTGAATAGCGCGGGCTCTTCGAGGTTGAGGACGTGGCCCGACTTCGGAAACATCGCGAGCCCTGCGGCCGGAAGATGCTTCTTCAGGAACAGGCTCGGTCCGACGCACGGATCGTCCTCGTCGCCACAGATGATCAGCGCCGGCGTTGCAACGCCTCTGATCGCATCCGTCATAGTATAGATCGAGGGACGGCCGCCCTGGAAGCCGCGCATCGTGCGCGCCGATCCCTTGGCATCGTGGCGAGCAAGGGCAGCGTAGAAATCGGTATGGCCGCGCGGGTCCTTCACCAGGAAGGGAATCCGGCTCGGCGCCTCGCGCGTGACCTTTGCGACTTCCGCGGAGCCGAGCGCCTCGAACTGCTCGGCATTGGCGCGGCACTGCCTGCGCCAGGCGTCGAGATTATCGATCTCGGAGCCCGAGCCGACGCCGGCCAGCGTCATCGAAAATGCGCGCTGTGGCGCATTGAGCCCGATCTGAAGCGAGGAGTAGGCCCCCATCGACAGGCCGACGAGATGCGCGCGCTCGATCCCGAGGTGATCGAGCACCGCGAGCGCGTCGGTGTAGAAATGCGTGTAGGTGTAGGCCTCGCCATCGGGCACGTCGGACGGCGTGTAGCCGCGCGCAGAGTAAGTGATGCAGCGATGGCCGCGCGAGAAGTAGCGCATCTGCGGCTCCCAATTGGTGTAGTCGGCCGCGAACTCGTGCAGGAAGATCATCGGCGTGCCGGCGCCGGCTTCCTCGAAATACAGACGGCAATCATCCTTCGTCACGGCGTAAGGCATGCGGTTCTCCCTGAGAGTGCTGCGGCATTGGAATGCCGTTCTGCAGTTCGCGCATGAGGGTTCTAGCACCGTTAACCTCCGCGCAAAATCTCCCAGGACGTGTCTTGATCTCGCCACATCGGGATTCTGATACGCAAAGTAGTTGTCGGCCGTGCACGGGCCGATCGGGGAAGTGGGGGTGTAACGAAGGATGAAGAATGTTCGAGTTGTTTGCGTCTCGCCTGTCGCGTTGTGTTGTCGCGCTGGCGCTCTTCTTCGCGGCGGTCGTCGCGTTCGTTTCTCCGGCCTCAGCGCGGCCGCATCATCGCCATAGCGCAGAGCGGCACGCTTACGTGCACCACGCCAGACATCATCACTACCGCCACCATGCCCGCAGCTCGCGCTTCGAGCGCAGCGCGGCGCGATTGCAGGCGAGTGGATTCGCCAACACCCAGGCGAGCTATGATCCGAACGCCAATAGCGGCGGCATGGCCACTAATGGAATAGCCCCTAGCGGCTTGGCCAATAACGCCATGAGCAGCGGCGGTTTCGGCGGCGGATCGGGCCTCGTGTCCGAGGCTCGCCGCTATCTCGGCGGCAATCCCACGGGACGCGGCAGCCTGTGGTGCGCACGCTTCATGAACATGGTGCTGCAACATACTGGGCATCAGGGCACGGGCTCCGATATGGCGAGCTCGTTCGCGCGCTACGGCACGCGCATCTCCGGTCCGCAGGTCGGCGCCATCGCGGTGATGTCGCGCGGCGGCCGCGGCGGCCATGTCGGGATCATCAGCGGCATCGATGCGCGGGGTAATCCGATCATGATCTCCGGCAACAATGGCAACCGCGTCCGCGAGGCGCCGGTCTCGCGCGGCAAGATCTATGCGTATGTGATGCCGAATTGACGGTCGTCGCTGCCGTCATTGCGAGCGCAGCGAAGCAATCCAGAATCCCTCCGCGGAAGCAGTCTGGATTGCTTCGTCGCAAGTGCTCCTCGCAATGACGGAGTGTGTTGAGGCGGTATCGGCTCACACCAGTCTCGGCTCTCCCACCGCGACCGCATCGCCGACGCCGATCTCGCCATCTTCGATCACCTCGGCATAGATGCCGCAGTCCATGTGGCCGAGATGGCGCGAGAGCGCCGGCGGGATCTCGAGGTCGCGCTTGGCGGTCACCGGGTCGACGTTGGTGGCCGGGCAGCGCTTGATGCGCTTGACCACCTTCAGCCGCGCCCGCTCGATTGCGAGCGTCTGGTCGACGAGGTCGAGCTCGGACCAAGCCGGCCAACCTTGGACATAGAGATTGGCGCGGAAGCGCAGCGGGTGGACGGTGGCGTCGCCGAGCATGGTCTCGAGGGCGCGGACGCTGTCGAGATTGATGATGGACACGACCTTGCGGGCGACGTCGGAGAAGCTGTGGTCGCGGCCGGACAGGACCTTGGGTGGGCCCTTCAGTTCCGGCTGAAAGTTCTCCCTGAAATAGCTCTCGATGGCGGTGCGCCCGGCAGCGCTCTCGAGATCGCCGCTGGCGACGATCTGGCCGTCCTTGCGGATGGTCAGGCGATTGGTCGCGTCCTCGAACCGGCTGTCGAGGGAGGCCAGTCGCTCATTGCGCGCCAGCATCAGAAACTGGATTTTCGGCTTCCACTGGGGCGCCTCGGGATCGAACCCGCTCGGCCCGTTCTCAATGGCGTAGCGGCGGTCGGCGGGCAGGGTCTGGCCGCTCCGCAACGCGACGCGGGTCAGGTGTTCCGGTGTCAGGCCCTTGATCGGGTAGCGGTAGAGGCCGGTAATCTCGGCGGTGCGGCTGGCTATCATGCCGCTACTTAGGGGATTCGGCAGGCCCGCGCCAAGCGGCCCATGAGCGCACGAAATTGTGAACGCGCCTCTTCCGCATCCGCGACCCGCTTCCCACATTTGCCTCAGGCCGGCGGCAACGCCGGCAGAACACCGTTACCGGTTGAAACGTCAATACGGTGATCGGAAACCCAATGAAGATGCCGTCTGGAGTGCCTTTGAGGGCTCCGAGGGCAGGCCGAGGGATAGAAGAGACATGAATATCGAGAAGTACACCGAACGCTCCAGGGGCTTCATCCAATCCGCGCAGTCGCTTGCGATGCGCGAGGGGCACCAGCAGTTTTCCACCCTGCATGTGCTGAAGGTCCTGCTGGACGACACTGAAGGGCTGGCTGCCGGTCTGATCGACCGCGCCGGCGGCAATTCGCGTGCAATCCTGAAGGCGACCGAGGACGCCCTGAACAAGGTACCCAAGGTCTCCGGCGGCGGCGCTGGCCAGATCTATCTCGCGCCCGAACTCGCCCGCACCTTCGACGCGGCGGAAAAGGCCGGCGAGAAGGCCGGCGACAGTTTTGTCACCGTCGAGCGGCTGCTGCTCGGTCTTGCGCTGGAGAAGACCAGCGAGGGCGGCGCGATCCTCAACAAGGGCGGTGTCACCCCGCAAAATCTCAATGCGGCCATTGAAGCCCTGCGCAAGGGCCGCACCGCGGACAGCGCGACCGCGGAGAATGCGTACGACGCGCTGAAGAAATATGCCCGCGACCTCACCCAGGCGGCGCGCGATGGCAAGCTCGACCCGGTCATCGGCCGTGACGAGGAGATTCGCCGCACCATCCAGGTGCTGTCGCGCCGGACCAAGAATAATCCCGTGCTGATCGGTGAGCCCGGCGTCGGCAAGACCGCCATCGCTGAGGGCTTGGCGCTGCGCATCATCAATGGCGATGTGCCCGACAGCCTCAAGGACAAAAAGTTGCTTGCGCTCGACTTGGGCGCCCTGATCGCCGGCGCGAAGTACCGTGGTGAATTCGAGGAGCGGCTGAAGGCCGTGCTCCAGGAAGTCACCGCGAGCGAGGGCACCTACGTCCTGTTCATCGATGAGATGCACACGCTGATCGGCGCCGGCAAGGGCGATGGCGCGATGGACGCCTCCAACCTGCTCAAGCCGGCGCTCGCCCGCGGCGAGCTGCACTGCATCGGCGCGACCACGCTCGACGAGTACCAGAAGCACGTCGAGAAGGATGCTGCGCTGGCGCGGCGCTTCCAGCCGATCTTCGTCAGCGAGCCGTCGGTCGAGGATACCATCTCGATCCTGCGCGGCTTGAAGGACAAGTACGAGCAGCACCATGGCGTGCGGATCACCGATTCGGCGCTTGTGGCGTCCGCGACCCTGTCCAACCGCTACATCACCGACCGCTTCTTGCCCGACAAGGCCATCGACCTCATGGATGAGGCCGCGGCGCGGCTGAAGATGCAGGTCGATTCCAAGCCCGAAGAGTTGGACTCGCTCGACCGCGAGATCATCCGGCTCAAGATCGAGCAGGAGGCGCTGAAGAAGGAAAGCGATGCCGGCTCCAAGTCCCGGCTCCAGACGCTGGAGAAGGACCTTGCCGAGCTTGAGGAGAAGTCTGCGGCACTGACGGCGCGCTGGAGCGCGGAGAAGACCAAGCTCTCCGATGCTCAGAAGCTGAAGGCCGAGCTCGACGGCCTGCGAGTCGAGCTGGCCAACGCCCAGCGGCGCGGCGAATTCCAGAAGGCCGGCGAGCTGGCCTATGGAAGGATCCCGGAGCTGGAGAAGAAGCTCGCGGAGATCGAGGCCAAGGAGAACGCCGGCGAGATGATGGAGGAGGCGGTCACCGCCAACCACATCGCGCAGGTGGTCTCGCGCTGGACCGGCGTGCCCGTCGACAAGATGCTGGAGGGCGAGAAGGAGAAGCTCCTGAAGATGGAGGAGCAACTCGGCAAGCGCGTCGTCGGCCAGGCCGAAGCCGTGCGTGCGGTCGCAACCGCCGTGCGCCGCTCGCGTGCAGGCCTGCAGGACCCGAACCGGCCGACCGGCTCGTTCATGTTCTTGGGCCCCACCGGCGTCGGCAAGACCGAGCTGACCAAGGCGCTCGCCGAGTACCTGTTCAACGACGAGACCGCGATGGTCCGCCTCGACATGTCCGAATACATGGAGAAGCACTCGGTCTCGCGGCTGATCGGCGCGCCTCCGGGCTATGTCGGCTATGACGAGGGCGGCGCGCTCACCGAAGCGGTGCGGCGCCGGCCCTATCAGGTGGTGCTGTTCGATGAAATCGAGAAGGCGCATCCCGACGTGTTCAACGTCCTGCTCCAGGTGCTCGACGACGGCCGCCTGACCGATGGCCAGGGCCGCACCGTCGACTTCCGCAACACGCTCATCATCATGACCTCGAACCTCGGTTCGGAATTTCTGGTCAACCAGCCGGAAGGGGAGGACACCTCGGCCGTGCGCGAGCAGGTGATGGGAATGGTGCGTGGGCATTTCCGCCCCGAGTTCCTCAACCGCGTCGACGAGATCATTCTGTTCCACCGCTTGCAGAAGAGCGAGATGGGCCGGATCGTCGAGATCCAGTTCGCGCGGCTGCAGAAGCTCCTCACCGATCGCAAGATCGTGCTGACGCTCGATGCCGCAGGCCGCGACTGGCTCGCTGCCAAGGGCTGGGATCCCGCCTACGGCGCACGGCCGCTGAAGCGGGTGATCCAGCGCTATCTCCAGGACCCGCTCGCCGAGATGATCCTGGCCGGCGAGGTCAGAGACGGCGACAGCGTTGCGATCTCGTCCGAGGGCAATGTGCTGACCTTCAACGGCAAGGCGCCGCAGACCGCGGAGATCGCCCAGTTCGAGGCCCCGGTGCCGAAGCGGAAACTGAACTGAGCGTTTCTGCCGCCTGAAGCAACAGGACGCCCCGGAGAGATCTGTCTTTCCGGGGCGAATTCGTCGGTTGGCTCGCCGGCTAGCTGAGCGCGGACGCGGAGCCGGGAGCGGCGGGGCCTTGCTCCTCGTCGTCCTCCTCGAGCTCCGAGAGAATATCCACCAGCTCGCGCACCCGGCCCTGCGCCAGCGGCCGCAAGTCGTTGATCATCGGCTCGTCGTTGGCGAGCCAGGCCTGGGCTTCGGCGAGTTCCTCGGCCGTCGCGCCGGTCCCGATGATCTGGGCAATAGTGACGTCATCGGCGCGGTCCACGGCCTTGACGACGTCGTCACGTGAGAGGCGCGTCATGGGCGGTCCTCCTGCTGGTGGGCTTCCGTCAGCGTCTAACCGGGAACCCGAGCCTGGGTTCCGCGGTCAGCTCTTGTCCAGCGATCGCTACTTCTTCACTGCCTTGTAGATCGCATTCTCCACGTCCGAGGTGAAGTAAATGACGCCGCTCGCACCGACCGCGACGCCCGTCGGGATATGCGTCGGCAGGCCGCCGGGTGCGCCTGTCAGGCCGATCGGAAGATTGGCCGCGATCTCCGTCACCTTGCCGGTCTCCGGCGCGATCTCGACCAATCGTTTGGCGCCGACTTCCGCCACGATGAGCTTGCCGTCGCTGGCGCGCGCAATGCCTTCCGGCATTTTCAGCTCCTTGGCGAGCACGGTCTTTGCGCCGTTCTTGTCGATCCGGGAGACGGCGCCGGAGAAGGCCTCGGTGACGTAGACTTCGCCAGCCGATCCGCCGACGAGACCGACCGGGCCCTCGAGATCGCCGACCAGCGTGGCGCGATCCTGGCCATGCTCACCGCTGACCTTGACCAGCGATTTGGTGCCGAGCTCGGCCACCAGAATGCTGCCGTCCGCGAGCACGATCGCGTCATGCGGGGCCTTGAAACCGTGCAGCATGTCGCGCGTGGCGCCGGTCTTGCCGTCGATCACCTGCACCGTGCCGGTGAACCAGCTCGACAGGACCACGTCGTTGCCCTTTGCTGTCGCGCTCATCGGATATTCGAGGGTGACGCCGGCGGCGTGCATGCGCGCCTTCTCGGTGACCTCGCCGGTGGCACCGTCGACCGTACGATAGGCGAACACGTCGGCGACATGGATGGTATCCTTGCCATTGTTCGAGGTGACGCCGATGCCGCCGGGCAGTGCCAGCTTGCCGATGATGATCTGCTTGGCCTGGCCGGTCGCCGGATCGACCTCCTGGATGCCGTTATCGGCCATGTTGGAGACGTAGATGCGGTCGTTGCCGTCGATCGCGAGATTGTCCAACGACGGCTTCAGTTGCGCGACTATGGTCTTGGCGCCCGACTTCGGATCGACCCGGACGAGCTGGCCGAGCGCGGTGTCGACAACAAAGAGATTGCCTTTGGAATCGAAATTCACCGCGGCCGGAACCTTGAAGCCATCGGCGACGACGGTCAGCTCGGCCTTGTCGACGTCGACTTTTGCGACCTGTCCCTTGAACCAGAGCGGGCCGTAGAGCTTGTCGTCGGGACCGAACTCGAAGCCGTTGAGGCCGCCCATCTTCTCCATGATCTGGCGCGGCGGCTTGATGCCCTCGACGTCGATCTCGTAGAGCGTGTCGCCGAGGAAGACGGTGGTGGCGTAGAGCCTGCCGTCCTTGCGGAAGGCGAGCGAGTTGATGCCGGGAAGGCCGGAAGCAAGCTTCTTGATCGGGCCGTCGCCCTTGCGTGCATAGAGATCGCCGGCGAGGAAGCCGGTCCAGGCCATGGTGCCGTCGGGCGCGAACGCGATGTCGTCGGCCATTCCGATCGGAGCGGGGATCGCGATCTTGGCCGTGCCGCCTGCGATGTCGACCTCGTAGAGCGCGGCGCCGGCGACACTGCCGGCAAACAGATGGCCGGCCTTGTCGATGCCAAGCCCATGGACGCCGTGGAATGCGGAGCCCGGGACGAGCTTGGTGACCTCCCAGCTTGCCGGCAAGGTCTCAGCCGATGCGCTCGTGATGGAGAAAACTGCAGCAACCAGGGCTGCGCAGGCGAGCCTGTTCTTCATGGCGAGACCTCCCATTTTTCGGAAAGTATTCGCCCGTCAAGCGGCTTTGGCAAACGAAACTTGACGTTGTGAGGTAGCGCCCGGCCGTGCCGATTTAGCGGTTCGTCACCTGTAACGGCCCGCCGGTCGCATCCGACATCCTCGCGATCGCGCCGCCGCGGCCGCTCATCATGCCGTCGAGCCGGTCGCGCTCTTTCTCGAAGCTCGCCAGCATCGGGCCCTCCAGCGAGCGCCCGCGCGGCAGCTTTACCCGCATCGGGTCGACGAACCGTCCGTTGACCAGGATCTCGTAGTGGACGTGTGGGCCGGTCGACAGGCCGGATGAGCCGACGAAGCCGATCACCTGGCCCTGGCGCACCTTCTTGCCGACTTCCATGCCCTTGGCGAAGGCCGACATGTGGCCGTAGGCGGTCTCGTAGCCGTTGGCATGCTTGATGCGGATGTACTTGCCGTAGCCGCCCTCGGGGCCGGCCTTCTCGATCATGCCGTTGCCGGAGGCGAAGATCGGCGTGCCGTAGGCGGTGGCCCAGTCGACGCCGGTGTGCATCTTCACGTAGCCGAGGATGGGATGGCGGCGGCCGCCGAAGCCGGAGCGCATGATGGCGTTGTTGACGGGCTTCCTGACCAGGAACTTCTTCGCGCTCTTGCCGGTCTCGTCGTAGTAGTCGACGACGCCGTCGTCGGGGCTCTGGTAGCGGTAGTATTTCTTGGTCTCGCCGCCGACGGTGAGCGAAGCGAACAGCACCTCATTCTTCTCGCTGGCGGTCACGCCCTCGTCCTCGCCGGCGTAGAACACGTCGAAGGAATCGCCCGGCTGCACCTTGCGCTGGAAATCGACGTCGTAGGAGTAGATCTTGATCATGTCGTCGATGACAGGCATCGGCACCTTGTTGCGCATCGCGGTCTCGTAGATGCTCTGATAGAGCCGCACGCCGGAGCCGTCATCGTCGTCATCGTCGTCGCTGTTGGCGTTGGCCGCGGCGTCGGTGACGGTGTTCATGCTGGAGACGTCGACCGCGACGTATTTGCCGAGATCGGACAGCGCCGCGATCGCCTCGACCATGGTGTCGTTGGCGACGACGACGCGGTAGGGCTGCAGGCGCGCGCCGGGGCTTGCGGGCGCCATCAGGATGCGGAGCTTCTCGCCTTCCTTCAGGCCGCCGTCGCGGCCGCGCGGACCGAGCGTTGCGGTGATCGCCTTGATCTCGTCGGCGGTGGCGCCGAGATCGCGCAGCACGCCAGCGACGCTGTCGCCCTTCTTGACCATGTGGACGCGTTCGCCGTTGGGATTGCCGCCGGTGATCTGCTCCTTGGTCTTGGGCAGCAGCGTGACGTTTTCCGGCACCACGCGCGTCTCGAAGCCGGCATAGGGATCGGACCGCGATACTTCGGTGGCATAGGCCATCTTGATGTCGGAGGCGCCGGTCGCGCCGGAGACGTCGGCGGCGGCATTGGCGAGCGAGGCGTAGCGCACCCCGCCATTGCCGCGCCAATTGGCGGCATCGCGCACCCGCATCAGGATGTCGTCGAGCGCCACCACCGCGGAAATCTTGGCCTTCGGCAGCACCGGCGACAGGTCCTTGGTGACGAAGGAGACCTCGGCGTCGGGCTCGACGGCTTCGGGATTGTTCGGGTCGTCGGAGGCGGTCTTCGGATCGGAGCCGACGTCGGTGAGCATGCGCTGGGCGTTGAACGGCGGAATCTTCGCCGACAGATCGCTCGTCGTCATCGACAGATTGCCGGCGATGCGGACGAACGGGCGCACCCGCATCACGTCGCGGTTGCCGACGCGGGCGACCGTGGAGACGCGGACGATGTTGCGCGAAGCCGTGGATTCGCTTGGCGGCGGCAGGCGGTCGCTCTTGTGCAGCGTGGCGGCGCGATCGGCTGCGCCGAATGCACCGCGCAGCGCGCCTTCGACCCGCTCCGGCACCTTGGCGAAGGTCATCTCGCCGTCGAGCGACGCGAAAACGGCGCCGCCGATGAGGGCCGCGCCGCAGAGTCCGGTCAGAATCGTCCCGCTGAACCATTGTACCGAGACGCGGCGGCGATCGATCACGGCGGCCTCAGAACCGTCGACGGACAGCGGCGGCTCGTGGCCGAGATCGATGATCCCGGTCTCACGCCCGTAAGCGCTGCGTGACGTCCTGTGGCTCAACCCAAAGTCCCCCAATTCAACGACCCAAAAGCCCCGTATCGAGCCTTTTCCCGGTCGCCCTCTTCGAGGCGTATCGCAGGAAAAGGGCAAGCCGCATAGGCGTTCGCGGTCAGAAGGCCCCGATGACGGGCCGGCCGAAATTACGAACAGCTAAACGGAAAAAGGTCTCTCGATGTCTCTCGAATGCCGGAGGAAGGCCGCGCCATCTGCAAGATCGCCTTCCTCTGACCCATGAAAACCGCCGGCAGCCCCCACTGGCGTCCCCGCGATTCAAGCTTGTCTCTTATCAGAACGCCGCGGGATTGTGGCTCAAGTACGGCGCCTCATATGGAAAAAGTTTCCTGAAGGGCGGACGCGGGAAGCCTCCCCGGACGGGCGTCCCAAGCCCTCTCCCAAGCCGCCGCCGAAGCCCGCTCCAGAGCCCGCCGGGGGCGCAAACTTTTTTCAGTTTTTTCCTCGCACAGCATCAGCCCGACCGTTCTCCGTCCTTCTAACTGCCTGGAAACACGAGAATTTTTTTCGTCGATCCACTGTGCGACGATTTGTTGACGATGGGCGTTGACAATCCCGATGAGGGGGGACTATAACCCCAACCACTGAGCGCGGCGCCGCCGGGTCACTGACCAAGGCGAGCGAACGCGCCACTGATGCTCCTCACCTTGTTGAGTGACACAACAATCGACACCAGTCGGTTGGAGTCATTCATCGTCGGTAAGGGTGTCGGAACCCTTCCACGCTGGAAGGTTGGGGCCTCCAAGGTCCCGGGCTGTTTGACAAGTGAAGATGAAGAAAGAGAAACGTGGACGGCGGAGTCCTTGCGGGTCTCGCTTCTGGGAAGCTTCGGCTTTTCTGATCGAGACCGGACGAAAGACTTCGGCGGTACACGTTTCAAAGGTAACACCATGGCCTCTTCATTGAGGTCAGTTCGCAAGCGATGTGAATCGCTTCGCGAGTATGGTGGGACCTCGTCAAACGTTGTGATCAGCCGGTTCAAAGTTCAAGTCCAACTTGAGAGTTTGATCCTGGCTCAGAGCGAACGCTGGCGGCAGGCTTAACACATGCAAGTCGAGCGGGCGTAGCAATACGTCAGCGGCAGACGGGTGAGTAACGCGTGGGAACGTACCTTTTGGTTCGGAACAACACAGGGAAACTTGTGCTAATACCGGATAAGCCCTTACGGGGAAAGATTTATCGCCGAAAGATCGGCCCGCGTCTGATTAGCTAGTTGGTGAGGTAATGGCTCACCAAGGCGACGATCAGTAGCTGGTCTGAGAGGATGATCAGCCACATTGGGACTGAGACACGGCCCAAACTCCTACGGGAGGCAGCAGTGGGGAATATTGGACAATGGGGGCAACCCTGATCCAGCCATGCCGCGTGAGTGATGAAGGCCCTAGGGTTGTAAAGCTCTTTTGTGCGGGAAGATAATGACGGTACCGCAAGAATAAGCCCCGGCTAACTTCGTGCCAGCAGCCGCGGTAATACGAAGGGGGCTAGCGTTGCTCGGAATCACTGGGCGTAAAGGGTGCGTAGGCGGGTCTTTAAGTCAGGGGTGAAATCCTGGAGCTCAACTCCAGAACTGCCTTTGATACTGAAGATCTTGAGTTCGGGAGAGGTGAGTGGAACTGCGAGTGTAGAGGTGAAATTCGTAGATATTCGCAAGAACACCAGTGGCGAAGGCGGCTCACTGGCCCGATACTGACGCTGAGGCACGAAAGCGTGGGGAGCAAACAGGATTAGATACCCTGGTAGTCCACGCCGTAAACGATGAATGCCAGCCGTTAGTGGGTTTACTCACTAGTGGCGCAGCTAACGCTTTAAGCATTCCGCCTGGGGAGTACGGTCGCAAGATTAAAACTCAAAGGAATTGACGGGGGCCCGCACAAGCGGTGGAGCATGTGGTTTAATTCGACGCAACGCGCAGAACCTTACCAGCCCTTGACATGTCCAGGACCGGTCGCAGAGATGTGACCTTCTCTTCGGAGCCTGGAACACAGGTGCTGCATGGCTGTCGTCAGCTCGTGTCGTGAGATGTTGGGTTAAGTCCCGCAACGAGCGCAACCCCCGTCCTTAGTTGCTACCATTTAGTTGAGCACTCTAAGGAGACTGCCGGTGATAAGCCGCGAGGAAGGTGGGGATGACGTCAAGTCCTCATGGCCCTTACGGGCTGGGCTACACACGTGCTACAATGGCGGTGACAATGGGATGCTAAGGGGCGACCCTTCGCAAATCTCAAAAAGCCGTCTCAGTTCGGATTGGGCTCTGCAACTCGAGCCCATGAAGTTGGAATCGCTAGTAATCGTGGATCAGCACGCCACGGTGAATA